>JACQUC010000270.1 GCA_016210495.1 Chloroflexota bacterium
AGCGGGAGTTTAGTCCTATGCTGGGCTGGCGGCTGATTAGGGCATTGTAACAGTGGAGGGCAGAGGGCTCATCTACCAAATGACCATTGAAGCTGGTGCTGGTTATTCCATTGTTTTATATCAGTCTTGACAGACATATGATGCTAGTGTATGCTTGTCTGTATAGAGACATACGAGGAGTTCAGTATGCGCATTGGAATCAATGTCCCGAATGAACTTTACGATCGGTTCAAGCCATTGAGGGGAACTTATAACCTCTCCCAGGTGTGCAGGGATGCCATCACGGCGCTAATCGAGTCCTACGAGAAGGGGCGGAAGCAGGCCAGCGCCGATGGAATGGAGGCGCTGGCCAACCGATTCTTCCAGGAGTACTCGAAGAAGACTATCCTAGACTGGGAGGCGATAGGTAGAGAGAACGCGAAGAAGTGGGCTGAAGGTGCCAGCCTGCAGGACTTCGAGGACCTGTTCCACAACATATCAATAGGCAGGCGGACAGGCGGAGAGCCTGGAGAATTCCTCGGTGGCTGGAGGATAGCGCCTGAGAATCGGTATGCGGTTGCCCAGCAGCAGCACGAGGATTGGTTCGCCCGGATGTTTGACCTTGATGAGGGAACCAATTACTACATACTAGCGAGAGCAGAGTATAACAGGGGGTGGGTCTCTTACCTGACGGCGGTATGGCAGATGCTGCGGGAGAAAATTGAGGCTGACGCGGCGGCGCGGCTGACAGCACGCCAGCAACAGCATACCAAGCCTGAAGTACCCAAGCACCTGGAGGATTTCTTCAGGGCGACTGGGCGTCTCCCGCAACAAACCGACCAAGACGATGCTTCTGAACGAGGAAAGCCTACTGGTAAAGCACACCAGACTTGAGTCTACACTAGCCAGCAGATAAGAAGCGATCGGAGGTGTTCTTGCGTTTGATTCTGGTGACAGGGTCTGAGGGACTTGTCGGCACCAGTCTTTCTCATGCCCTCCGAGCCTCGGGGTTTGCCATCCAGCGCTGTGATATCGCATGCCCCGTGGGGCATGCCGAAAGAGTCAATATCCTCGACCTCGACGCCGTGACTAGCATGGCCCGTAAGTGCGTGGGAATCGTTCACCTCGCCGCTGTCTCTCGAGTCGTCTGTGGCGAACGCGAACCGAACCTTTGCTGGCGAACCAATGCCGAGGGTACTCAAAATGTCCTTCGAGCCGCTCTGGGCCAAGAAGATCCACCCTGGGTCGTCTTTGCCAGCAGCAGGGAGGTTTACGGACAAGCCGATGAGCTTCCGGTGAATGAGGGCAGCTCACTCAAACCGGTAAACATCTACGGCCGGGCGAAGGTTGCCGCGGAACGCGCGGTCGACGAAGCGAGAGGGAGCGGACTTCGCACTGCTGTCGTCCGCTTGTCAAACGTCTACGGCAGCACCACGGATCATGCCGACCGCGTCGTGCCAGCGTTCACCCGTAGCGCGGCACTTGGTATGCCGCTTCGCGTAGACGGCAGTGGCCATACCTTCGATTTCACCCACCTAAATGATACGGCTCGTGGTATCCTCGCGATCATCAAGGTGCTTGAGGCGGGCGAGACCAAGCTTCCACCAATTCATCTGGTCACCGGCCGGCCGACGACGCTTGGCCAGCTTGCCGAGCTAGCGAACGCAGCTAACGGTAACCGGTCGGAGATTATCATGGCGCCGCCGCGCTCCTTTGACGTGGCCCATTTCTATGGTAACCCTGCGCGCGCCAAGGAACTGTTGGGTTGGTCTGCTAACGTGCGCATCGAAGACGGCATTCGACAGATGGTAGAAGCGTTTGCCGCGGAAGCACGCGAATCCTCGAACCGCAATGCGGCGCTGAAGGAGGAAGCATGATCATTCTGCAGGTCATTCATGGTTATCCGATGCTTTACAACGCTGGGTCCGAGGTCTATACGCAGACGCTGTGCCAAGGTCTGGCCCAGCGACACGATGTCCATGTCTTCACCAGGGAAGAAGACCCATTCGCGCCCGATTTTGCCATGCGCGAAGAGACCGACTACGACGAGCCACGGATCAGGCTCCACATTGTTAATATTCCGCGAAGCCGCGACCGTTACCGCCACGAAGGGGTCGACCAGCGCTTCGCCGAACTCCTGGATAGACTCCAGCCCGACATCGCTCACATCGGTCACCTTGATCACCTCTCAACGTCGTTAGTTATCGAGGCTGCGAGTCGGGAAATCCCCATCGTCTACACTCTGCACGATTACTGGCTGATGTGCCCTCGCGGTCAGTTCATGCAGATGCATCCCCGGCAACCCGGTGACCTCTGGGCAGTTTGCGACGGGCAGGAAAACCGCAAGTGCGCTGAACGTTGCTACGCTCGCTACTTCTCGGGCGCGCCGGGCGAACGTGAGGAGGACATCGCCCACTGGACATCATGGGTCAGTCGACGGATGAAGCACATGCGGGAGATAGTCGAACTGGTTGACCTCTTTGTCGCCCCGTCGCGCTATTTGCACGACCGATATCGCCACGAGTTCGGCCTGCCCGGCCGCAAGCTCGTCCACCTTGACTACGGTTTCGACCTGCGGCGGCTCAAGGGCCGCAGGCGCGTCGATGGTGAGCCTTTCACCTTCGGCTACATCGGCACCCACGGGCCAGCGAAGGGTATCCACCAGCTTGTTCAAGCATTTGGGATGTTGCGCGGTGACGCCTGCCTTCGCGTCTGGGGGCGTCCGCACGGCCAGGACACCAGGGCATTGATAGCCCGTACGGACTCGCTCCCCGAAGGAGTCCGCAAGCGCGTCGAGTGGTTGCCGGAATATCGTAACACTGACATCGTCTCCGACGTCTTCAATTTGGTGGATGCGATTGTCGGTCCTTCAATATGGGTGGAGAACTCCCCTTTGGTAATCCACGAGGCACTGCAGGCCCGCGTTCCTGTGATCACAGCGGACGTCGGAGGGATGTGCGAATATGTGCACCACGAGGTTAACGGGCTGCTGTTTCAGCATCGTAGCCCAGGAGCGCTGGCCGAACAGATGCAACGTCTTGTAGATGACCCTTCCCTGGGGAAACGCCTCGGGCAACGTGGTTATGTTCAGTCAGAAACGGGGGATATCCCCGACATTCACGGGCATGTTCGTGATATCGAGCGCATTTACGAGGAGATGATTGCCCGGCGGAACAACGGCCGCATTAGCCCGGCCAAGGGCCCATGGCGCATCACCTTTGATACCAATCCGGATGACTGCAACCTCAAGTGCATCATGTGCGAGGCATTCTCGGACTACAGCCCTACCCAAAAGGAGCGGCCGGCAGCGAAGCTCCCTCGCCGCCGTATGCCCATTGATCTCATTCGCCGCGTGCTCGAGGAGTCGCACGGGACGGGACTACGCGAGATCATCCCCTCGACGATGGGTGAACCACTTCTCTACGACCACTTTGAGGATATCCTCCGCATGTGTGTGGAGTTCGGCGTCAAGCTGAACCTTACAACGAATGGCACCTTCCCCCGCAAGGGTGCACGAGACTGGGCCGAACGTATCGCCCCGGTCACCTCTGATGTAAAGATCTCGTGGAACGGAGCGACCAAATGCATCCAGGAACGAATCATGGTTGGGTCGCGTTGGGACAAGATGCTCCGCAATGTCAGGACCTTCGTAGAGGTGAGGGACGCCCACGCTGCCCGCGGTGCTAACTACTGCCGCGTGACCTTCCAACTGACGTTCCTTGAGTATAATGTCCACGAACTCGCTGACATTGTTCGCCTGGCCGCAAGCCTCGGCGTTGATCGCGTTAAGGGACACCATTTATGGGCGCACTTCGACGAGATCAAGCCGCTCTCTATGCGCCGCAGCCCCGGAGCCATCGCTCGCTGGAACCAGGCCGTGCTCGACGCACGCGCTGCCGCGCAGGAGTATCGACTTCCGAACGGCAGGCAGGTACTCCTCGACAACATGTATCTGTTGGGCGAGACGGCGGTCGAAGACCTAGCGCCGGGCGGCCGATGTCCCTTCCTCGGCCAGGAGGCATGGGTCAGTGCTCAAGGGATATTCAACCCATGCTGTGCGCCGGACGAGCAGCGCAGGTCTCTCGGGGAGTTCGGCAATCTGCAAGAGATGAACATCCAGGACATCTGGACTGGAGTGGCGTACCAGCGTCTACTGAAAACCTACCGGACCCGCACGCTCTGCCTTGGATGTACTATGCGCAAGCCGGAGGAGGCACCGTGAGCGACGAGATCTGGCCAAGGACAACCATAGCACCGGATCGCACCCACCATCTTGTTAATGGGGAGCCGCTCTACACCGCGCGTTTCCGCGACGTTCTCGAGTTCCATTCACCCGGGCTTGCGGCGGTCCTCGGCGATAGTGGGGCATACCACATCAAAGTCACAGCCATACCTGCCTACCCGCAACGTTATGTGCGGACGTTTGGGTTCTACGAGGAACGAGCGGCCGTGCAAGCTGGCGAAGGATGGTTCCACATCCGACCGGACGGGACACGGCTTTATGCTGAGCGATACGCTTGGTGCGGGAACTACCAAGATGGGCGCTGCACGGTTCGGGACGACGACGGCGCCTATTTCCACATTGATCCCGAAGGGCGACATGCGTACCGTGGACGCTACCGTTATGCTGGCGACTTCCGGAAGGGAGCCGCAGTCGTGCAGAGGCACGCCGGGATGTTGGTCCACATTCGGCAAGACGGGAACCTTCTCAACGGGACGGCATGGCTTGACCTGGACGTCTTCCATAAGGGCTTCGCTCGGGCCCGGGATCGGGGCGGCTGGACCCACATTGATGAATCGGGCCGTCCCCTCTATCCAGAGCGATATGCGATGGTGGAGCCCTTCTACAATGGGCAAGCCAGAGTAGAGACGCATGACGGCGCTCTTCTAATCATCAATGAGGTTGGCCCACGGGTTTCCGAGCTACGCCCCGCTCGTAGACCGGTCGACACTGTATCGGCTGACTTGGTCGGGTACTGGCGCACGCTCTCGATAGCCACGGCCGTGGAACTGGGGTTGTTTCAAGCACTCCCGGCCACAACGCGAGAACTGGATGAAAGGCTGGGGCTGGCCCCAGGCATGGCGGCGCGTCTGGTCCGTGGGCTGCACGAACTCGGTCTCGTCTCGCCCGGCGCGGAAGGACGGTGGGAGACTACCGACCGCGGGAACCTGCTCCACGCTAGCCATCCGCACTCCATGGCACCAGCCGCGCGGGTGTGGGCTGGCGTCCATCTAGACGCTTGGCGACAGCTTGGCACTTCGCTTCGTTCGGGGCAATCGGCATTCGAAGCCCTGTTCGGCTGCCCCTTCTTCGCCTGGCTGGCCGAAAAGCCTGACGAACGTTCAGCGTACCATCGGGCCCTCCGGGCATATGCACAAGAGGACTACGCCGCCATCCCATCATTGGTCCACATGGAGCAACACCGTCGGGTGATCGATGCTGGGGGCGGCAGCGGGGACCTGCTCTCAATACTTTTGCGAGCCCAGGCCAATTTGATCGGCGCGCTCCTGGAGCGCCCGGAGGTAGCTTGTGACTACACGCCGCCTCCCGACCTAGTGGACCGGATAGAAGTGCTGGCTGCAGATATCTTCGATCAGTGGCCGACCGGTGGTGATGCCATCTTCCTCGCGCGAGTTCTTCACGACTGGCCCGACGAGGCTGCGGTGCGTATCCTCCGCCGGGCCGCTAATGCACTCGATCCCGGGGGGCACTTATACGTGGTCGAAGGCCTGTTAGGTGAGAAGTCGCCAACCAATGGTCTCCTCGACCTCAACATGCTGGTGATGACAGGAGGCCGAGAACGCGACCTGCGCGACTTCAAAGAGCTGCTGCAAGCCGCCGGACTCCGGCTGGCAGATGCGCGTCGCCTTGATGAATTCCACTTCGTAATCGAGTCGGTGCTGACATGAAAGGAATAGCGAACATAAGGGTTCACTCGCTCTATCGCTGGAGTTCCGGTGCCCGTAGTTCTGCGAATCAAGCGTTCCTTCAACGTCCTTTGGACGCAGAGTCTACTAATGGTCTCATGATTAATAGATACGTCTATGACAGCCTCCCGCGCCACGTCATTCATCACTGCATAATGTTGCAAACTGTTGCCATTTGTTGCCAACCGGGCTAGACTTCTGTCAGAGCTCAACAAGCAGGAGTGACAGCGTGGTAGTACAGCAGGAGCGGTTCACAATAGACGAGGCCGCCGAATATTTGCGCCTCTCCAAGCGGACTATCTACAGGCTGTGCCAGGAGGGAGAGCTGGTGGGTCATCGGACCAGCAGGAGGGGCTGCTGGCGTTTCCGCAAAGAGGATTTGGATAAGGCACTGAGGAAGGGCATACCCGAGGACGAGACGAAAGAGCTGGTGGCGCTGACGGCCACAGCGGACCCGGTGCTCGCCGAAATCTGGGACAACGAGAAGGACAAAGCCTATGACCGGGTATAGTCGGGGAGAAGTAGTCCTGGTCAGTTTTGTCTTCCCCGACGAGACCGGGGTGAAGCGCCGGCCCGCGGTGATAGTGAGTTCCAACGCTTACCAACTGGGCCGTCAGGGGGTCATCATCGCCGCCATAACCAGCAGGACCGACAGAGTGCTGGTAGGCGACCACCTCATTACGCAGTGGCGGCAGGCTGGGCTACTTTTCCCCTCCGTGGCCACCGGCATCATCAGGACGATAAAGCAGGGCATGATAGCCGGAAAACTTGGGGCCATGCCCTTGACTGTGCTGCCCGCAGCCACTCACAGACAGGCTGGTGACACCGAAGAAGACCGCTATCCTACATGTCCG
>JACQUC010000271.1 GCA_016210495.1 Chloroflexota bacterium
CTTGCGCAGATGGCGCTCGTAGAGGACGCCGAACGCGCTGACATCCGTCTTGGCCTGTTCGGCCAGCAGTTCGTCTGGCATAGTGGCAGTCACGCGAACCAAACTCCTGTACGGTTGCCAAGCTCCAATTTCTCTGCAATGCCTCGAAGGTTCAAGATGAGCGCCTGAATGCTATCACAGATCAGGCGGAAGTGTCAACGTTCTCGCGGCTCGACGTTACTGTGATTCCAGCGCCGGAACTATGACACATAAGTTGGGTTCAAAGGACAGGTAGACCCGCGCACCTACGGCTATCTCCTGCAGCGGGTGCAGCCTCGCGCGAAACGGCTGCCCATTGTCCAGAACGACAGAGCAGTCCAGATAATCCCCGGCAAACAAGGTCCTCGACACGGTGCCACGTAGTATGTTAGCCCGTGAGCCAATGGGCTCCTCCTGGCTCACTGTAACGTTCTCGGGCCTGATGGCAAGCACGACGTTTCGCTCTTTCTGGAGCTCCTCCCGCGCCTGAGCGAGCATTGCTCCCAGCGCCGTGGCCACTCTAACCGTGCCTGAGGCGCTGCCTTCATCGGCCAGAGTCCCCGGTATACGGTTGATGCTCCCGACGAAGGCCGCGACGAACTCGTTTTCAGGGCGCAAGTACATATCTCTGGGAGGGCCGCACTGCACGACCTGGCCCTGCCTCATCACCGCTACCCTGTCGGACATCACCAGGGCCTCCGCCTGGTCATGAGTCACGTACACGGCAGTGAGCCCTACCTCCTTGACCAACTCCCTGATCTCCCAGCGCATCTCCTCGCGCAGCTTCGCGTCGAGATTACTCAGTGGCTCGTCCAAAAGCATCAGCTTCGCCTGTCTGACCAGCGCGCGAGCGAGAGCGACGCGCTGCTGCTGTCCACCGCTCAGGTCAGTCGCGGGCCGCTTCTCCATACCGAGCATACGGACCTTGGTGAGTGCGTCCTGCACCCGCTCCGTTACCTCCGGCGCAGACAGCTTGCTCGTGCCGTGCCTCTGGCCGTATCTTAGTGGGTAGGCCACGTTGTCAAACACGCTCATATGGGGCCAGATAGCGTACGATTGAAATACCATAGCTATGTCCCTCTTGTAGCAGGGGACAAAGGAGCCTCGGTCGGATGAGAACACCCGTTGGCCGGAAATGAGGATCTCGCCGGCATCCGGTCTCTCGAGACCTCCGACGCAGCGTAGGGCAGTCGTCTTACCGCAGCCACTGGGCCCGAGGAGCGTAAAGAACTCGCCCTCCGCTACCTCGAACGAGATGCCTTGCAGGGCTTGGACCGCGCCGTGCTCGGCCTGACTCAGTTGAAATTTCTTGTGCAGTCCTTTTACAGTCAGCATTCGCTGTACCCTCAACGCTCAGAACGTTTCCAGCGCCGGTGCGCTCAGGCCCCAAGCCCTCTGCGAAGCAGGAAGCTCCGTCCAATCAAGGTTAGAAAGACCACGGCGCCCATCAGCGCAACGCTCATCGCGGCTACCAACGGCAAGTCGCCCCCGCTCGTCCACTTGTTCCAGAGCAGGGCCGCGGGCACCACGTTGCCGGGTGTGAGAAGCATCGCCGACAGGGCGGTTTCCCTCATCGCGTGTGTGGCTATCCAAAGCCAGCCATTCAGGAAGGAAGGCATCAAGAGCGGAATAACTATCCTACGAAAAGTGATGGCCGATGAAACCCCGCTGGCGTAAGAAGCCTCCTCCAACTCCTGGTGAATCTGGATGACCGACCCTCCCATAAGTCTGCTCGCGTACACCAGGTATAGGGTAGAGAACCCGATGACTAGGATCCAGATCGTGCCATATATGGGCAAAGGTACGCTCAAATAGACGAACATCAGAGCTAGCGCCGTGACCACGCCGGGAACGGCGATCATTATGAACACCAGGGAGTCCGGGACGGAGCTGCCGGCAAAGGGCCTGCGAACTGCCATCCACGCAGTGAACGTGCTCAAAAGCATCGTGAACGTAGCTACTATGACGAGGACGATCGCTATGTTGGCTACGGCGGTCCTGAACAGTCCAAACTCGACCATCCCACGGTAGTTCTTCAAGGTCAGCCGAGACAAGCTATCCAATGTGGGGAGGTCCAGGTAGGGCTGAAGGCTGACCCATATCAGAGTCAGCGCGGGCAACACCACCGCCAGGAGCAAGTAGATGGACACTACGCCCAGAGCTGCGTATCTCCAGTTTCCCAGACGAAGGCGCGTGGTCCGGTATCCCTTTCCCGTGACTACCGCAAACGCCCGTTGTTTGGCAGCGACCTGGCGATAGGCTGCGATTAGCACGAAAGACAGCAGCAACAGCACCATACTGTAGCCGCTGGCGAGCCCGTAATCTGGCAGCCCTGTAAAAGGGTGCGTGGCGAGGTAGATCTTGGTACTGAAGACGTGAAGCCCGCTGCCAAAACCCAAGACCGCCGGAATGTCGAAAGCCTCCATACCGCGGACAAGGTAGTATATGAACGCGGCGGCCAGGGTGGGGCGCAGCAGCGGCAACGAGATCCTGAGCTGGGACATCAGCCGCGATACGCCGGAGGCCTCGCTGGCCTCCTCAAAGGCCGGATCGAAGCTACGGAAAGCTCCGGATATCATCAGTAGGATTGAGGGGACGTGGAGCAGCCCGCTGACGAAGATCATCCCGGCTATGGAGTAGATGTTAAGCGGACCTCGGGTGATAGAGAGACCAAAGAGGTCTCGCATAAGAACGTTCAGAATGCCATTGTTGGGGTTAAGCAGCAGCGCCCACGCTATGGCCGAAATAAGGCCTGGAACGGCCATAGGAACCAGGAGAAGCGTGAAAAGGTGATCGCTGGCGGGGATGTCGGTCCTTTCCAGAAGCCACGCGAAGCCGGTGGCGATGACCAGTCCCAGCATCGTCGAAGCAAGCGCGTACAGGGAGCTGTTGAACAGCAGTTGGTATGTCTCCGCGGAGGTGAACACGTGCACGTAGTTGTCGAAGGTCAAGGGGCCTGCCTCAAGGGGCAGGGAGTCCTGAGTGCTCCTCACGGAGCTAAGAATGAGCAGTCCCAAGGGGGGAACCACAAGGTAGATGACCACGAGCGCCGGGACAACGAACGTCAACTTGTCCGGCGCGATGCGGATTCTGCCGCGCACACTTGCTATGGCATTCGCAAGCTGCAACTCGATGGCTCCTTGCTCACTGCGCTCCGACGAACTTGTCTACCTCGTCCCTACCGTGCACATAGGGGACGTATTTGGCTCGGATGGGCTGGAAATAGGGGGTCGGAATATCAGTAGCACCGACGTGCATCTGCTCGCCGTTCTTCTCCACCGCTGTCCATTTCAGCCAGTGGACGTTATCGGTTTGCGGGAAATCCTTCCTGGCTAACCCGCGGTTACCTCGGCTCTCCTCTCTGGCCAGCATACTTCTTAGCATAGCTTCGCTTACCAGAAGCATGCTTCCGACCTCGGCCGCCTTCATTAGTCCGTGGCTGTCACTGCAATGAAGCCGGGGCAAGTCCTCCTCTTTGACCCTCATCAGCTTGGCGATGGCTTTTTCCAGGTGGGCGCTGTCCGACATGGCCTCTTTGAAGGGCAAGAACGAATCCTGGATGCGCCAGATCAGTTCCTCGGGCGGCAGCCCGTCTTCCCGAGTAAGTGCCAGCCCCAGGCCAGCCAGATGCTCCTTTGCTCGATGTTCGATGGCCCTTCCGTCCCGGGCCGATGCGGCCGGAGCCGCGTAATCGACAGCGTGTCTGGCCGCTCTATCACCCGAGAGCAGGCAGAACGATAGGTTCACGCCACCAACGGGCTGCGTCCCCTGAGGAGCACCGTAGGCCGTGTCACCGATGGCGTAGAGGCCTGGAATGTTGGTCGCGCACCACGTATCGATCTCCACTCCCCCGCCTCCACCGTTGGTGCCGTGTGGTCCAGAAACGGCAACTGATTCCTCGACCTCTACGGGGACAAGCTGCTTGAAGGGGTCCAGGCCCATCGACTCCAGCGCCTTGAAGTGCTCTGGACGGTACTCTACGAGCCGCCTTAGCTTCTCGGGGGGAATGACAGTGAAGTCTTTGAAGATGGGGCCTCTCCCTTCGGCGATCTCCTGGCGGAAGATGTCCCTGGCGTGAGTGGTTCTGCTTCCAATCTTGGGCAGGTAGTTGTTGAGGAACTCCTCTCCCAGGCCGTTAACGTAGCGCATGCCCCAGGACAGGACCAGCCCTCCCGTCGGCCCCTCCATGGCGTTGATCCGGGAGTAATTGTTTCGTCCCACGATCTCCATGCTCCGCAGCCTGGCACCCGCCTCGTAGGCCATAGCTTGCGCGTCGCCCGTGAGACTCCAGGTCAGCGGCCTCAGCTTGAAGCTGCAGCCGGCGGCGGCAAGGATGATGGCTTTGGCCGTAAACAGGTAGGTCTCGCCATTGCGGTAGTTGAAGCCTACAGCCGCCCTGATTCTATCGCCATCGGTCAAGAGGCCGGTCATCATCACCCTCTCCAGAAACGGGATGCCTTCTTTGCTGAGCTTCTTTCTGAAAGCATCCATCATTTTTGGTCCCGAGATTATCAACTGCTGGGTGTTGATATCGCCGTGGACCTTGATGATGGAGAGCTCGCCGCGCTCGTCCCGCCCGAGAATGTCTTTGCCGAACTCCTCGCCCCATCTGTCCAGCTCGTCAGCCAGCGCGTAGGACTCATGGACGTGGATTCTAACCCATTCCTGGTCGTTGAGGAACTCGCCTCCGACGATGAGTTCCCTCATGCAGATTTCCTTATCGTGGTCGGGCATGCAGACGGCTATGTTGCTGCCGATGAATCTGCTTTGGCAGCTTCGGCCAATGTAGCCCTTGTCCACCACGAGGACCTTGCTGCCCAACTGGCTGGCCCTGATGGCGGCGAAGCATCCGGCCATACCCCCGCCGATGACCAGGATATCGCTGTCCAGCCTGTGATTGATCTTGATAGCCATATTTCTAGCCCTCCGATCGATTCCTCTCAAAGCCCCGTTCGGGAGGGCGCGAGAGCTGAATCCGGGCCGGACGTCTCACTCCCGTCTCCCTGCATCCCACCCAGCGCTCTCACGCCTAGACGACACGTCGAGCAAGCGGTTCCGGCGGGATGGGCCTGACGCGCTCGTGGTCCACCGTTATAGCGTCGGGCTTGCACACCAGCGCGCATTGGAAGCAACTCATGCAGTCCTCGGGGTACTTGACGTAGACCTTCGAGAGGTCCAGGCCGAAGACGTCCATCGGGCAGATGAGGTAGCACAGAGTACAGTCGTTGCATTTCTGGTAGTCGATCCGCCTCACCCCCAAAACTGTCCCTCCTTTCCATATCCATACGACGACGAGAGCAGCCGTGCGAAACATACCGTCCCTGGCACGATAGGCCCGTGGCTGCCTTTCCGTGTGCGGCTTTGGAAGGGCCTAATCCTTGATTGCCGCCAGGATCTTGCCGATTTCAGCCTGGTACTTGCCTGTTTGAATGGCCTTGTCGAAAGTGTCGTCGACGACCAGCACGTCAACCGTGCCCAGTTTCGTGACCACCGGACTGCCTGGGTCCAAGGACTGGTCGACCAGCCCCGCACCGTGGTCGTGCAGCACCTGGGCGCCCTCGGGCGACAGCAACCACGAGACAAACAGCCTGGCGCCATTGGGATGGGCAATACCCTTGGGAACAAAGAGCCCGCTGCTGGTCGCCTGGCTCGGCGAAAGAGGCGCCACGCCGACGGGAGCGCCCTTCTGCACCTCCTCCAGCACCGAGCTGAAGGCCTGCACGCCCAGGGCTATCTCGCCACTAAGCAGCTTGTTCTTTGTAACGGTTCCGGACTCGGAGCGGACAGGTTTCTGCTCGGCGAGGCGCTGCATGTAATCTCGGGCCTTCGCCTCACCCCAGGCGAGATACAGGTGGATGAATCCCAGCCCTCGACTATCCACGCCTATCCTGTTCTTCCATTTGGGATCGAGCAGGTCTTCCCAGCTCTTGGGCAGGTCTGCCTTCGCCACCAGTCGCGAGTTGTAGGCCAGGCCGCTGACAGTGTTGTCCAGCATAGCCCATCGGCCGTTGAATTCGGACACGATGCGCCTGTTGCCTACCAACGCCTTGAGAAGACCGAGGTCCATTAGCAGGTCTCTCTCGGACATGGGCTGGACGGCCGAGACCAGGCTCTTGCTCGCGTCTATCGTGGTGCGCCCCCGCTGCGCTTCTGCCAGGATCCTCGAGGCTGCCGCCGTACCCGTCATGTCCAGCAGCGTAGCCTTGATGCCCGGGAAGCGCTTCATAAAGACCTGGAGTCCGTCCTCGCCTACGCTGGTGGCGAAGCTGGCGCCGGCGATGATCAACTCGCCCTCTTTTTTGGCAGCCTCGTAGACTTTGTCCAATTCCGCCTTCAGTTGCTCGTCAGCACCCGGCTGCTTGGGTGCCGGAGTAGGAGCGACGGCTGCCGGCGGAGCCGCTGGAGCGGTCGCCAATGGCTTCGCCGGGGGCTCCGTCGGCTTCGGCACGGGAGTGGGGCTAGGTGGGCCAGCACAAGACAGCGTGCTCAAGACCAGAACTGTGATGCCAAGAGTCAGAATCACCTTCAGCATGGCTAGTACCTCCTACTCGTATCGTTGCCTTTCCCAAGGCGGTAATGTGCTAGCGACATAGGCAAGTGAGAACAGATGCTGGAATCCTTAGGCCAGGCTACGAGCGCAAATCAGACCGTGTTCTCTCGCCGCGCATGTGGTTCGGCGCGTGAATGATACGCAAGAAATGGGGCGCGCTTGCCACGAGCCTCATCTCGACAGTTCGAGGTGGAAACAGGGCTAGACGATCGACTGCAACGAAAGGGGCAAGTGCAGTAGATCATACTGGCTAGCGAAGTTCCTGTCAACAGACAGCCGTACTCCCCAGAGACCGTTAGGATGAAACGCTGATATCGGGTGCTGCCTCCCTGCTTCATCCCAGCGCTCTTAGGCAGCGGCAACCTGCCGTACTCCGTACCCCAGTGAGTTTTGGTTTTTGACAGTTCCTCTTGTAGATGCTATAAGTCATAGTGTTACTTTAGCAATCGACGGGAGGTTCGAGCCAGTTGCTTTCTGATTTTGAGGGGCTTTTTCCCATCACACGCTTGACGGAGCGGGCGCTGGTGATAGGAGGGGGCATCGCGGGCATCGAGGCCGCGCTGAGTCTGGCGGAGATGGGCATCGAGGTGGTGTTGCTTGAAAGGCAGCCGAGTCTGGGCGGAAGGATGGCTCAGTTGGACAAGCTTTTTCCCACGCTCGACCACGCCGTCTGCAACCTCCGCGACCGCATGGATGCCTCGGCCAATCATCCCAACGTACGATTGCTCACTTATGCGCGTGTGGAACGTGTCGACGGGTACGTGGGCGATTTCGAGGTCACTTTCAGACTCAGGGTCCGCAAAGTAAGGGCCTCGGCCTGCGACGGCTGCGGGAAGTGCTGGCGCCATTGTCCGGTCAAGGTCACCTCCGAGTTCGACGAGGGGATGGGGAGGCGAAGCGCTATCTATATCCCCTTCCCACAGGCGATCCCCAGCGTACCCGTCGTCGACGAGGCTAGCTGTCTGCATTTCTCCGGTGAGGACTGCCGGATCTGCGCCGACGTGTGCCCGACCGGGTGCGTAGACTTCGATCAGGAAGATTCCACTCTCACAGAGCGATTTGGGGCTATCGTCGTGGCGACGGGGCTATCGCTGTCTGACCCGTCGGTCTACGCCGAATACGGATTTGGCCGCTACCCCGATGTGGTGACGAGCCTGCAACTGGAGCGCTCGCTCAACTCTGCTGGGCCAACGCGCGGCGAGGTCTATCGTCCCTCCAACGGCGCGCGGCCGGAAAAGGTCGTGCTCGTTTGCTGCGTGGGCGCCGGCGACTCGCGGGCCGGCAGGTCGTACCCTTCCCCGATTTGTTGCATCAATACGATCAAGCAGGCGGTTTTGCTCAAGAGGGTATGCGGGCGAGCCGAGGTCTATGTCGTTCACGAGGGCGTCCGCCAATTGGGCGCGGGGAAGGCGATGCGCCGGGGACTCCAACTCGTCGGCAAGGGTGGGGAGGAGCTGCTGCAAAGGGCTTGCGAGGAGCCGGATATACATTTCGTAGGTGGCAAGGTGTGCGAAGTGCAGTCCCAAGGCACGCGGCTCGTTATGCGCCTGGAGGAAACGGAATCGGGTGCCCCGATGCAGATCGAAAGCGATCTGGTGGTGCTGGCGCCGGGTGTGGAGGGCAACGAGTTCGTCGAGGAGCTGGCCGACCTGCTGGGCCTGCCCGCCGACCACCACGGCTTCTTAATCGAGGCCGACTCCAAGCTGCGGCCGGTCGAGAGCTCGATAGAGGGCATATTCCTTGCAGGAGCGGTTACCGGCCCTCGCGACATCGCCGAATGCGTGGCCCAGGCCGGTGCCGCTGCGGCCAAGGTCGCTGGTCTCTTTCGCCGGCTCGCCAAAGCTATTGACGCAAGCCCGCTGCACATGGTATAAAAGGACAAATGAGACCATATTTGAATATTCGGAAGCGGGGTCCAAGAAATGCAGATAAGCAGGCGCGGTGATTACAGCATTCGGGCGATGATCGACATCGCCAGCCAACCGGCAGGAGCAACGGCCCTTACACGTGAGATCGCGGTCAGACAGGAAATCCCGCAGGCCTTTCTCGTGAAGATCATATCTCGCCTCACGCAGGCCGGTCTGATTCGGGCGTATCGAGGGGCCGCGGGCGGCGTCACGCTTGCTCATCCACCAGCGCAGATCAACGTGTTGCAGATCATCGAGGCCGTCGAGGGGCCCGTTTACCTGAATCGCTGCCTGATAGGACCGGGTGAATGCTCGCGTGACGTAAGCTGTTCGATGCACATCATCTGGAAACAGGCGCAGAAGCAGTTGGTGGAGCTGTTCCAGGGCACCAGGCTATCGGATCTGGCGGCAGTTAACAGTCAAGCTGATGGCGATGCGCAGGCGGCAGAAGTGGCCGGTGCCGGCGAGGCTACGGCCGTCTGATCAGCGACCATACGGTGGGTTGTACCTTGGACTGGTCCTAACGCCGTTGCCGGCCTTTCCGGCTTCCTTGTCGCCGTCGCGGGTATCTACTTCACTTCGCGAAGACTCGATGGGGATCCCAAATGGCAGGCATTCCAACGTTACTCCTTGGTGACCAGTGCCGCGGCGCTGCTGGGCCTGATTCTGTGGATCGGCATCGCCAAGGCTGGGGGCGTTGGGAGCGTGAACGGCGTGTTGCAACGGGTCTTCGTCGCGTTTGTCCTGCAGTGGATCGAGGTTATGGGCATCCGTCTTTTGCTGCTCTCGCGCCGGTGACCCCGGCGGTGCGTCAGTGGACGGGTGCGTGATGTGAACTGGGCTAGCCCGCCAAGTATGCACCGCGTCTTGAAAGGACAATAGGTGGAACAGGCTACGCGTATTCTGGCTATCGACGTCGGCGCTGGGACGCAGGACGTCTTGCTTTACGAAAGCGACAAGTCGATCGAGAACTGTGTGAAACTGGTGGTTCCGTCGCAAACTGTGGTGGTTGCGCGGCGGATCGCGCGGGCCACTGCCGAAGGTAGGGCTGTCTTCCTGACGGGCAATCTGATGGGCGGTGGCGCCTGCGGCAGCGCCGTGAAACGGCACGTCCGGGCCGGGCTGAAGGTCTACGCCACCGCATTGGCGGGGAAGACCTTGCACGATAACCTGGAGTATGTGCAGGCGATGGGCGTGGAAATCGTGGAGCAAGCCCCGCCGGGTGCCGTGGCCGTGCAGATGCGCGACATCGACCTTGACGCTCTGCGTGTTGCCCTTGCCGCCTTCGAGACCGAGCTTCCGGAGAGACTGGCCATCGCTGTCCAGGATCACGGCGAATCTCTATGGAAGAGCAATCGCGAGTTTCGCTTTGAGCACTTCCGGCCCTTCGTGCAGGGAGGCGGTGAGTTCCGCAAGATGGCCTACAAAGGGGTGCCCTCCTACCTGACGCGCATGCAGGCCGTACAGCATGATTGCCCGGGTGCCGTGCTGATGGACACCGGCCCGGCGGCCATCTGGGGCTCCCTGTACGATGACAGGGTGGCCGAGCGCACTCCGGAGGGCGTGATCGTCGTCAACATCGGCAATGCTCACACATTCGGTGCGCTGGTGCAGAACCAGAGAATCTGGGGACTCTTCGAGCACCATACGGGGGACGTTACCACCTTGAAGCTGAAGGACTACATAGCGCGCTTGCGCGAAAACCGGCTGCCCCACGAGGAGGTGCTGGGCGACGGAGGCCACGGCTGCTACGTCCATCCTGATTTCTCAGCGGGCAGCGGCTTCAGCCTTGTCAGCGTCACCGGCCCAAACCGCGCCATGGCCGAAGGGCTCGGCTGCCACTTCGCTGCCCCGTATGGCGACATGATGCTCACCGGCTGCTTCGGCCTGGTCGCCGCCGCGAGGGAGCTTGATCGGTCGCCCCTGGCCGCTAGTACCCCTCGTACCTCTCTTCCATAAGCTTTCGTTGCACGTCGCCTTCTTCGTCGGCGATGAGGCGGGGGATGGCGCCGCCGATGAAGACCGACCGCTCCAGGAACTTGTTATACGCCGTCCACGAGGTGTCCTGGGTCTGATTGGCTTTGATCAGCGAGGCGAAGATGGCCACCTGACCGCTGAAGTAATCGGCCAG
This sequence comes from Chloroflexota bacterium, assembly GCA_016210495.1. Next base: position 10,607 of record JACQUC010000271.1, read on the forward strand.
GTGCAGCACGCACGCCTCGATGGTCTTGGGCCGCTTGGGCGACTGCCACTCGTACTGGCCGTGGTGACTCAAGACCATGTGCCGTAGCTTCACCAGCACTTCGCCGGGAAAACCCGGCACCTGGCTGGCCGTACTGACGACAACTTCCTCGCCCAGAGCGATGTGTCCAAGCAGCCTGCCCTCATCGCTGAAGTCGATGCAGCGGCGATAGACGTACTCCCTGACCTTGCCGACGTCGTGCAGGATGGCCGCCGTGAGCAGTAGCTCCCGGTCCAGTGATGGGTATATCTCCAGCGCGGTTTCGCAGAGCTTGATCACTTCGAGGGTGTGCTCGATCAGTCCGCCAAGATAGGCATGGTGGACGACCTTCGCCGCAGGGGCGCGCGCAAAGCGCTCGAGAGTCTCTTCGTCGAAGAGCCGTCGCAGCAGATCCGCCAGGAAGGGGTTCGCTATCCCCTCCATGACAGATTGCAACTGACGAACCATCTCTGCCACGTCCCTCTCGGTCGACGGCAGGAAGTCCTCCAGGTCGTACTCTTCCTCCCGTGCCAGCCGGAGACGTTCGAGGATCAGCTCCAGGGAGCCGTTGTAGACCTGGGAGCGACCCTGGACCTTGACGACGTCCTCCTCTCGCAGCCTCCAGTACCAGTCGTCGCCGTTTTCCCAGAGCTTGGCCTCGATCTCGCCGCTGCGATCGGCGAGCTTTAGCACCAGAAAGTTGCCGACGCGACCGCGAAAGGGCCGCAGTTGGCGGCCCCTGATCATCATTAGGGCAGTCACGTCTTGGCCTTCCCGAATATCGGATACCAGGACTTTGGACACGTCTTCCTCCGGCTGCTGCTCGAGATGACGGGCGGCTGTCGTTTCCTCGGCGGGCCCTGTCAGGAAAGCAATCATGGGGTCGTTCGCGGTGCAGATGGTAAATCGTTTCTGCGTGAAAGTCAATAGATCGCACTTTTTTTTGAGGTAGCGGTTCAGAGTCTGGGGCGGCAGCTAATGGCACTACACCCCCCGCTCCAAGTATGCTAGAATGGCAACGCTTCCAGTCATCGTACTGAAGGCCGGCTGCCGACTACTTGCTTCTGGAGGAGCCAATGATTATCGATTTTCACGTCCATTGGGTGCCGTCAGATGTCGTGAGGGATAGGACAAAGGGACAGGATGTCGCCGTGCGCTACGAAGGTGGCGTCCCCACTTACATCTTTCATCCCCGCCTGGGCAATCTGGCGCAACACGTCGAGACCATGGACGAGGCAGGCATCGACATCTCCGTGTTGTCCTGTGGCGTCGGCTTCACGGGTACACTGGACGACCGCCGGAGAATCAACGACAGGACCAAGGAGATCCTCGACAAGTATCCGGGCCGCTTTGTCGGCCTAGCGCACATCCCGCCGCTGGGCGGTGACGAGGCTTTCCGCGAGTTGGCGAGAGCGGCTCGCGACCTGGGGTTCAAAGGCGTCGCCATCGAGTCCGATGTCCAGGGCGTGACGCTCGATTCGCGAGAGCTGTGGCCTTTCTACCGGTCGGTGCAGGAGCTTGGTCTGTACGTTTTCGTGCACCCCTCTCTGAAGGCCCTCGGGATCGATGTGATGCAGGACTATGATCTGGCGCGGAGCGTTGGTCGCGAGTTCGGCCTGGTCATGGCCACTATCAGGTTGATCGACGGGGGGGTCTTCGACGAGTTCCCGCGCTTGCGCGTGCACATGTCGCACCTCGGCGGAGGCATCGCCGCTCTCCTCGGGCGCATCAGGTCCTATCAGGACAAGGTGTTCTGGGGCACGGCGGGCAACGAGCGCCACGGCAGGCTCCCGAAGCGGCCGCTCGACGATTATTTCGCGAACCTGTTCTTTGATACCGGGGGGTTCTGTGGCGAGGTCAACGCCGTTCGAGCCGCTCTGCTCGAGATACCCTCGTCGCAGATACTCTTCGGCAGCGATTACCCGCAGGAGATTAGGAGCGGCGAGGCGGTCAGGACGTTCATACAGAGCATCGAGGGGCTCGACGTCTCTGCGGACGTCGTGCGTGGCATTCTGGCAGATAACGGGAGGCATTTGATCGGCGTGTAGTTCTGTAGAGACGACCCGCCGGGTCTCCTCTACAAGTCTGCGAGGTATGTGCTACGAATCCATCCCGATGGCCCACATGCGCTCGACGTCCTTCTTCGAATAGCAATCGAAAGCCATCAGCGTCATAGTCTTTTCGATGCCCTCGACCTTTGCGAGTTTGGTGGTCACCACACTTGCCAAGTCGTCGTAGTGCTTGACCCTCAAGATGGCCACAATGTCGTACTCGCCGGCCACCGAGTATACCTCGGCCACGCCGGCCACTTCGAGTAGCGCTTCTGCTGTCTCAGGAATCCGGTGCCTGTCGGCTTTGATCAGCACAATTGCCGTAACCATTCAGACGCTCCTTCCTTGGATGGATTGTGTCTGCCTCACCACAAGTGCTGGAAGGTCAATGAATGACAATCTGGGCGACGGTATAGAAGATGCCGAGCACAAAACTTGCCGCTAGAATGGCGGCCGCTGTGCTGTTCTCGCTGAAAATCTCTTGCAGCAGCCTGTATTTCTTCTCCAGGATCTCGAAAAGGAGGACCGTGATAACAATGGAGACAACGCTCCAGAGCAGGATGTTGCCGAGACTGGCCAGAAATCGCTGGAAGTCGGGACTTGTGAAGTCCATTACGTCGTACCTCCCTCTTGCCCCGCGTAAAGGCCTTTGATTTCAGAATCCAGCAAACGCTTGCCGGATAAGAAGGCAATGTGGCTAGTCCATATGCCCAGAGCCAGGGATTCGCCATCTTCCTGTTGCATCTTGAAGTATACGTTGTCGGTTTCATTGTCGCCGATATCGCACCAGACTTCGCTGTGTAGGACATTGCCCCGGGTACCGGCGACAAGAGTGCCCGTGCTGAGCAACCTGAATCTCGTTCCGTCGAGCTCGAAATACACGGGATTGGACGCGATGGTGCCGGCCCGCACCCTTGCTTCAAAGGTCTTGAGCGCTCCCACCTGCCCGACGTCGGCGGTGAGCTCAGCAAACTCCCGCGAGCCCTGGTACAAAGTCCTGGACGTCGAATAGAGGGCATTTTGATGGGACATCACTTCCAGGAGCTTCTCGCCGGAGAGAAAGACCCACTGCCACCTGGACGTGCGCTCGCCAACGTGCTCCTCGCAGATCAAGATCGTGTCCACGAGGCCATCAGTGCCGTCCCAGAGGATAACGGCGTCCCCCGGCTCTAGGTTGCGCAACGTGACCTCGCGCATCTCTGGCGCTCCGTTTCGGGAGGGGCGTCCGCTGGGCAAGCGTTTTCCATCGGAGGCATTTCGCCCAAGGCTACCTTCCTTTCTTCGCCCGAACAGGAAGTATGCCCCGCCAACGAGGATCACCAGTATCAGCAACAAGATCACCAGTTGTCCCAACACTCAAATACCCCCGGCTACCTCCGCTTGCCGCCACCAATGCGACCGCCGCTTAAGCCGCCGCTGGAGCGACCGCCGCTTAAGCCGCCGCTCGACGAGCCTCCTTTGACGCCAGACGAGGTGCCCTTGCCCTTCTGGCCGCCGGAGCTACCGGCTCCCGTGCGACCTGGAACGCGGCCCGCGTCCACGTTGGATCTGTAGCTGTTGTTGCCGGTGGCAAAGCCGCCCTTGTTTGTCGCGGCGGACCCGGTGCCCGTGCCGCCGCTCTGGCCGCCGATGCCACCGCTTTTACCCGAGGCAGCCGTACCGCCACCGGTGCCGCCGCTCTGGCCGCTTACCGCGTTGGGCGCCGGTGCAATGCCCTCGTACTTGGGAGCTGAAGGCTTGCTGTTAGTGAGACTGCCCTGGAGCGTATCGCCACGACCAAAGGAGTCCGTCGGCGGATAATGGTAAGTGGGCGTTCCGGGCGGGGTGGTAGGTGCGCCGGGAACAGGTTGATTCACGACAACCGGCCTGTTGAGCCCTCCTCCCAGCGCCTGTCCCATCATGAACGGAAACCAGAAGGTGCTGAAACCCCCGTCGCGGTCCTCCGCCTTGACTGCAACAGGTTCTTCGGACGCTAGGTGAATGATTGGGTCGGCGCCAGTAACCTCGAGGAAGGTCCGTGAATCCTGAACCATCTTGATCTTGTCGCCCCGGGCGCGGCGAAGCTCCCCACCCTTATCGACCCAAAGGAACTCGTATTCGCGACCATCCCAGATCAGGGATTTCGGCTTTATCTCGTATTCTCCAGGTTGGGCAGGAAACCCCGACGAACCGCTGCAAGCGGCCAAAAAGAAAATGGCCAACAGGGCTATCAGCAATAGCGGAGCCTTCTTCATAGGTCCATCGTCTCCATCTGCGGCCGTGTCGGTCGCGCGAACGAATGCAAGTGGAAGCATATCATCAACGTCGAACCCGTGTCAAGGCTGGCCGGCAGCGCGAGGTGCTGTCAGGTATTGACAAGCCCCCGGGCCCATGATATGGTACCGTCCATCTGATTCGCCATCGAGGGTTCGTGGAATGCCGGGTACCTACCGTTGCCCAAGAGGCGGCAATCACGCCTGGGTCGTCAAGAAACAGGGCAGTGGAGCGTCCTATAAACAGTGCCGAAAGTGTGGCCAGGTCAAGCCTGGCTAGTTCTCGGCTCGGAATAGGCCGCCGTCGGGGCGGGGGTCACTGTTCACCCCGTGTTGGGGGCGGCCTGACCCGCATCACGCGCAATCAATCAGGCTAGTGGCCAGTTCAAATCGGATTCGGAGAAAGGAGCAACGACTATGGGCGTTGTGGGGCAGGCTGAGGGCGTGCGGCAAGGCCCTTCAGGTGAGGGCCTGCGAGGCAAGCTGCCAGCCATATACAAGGAGCATCGATCGAAGTTTCGCGCAGTCATTTCTATCATTGCAGTTAGCCTTCTTTGGGAAGTGGTTGCAAGGTACATAGTCAACAGCGCACTGATTCTGGTGCCGCTCACCTCCATCTGGAGCGCCTTCGTCAAGCTGCTGATGACGGGAGAGCTGCAGAAGCATGTGTGGGTTAGCTTCCAGGAGTTTGGCCTGGGCTTTACCCTGGCCGCGGTCGCCGGCATCGTGCTTGGCATACTTATGGCGACCAGCGACGTCGTGCGCGACTATCTCGATCCGTGGGTTTCCGCTCTCTACGCCACGCCCACCATCGCCCTCGCGCCCCTGTTCATCCTGTGGTTTGGCATCGACATCGCTTCTAAGATAGCCGTGATCTTCCTTGCCGCCGTGTTTCCGATTCTCATCAATACCTACGCCGGCATCCAGGCCACGGACAATACCCTCATCGAGGCGGCGCGCTCGTTCGGCGCCAGTCGGATGCAGATATTCACGAAGATTCTGGTTCCTTCAGCCTTGCCCTTCATCATTGCCGGGCTGCGGCTGGGCGTAGGCCGTGGCCTGGTAGGCGTGGTCGTGGGCGAGCTATTTGGCGCGCGCGCAGGGCTTGGGTTCCTCATCACCGTGTCGGGGCAGGTCTTCGACACCGCCGGCCTGTTCGTCGGCGTACTTTTCCTGGCGATCGCCGGCGTGATCGCCGTCGAGGGGCTCAAGCGGGTGGAGCATCATATGGCCCCGTGGCGTCATTTCGGCTACAAAGTCTAGCAGTGAGATGTAGTTGAGAGGAGTCAGCATGGAGCGGAGCAACTCGACGCCGAAAGTCGAGACAAAAGGGCTGTGCAAGTACTTTGCCCGGCGCAACGTCGGGTCGATCGAAGTGCTACGGGACATCAGCATTCGCGTCGAGCCAGGCGAGTTCGTTTCCATCGTCGGGGCCAGCGGTTGTGGCAAGACCACCTTTCTCAGGATGCTCGACGGGTTGATCGATAAGAACGATGGGGAAATCTACCTCGACGGCGAGCCCGTAAGGGCACCGGGTCCCGACAGGGGCTTTGTGTTCCAGACCGACTGTCTGATGCCGTGGCGAACGATCATCGACAACGTCATCTTTGGACTCGAAATCCAGAAGAAACCCCGTAAGGATTCGCTAAAGGCGGCCGAGGGTCTCGTTCGCCTTGTCGGCCTGGAGGGATTCGAGAAACACTATCCTCACGAGCTGTCCGGTGGTATGCGCCAGCGAGTCAACTTGGCGCGCGCGCTCACGATAGACCCCGAGGTCCTTCTGATGGACGAGCCCTTCGCATCGCTCGATGCGCAGACGCGCGAGATCATGCAATCTGAGCTGCTGCGGATCTGGAATGAGACACGCAAGACCGTCATCTTTATCACCCACCAGATTGACGAGGCCGTTTATCTGTCGGATCGGGTCATAGTGTTCACGGCCCGGCCCGGACGCGTCAAGGAGTCCATGCAAATTGATATTCCGCGGCCTCGAAAGCTCGAGGTCAAACGCACGCCCGAATTCTTGAGCTACGTCGACCGAATCTGGAAGATGATCGAGGAAGAGGTCAAGGCGGCCATAATGATGGGGGTAAAGTCGGAATCTTCCGAAAGGCGGGTGTCGGTGGCAGAAGATTGAGGGCATCGCGAGATCTGGAACGGATAAGCGGGTGCACTCGTGCTGCTCGTGGAAGTGCAAGAAGTTATCCGTTTTTGGTTCATAGCCCCGAAGCACTACCAAAACCGTTTCAAACAGTAAGCTCAGAGAACTTGTGACAGGAGGCTATCATCAGTGAGACGTAAATCCAGTTTTGCGGTTCTGTGGATCATGGTCGTGATCGCTTTGATCGGATGCTCCGCGGCCCCCGCGCCAAAGCCGGAGGCACCGAAAGCCGCCGAGCCCGCCAAGGCCGTGGAGGCTCCCAAACCTGCCGTCGCGCCCAAGGCCACCGAACCATCCAAGCCTGCCGCTACGCCCGCTGCTGCAAAAGAGGCGGCAAAACCGAAAGCGGAAGCGGCCAAGCCGAAAGCCCAGCCCGTGACAGTGCGAGTCAGCTCGATGGCTGGAAGCATAACTGACTTCCCAACCACCGAGGCCGCGAAGAAGTTCGGGGACAAGTACAGCGTCATAATGGACGTCGTCGCCGCGCAAAGGCCCAACGACCAGATAGCTGCCCTGGTGGGAGGTTCGCTCGACATCGTGTTCGTGGCCCCCGACGTCGTCGTCAGAGCGGTGGCCGGCGGTGGCAAAATCAAGATCATCGGCGCACGCCAGGATGCGCCCGCCTGGAGCCTGGTGTCGTCGAAGAACATCACCAAGCCCGATCAACTGAAGGGCAAGGTCGTCGGCGCGTCGGAACTGAAAGGCTCGACCACCGTTATGCTAAGGAAACTGCTCGAGAAACTGGGCTTGAAGAGCAACGACTATGACCTCGTCGTGGTCGGC
>JACQUC010000268.1 GCA_016210495.1 Chloroflexota bacterium
CTGGTGAAGAGCCCCGCCGGCGCCTGGCAGTGGGTCCCCGTCAATCCGGACGAGGCAGATCTCGCGCCGGCCGCTCACGATCCGTCCAGGCGGGTTACCACCATCATGACCACGGCGGACATGGCATTGCGGATGGATCCGATCTATCGCCCAATCGCAAAGCGGTTTCACGAGAACCCAGGCGAGTTCGCAGACGCCTTCGCCCGGGCGTGGTTCAAGCTGACCCACCGCGACATGGGACCGCGCTCGCGCTACCTCGGCCCGGAGGTCCCGGCGGAAGAGTTGCTCTGGCAAGACCCCATTCCCACACGCGATCATGAACTGATCAATCCACAGGACATCGCAGACCTCAAGGCCAAGATCCTTGCCTCGGGCCTGTCGATCTTGGAACTGGTCTCGACCGCCTGGGCTTCTGCGTCCACGTTCCGCGGCTCCGACAAGCGCGGCGGCGCGAATGGCGCACGCATTCGCCTTGCGCCGCAGAAGGATTGGGAAGTCAACCAGCCGGCCCAAATTGCGAATGTCCTGCAGGCGCTCGAAGCGATCCAGAATGCGTTCAACAATTCGCAGTCCAGTGGGAAGAAGGTCTCGCTTGCTGACCTGATCGTTCTGGGCGGGTGCGCGGCTGTCGAAGCGGCGGCGAAGAAGGCCGGATACGACGTGATGGTTCCCTTCACGCCTGGGCGCATGGATGCTTCGCAGGCGCAGACCGATGTGGAGTCCTTTGCGGTGCTCGAGCCGGTCGCGGATGGGTTCCGTAACTACCTCAAGACCAAGTTCTCTGTATCGGCCGAGGAACTGCTGGTCGATCGGGCGCAACTGCTGACGTTGACAGCGCCTGAGATGACGGTTCTCATCGGCGGCCTGCGAGTCTTGAACACCAATTCCGGCCAGACCCAACACGGCATCTTCACACAGCGACCCGGGACGCTGAAGAACGACTTCTTCGTGAACCTGCTCGACATGCGCACGGCGTGGAAGGCGGCATCGGAAGCCGGCGACGTGTTCGAGGGTCGCGATCGCGCGACGGGCGAACTCAAATGGACCGGCACCCGAGTCGACCTCATCTTCGGTTCGAACTCCCAGCTCCGGGCTATCGCGGAAGTCTACGGATGTGAGGACTCGGAGCAGAAGTTCGTGCATGACTTCGTGGCTGCGTGGAACAAGGTGATGAACCTGGATCGGTTCGACCTCGCCTGATACGAGCGAGAGATGCGAAATGCGTGTTCCGTTCCAACGAGCGGCACGGCGGGCCGCCCGTTGGAACGGAGAGGTTTCTACCCACAAGCGTGCGTCCCTGCTCCTCGGCTGGCAGCTTCAGCAGGGGACGCAGGCTTCGTTCGGTGACGACTGGGTTGGACAGCGGGTCGCCGAGGCTGACGATCACTTCCAAGACGTCGGGTGGAAGATCAAGCAGGCTCATGACTTGAGTAACGCGGGCGCGGGTCACGCCGAGTTGGCGGGCCAGATCAACCCGAGAAGTGCATTGCCCCATATCCAGCATACTTTGCCATTCCCGTGTTGCAGGACCAGTTGGGCTGGTGTACACTGTCGATAGACAGGTCTGCGGTGCGGAACCCAAACACCTACCGAACAAGACCCGCCGCACTAAGGGTATTTCGAAGAAGAGGACCGAACAATGGCTCAGTTGATCCAGGAACATATCGAAATCGTCCCCGGAGCTGGGGGGCCGAAGCCGCGAATCGCTCGGAGTCGAATCCGGGTGCAGGACGTGGTGATCTGGCACGAGAAGCTGGGGATGTCGCCGGATGAGATCGTGCACCATTATCCCACTATCACGCTCGCCGACGTGTACGCTGCCCTGGCATACTACTGGGACCACCGAGATGAGATTGAGCGCGCCATCCATGAGGAGCACGCTCTTTTCGAGGAGTTCCGCAAAGGCCATACCAGCCCGTTGCAAGAGAAGCTGAAGCACCGTCGTCGTGGATAGGATCCGATTTCAACTGGACGAACACATCTCGCACGCGGTAGCTCTGTCGCTGCAACGCCGGGAATCGACGTAATGACTGCGGCCGAGGCCGGACTCCTCGGAACACTCGATGCGCAGATTCTCGACAGCTCCCGTGCCGCCGGCAGGGTGCTCGTAACACACGACACCGATTTCCTCCGACTGCACAACGAGCAAGGAGCAGCACTTCAATCGGTATCGGGCGATCACGCTCGAGTCCGCGCTCTATGAGGGAAGCCGGTTTCCGGTGGGCGAGTACCTTTCGTTTTGCAGATCATTCGAGGGCGAGTGCCTGAGCAAGGCGTCGAACCGCGGCTACTGGGCGAACCCGAGCACGATTGCACAGTTCGGACCTGCGGGCGCGCTTCGGGACTTGAATCCGCCCGGGTCGCCGCGGTGGAAACAGCGCGCGTTCTACGATTTCCTCAAGGACTTGGCGCCAGTTCTGATGGGTACCTCTGTCGCCAGGATTGCGATCTGGGACATGGTCGGGGTGGACGGGACTCGTGTGTCGGTCGATGATGACTCTGGTACCATAATGCTGTCATACATGCTATAATTAGCCTATGAAACGTACCACTATCGTGGCCCCGGATGACCTGATCGATCGGCTGCGGCGGGAGGCTGCCGAACGGGGAGTCTCGCTGGCGACTGTAATCCGTGAGGCACTGGAAGCGAAGGCTCGGAGCTGGCGGCCGAAGCCGCGTAGCCTTGGAATCGGCGACTCGGGCCGAACCGACATCGCGCGGCGCACAGGCGAGGAGTCGATCGTGCCCCAGCCGTGGCGCTAGTCCTCGACACCGGACCGATCTACGCCGCCCTGGACCGGCGAGATGCCGATTACCAGGCCTGCCGGCGTCTGGTCGAGCAGGCCCGCGAGCCACTCGTCATTCCGGCGCCGGTCCTCGTCGAAGTGGACTACTGGGTCCGGAAGTGGCTGCGCACTGGCGTCCTCGTCGCGTTTCTAGACGACATTGCGGTCGGGGCCTTTGAAGTGGAGGACCTCGTTCCCCAGGACTACCGGCGGGTGCGCGAGATCTGCGATCAGTACGCCGATGCGGATATTGGCTTCGTCGATGCAGGCGTGCTCGCGGTCGTCGAGCGGCTGAACGAACCGAAGCTCGGAACTCTGGATCGGCGCCATTTCGGCATGCTGCGCCCTCGTCACGTGGACGCGCTTCAACTGCTCCCCTGACGAGCCGCCCGACGCTTCCAGTGATACGGAGAAGCATTTGCATGCTGGATTGGAGAAAGTTCGGGATTTCCCCCTCCTCGGGGAGCCAATTACCCCAAATCCCGAACTCTTCCCGGCGTGGTTAACAATCCGGGGTTCGGCACATTCGGCAGCTGGTGAAGGGCGATCCGCACGCGGTACCATCGCGTGCGGATTTTTCTTGCAAAGGCCGTCGCCCCAGCCATCTTGGCCGCCTCGGCCGGCGACTCCCGTGGCGTCTCCCGCTCACTGCTCCGCTGCCTCCAAGCTTGGCATGCGCACGTCTCGCCGGGCGGCCGACGTCGGCTGGTTGCCAGGGTCCCTCGGTTCTCCGGAAGCCGCGCACGTTTCAGTCCGCAGCCCGCCGGGTTTTTGGCGAGTGGATGTGCGCGACCTTCTCGAGATCGTTCTCGAACACCGCCTCGGTGTAGCCCGGGGAGACGCACTGGTCTCCCGAGAGAGCGTACAGCGCCAGCTTGGTCTTCTCGCGTGGCTTCTTCGGTCCGGTCGTCGCGTCCCTCACTCCCGCTCCTCCGCAGGCATCACCGTGACGTTCTCAGCCAGGCGCAGCATGAAGTCCGTCGAATAGACCGTGAAGTCAGGCAATTTGCCCACGATGCGATAGATGGCGGCCGTCCGGATCGTCAGATGGATCTCGCTCATCTTGAACCACGCCTTCGGCCGCGCCAGCGCCCAGTCGTTCCGCGACGCGAAGCCGAGGATGAACGTCCTGCCCGCCGGGAAGTACTCGGCCTCCACGATCACGTCGGGGAGGTTGTCTGCTCGTAACTGCAGCCGCAGCGGGATGAGCCCACCGCGCTGGTAGAGCGCACACGAGTCGCCGATGACGTAGTACGCCTCGAACTGAGCGGTCTCGTCCCTGAAGTCGAAGCCTAGCCAGTCGCGCGCAAAGCCCTCACGGTTTTCTTTCTGTAGGCGCGCCAGGTGACGCTGGCGCCATCTCTCGAGGTGCTTGCCCTGCTCGCTGCCGATGAAGCCGGCGTGAATTTTGTCGATAGTCGACCTCCCGGTCTCCGCGACCCAAAGATCGGTCAGATGCCGGTCCCGCTCGCGCGACAGGAACACAGGCTGCCCGGCGACCCGGATGATGGGCACGAATCTCTCCTTCCTGGCGGATCAGGTTTTCGCCTTCAGCGTGGAACGTGGCCAGCTGCAGCTGAGCGAGCAGTAGGCGGACGACATTTTGCCACAGCGCTTGCTCGCGGCAGTTGCGGCAGATCTCTTCTTGCCGTTAGAGGGAGCTGTACTCGCTCATCGCCTAGCCGCCGGGGGACACTCTGGTATGGATCGCGCATCTCGTTGGGGACATCTCCCGCCTCCGGACTCGCTGCCGGACCTGCTGATGGCCGGCCATGCGTATTGTACTTGCGGGTCAGCAAAACATCAAGTATAATTTGAGCTATGGCTGACCCGATGATGAACGAGTCCGCATCACCTGCTACTCATCCTGACCGCCTGCGCCTCTTCGAGGTCGCGTCAGAGCAGGGTGGCTACTTCACGGCCGAGCAGGCCCGGGAGAGCGGGTACAGCTTTGCCCTGCTCTCGCACCACGTCAAGAGCGGCCGGTTCATCCGCGTCCGGCGCGGTCTCTATCGCCTCCGCGAGTATCCTTCGTTCCCGCGCGAGGAGGTGCTGGCCGCCTGGCTTGCTGCCGGGAAGGACGTAGCCGTCGTCTCACATGAGAGCGCGCTCGATCTGCTCAACCTGAGCGACGTCATCCCGGACGCGGTGCACCTCACCGTCCCCCGCTCCCGGCGCTACATTCCTGCGCCCCCCGGGGTGAAGATCCATACGACCGAACGGCCGCTGGGGCCAAGCGACCTGACCTACCATGATGGCATGGTGACCACTGCGGCGACACGCACCATCCTCGACGCAGCCGAGGCCGGCACAGCGCCGGACCAGGTGGAGCTGGCGGTGGTCCAAGCGGTCGAGCGAGGTCTGGCCGCACCCGACCAGCTCCGGCGGGATGCCGTCCCGCGTGGCCGGCGGGTGACCGCGCTGATCGTGGGCGCGCTCCGCAGGGCTGCGGCGTGAGATACGCGACCGCCGGCGCCTTCCGCACGGTCATCGAGCAGGCGACGCCAGATAACATCACGGGAGTGGGGCGATCCGTCTGGTTGCCGTTGCTGCCAACCAGGTCGCGCCACGCCTCCTCGATCACGGCTCCCTCTCGGCCTGCAATGGGGCTGTGTCCGCTCCCATGGCCTTGTGGCGCAGCCCGGCACCGAAGCGCTTCTCGTAGATGGCGCGCACCCAATCCTCCACCGGTGCCTTCCACTGCTGTCTGGGCGACGGGATGTTCTTGATTAGGCTCCTGGGGCTGAGGCCCAGCTCCTTGGCCATACGCAGCGCATCGTCGGACAGGCGGCAGCGCCGCTGCGCCTCCATCCATAGCTGCTGCTGGTCGGACCTTTTCATTTCGTCGCTCCGTACGATGTGCGGTTACTTCACTTAGCGACCGATCTCCTCGGTGGAATCGGCCGGGGATCACGGTCCATCGACATCCGTTTCTTCTTCTACGCTACGTTCCGCGGCGCTGGTCTTGGCAATGAGGGCAGGAATGCAACGCGCGGTATCCCTCGGTAGTCGTGATGGTTTCCGCAGCACGTAGGAAGAAGCGCAACGTCTCCTTGTCGCGCGGTAGCTTCCGGCACCGGTCGCTGTAGACCCGGTTCTTCGCCGGTCCTGCCAGGTTCGTGCCACAGTTTGGGACAGTCCCTCCGGCAGTGCGTAACGTGGGCCGGGACGTGGCAGTCGTCCGAACCTGGCCGCTGGGCGGGCATCTGGCCGGAGCGAGCCGGGTGGGACAGGCAGCCGTGGCTCACGCCCAATCGGGCAGCGGCCTCAGTAGTAATGACCAGGGCTAGCGTCCACTCAAGCTTGCCGCAACCGCATTGTCATCAGCCAATGTTCGACGAGCCAGATTGAACGGCTTCGCCTTTGAGACCTCGGCTAGCTCGACGTACTCGACACACGCCTGGATATAGGGGTCTTGCCCTTCTACTGTCCAGAGCGGCGAACGAGACAGCGCCTCGAGATCGAAGATGCGCTCCCAACTTGCTTCGACGATTGCCTGATACTTGCGCGGCATTCCTGCATAGCGACCGGGAGGCAGGACGTGGTTTTCGTAGTATTCGGACTCCTCGTCGCTCAGGGGCAGGTAGCCAGTGTTCAACACAGCGTGCCAGGCGTCAAAATCGGAAAGCAAGACGCGCTCTTTGGGCACTTCGACCATCAGAAGCACACTCGGCTCCTTCCACTGGTGCCGCCAGGAGCGAAGGTCCTCCTTGGGCTGATACCAGCCCCAGATGGGGTAGCCGCCACCATAACCAGGGATACGCGTAGCCATTTGGGAACGCATCCAGTCGTAGGCGAGCCTATACCCGTGCCAGACTCGCTCGGCATCGCAACGAAGGATTCTCTGTTGCAGAAAAGCCCGCCACGCCTGTATGCTCTGGACAGTGTAGATCAGCAAGCGATGCCTCTCAGTTCTCGCACGGCTCGCAGGCAGGTCCAACGGGCGACCCGCCGGCAGCTACGACCGTCCTCTGGCCGGCGTGACGTCGGTCTGTGCGAAGTCGTCGCCTTTGAATAGGAGCGGTTCGCCCGTGACCTTGGCGAGCGCGTAGGCGAAACAGTCGCCGAAGTTCAGCTGCGCCTGATGCCCGCTGCCCTTGCCGAAGTCCCGATACGCTTCGCGGCCGCGCCGAGCCTGCTCCTCTGTCACTGGCTCGACGACGATGTCAGCGACCTTCAGGAGGTCGTCGAACCGGCGGCTGGAGATCGGGTCGTGGCTGGCATCGGTGACGATAGCAGCCTCGAGAAAACTGGCCGCGGAAATCCTACGGGTGGTCGCCTGGGCGATCGCCTCGGCACACGACCGCGCCTCCGGCTCGTCGCGTAGGATGGCCAGAACTGCGGAGGTGTCAATGATCATCGCGGCAGCCCACGCTCATCGTAGAGTAGCGTCCCGTGGTCGACGGATCGGTACGGCTCCTTCATATGTGCCGCGCAGTCTCTGCCAATCGCGAGGAGATGGTCCACAAGGTTGACGTCCCGCTGGCGACGCACGCGATCGAGTCGCTCTCGTACCGCCACTGTGACGGCTACCGTCAGGTTTTCCCCAGTTAGTTCTGCCAGTTCCCGCGCCAGACGATGCGTCTCCTCGTTCTTGATGTTCAGACTCATGCCTTCCACCTTTCCACCATGAACTACCCCCATTCTACCACATCGAAACCATCGAACGCGAGGTCTTCTCGGGACTGAGAAAACCTCTTCGCGTCTGCTTGCGGCGGAACCCCAAGGATCACCTCTGCGCCCTCAGCACCTTGAGGCCCGCGCACGCCTCGATGACGTCGAAGTCGCCGTCTTTGTGAAGAAGGGCCAAGTCGTTTTCAATGCATATCGCGGCAATGATACAATCTACCGTCTTCCTGACCGTCTTGCCCTTCTTACGGCAATCCCTGTATATCTGCGCCGCTCGTAAGTACGTCTGGGTGCCTCGTGGTCTCTGGATGGGGAATTCCAGCAGATAGTCTTTCGCCTTCTGAAAATACTTGTCTTCTCTGATACCTTGCAGGATTTCCGTGAGGATTATCTCTGTAATAGAGACATCCTGCGCCTGCTCGATGAGGTTGTGGAGCTGGCGGTGCTCAAGCGAGTCCACACCGTTGAGGAAGTCAATCCACACGCTGGTGTCCGCGATGATCATACCCTGCTCTCTCGCATCTCAGGGAGATTGCCAACCCATTCCACCTTGCCCTCGAGCTCGAGGACTCTCTTCCTCCTCTCCCTGCTGACGAGTTCTCGAATCGCGTAGTTCACAAGCTCCTTCTTGGTCCTTATTTGGGTGAGCTTCATGGCCTCCGCCACGAGGTCTTCGTCAAGCTCGATATTCGTTCTTATCATGCAATCATCCTCCTTCCCGCCATACACAAAATATAGCATAGTTATGTGTATGGAGCAAGCGGGTGCTGCGCCAGCAACAACGGGTGTCATTGTCCCAATGACTGTTTCGTACCCAGCGCAGTCGGCTCGAACAAGGCGTTGTAGTCGGCCGGTAGCTGCGCGCGGACCTTGGCCACCAGGTTTGGCGACACTGCCTCGTGCACCATCTCCATCACGACCCGCGCGTGGAACGTCGCCTTTGGTCGCTCTACCCCTTCCCGGATGCATACACGATCGATGAACTCGGCGAAGTCGAAGCTCTCGCTCTTGCCGGCTTCCAGCAGGTAGAGCGCGATTTCTTTTGGAAGCTGGGCGGCGAGGTTTGCCGCCTCGCCACCAAAAAGGCGCTCCCCCAGTGTCTGCAAGGTGGCACGCGTTGCCGTAACCGCGTCCTCGAAATCCGCCAGACGCGCACGATGCTGAACTTGCCCTAAGAACTGATGATATTCCATCTTCGCACGCTCCTCCCAGGGCCGGTGTCCTCGCTCTTCGTCCGGGGTGCCCGGGCCTATTCCTGCCCGGGTACTGCGCCAGAGCCCGACCGCGTCGACAACCGGCTCATTTCTTGCGGGCAAGTGCTGTGCCAGAGGCAGCAAGGAGTAGAAAGTGTCACGGGGGAAGAGCAGCATCGTTGACATAAACAACCGCTTGCACTATGCTATGCTCATCGCGCGAATGCTGCTTGCTTCGGGTGAGAACGCCGGACTCTAGATGCCGCCTGAGTTCTGCGGCGCCGGGGCTCAATGCTATGACAGGAGGTATCCAATGCGTACCCAAACGAACGGTTGGATCACGTGGTCTGCCCTCTCCCTGGCCGTGGCTAACCTGGTCTCGTTGGGCATGGGTGTAGTGTCGGGGCGCGAGAGCACGGTTCTCGCTCTCGCCCCGCTTGCCGTGGTTCAAAGCGTGCGGTCCCCCGATGGTCGCGCCTGGCTCGAGATTCCGGACGGTGCGCTACCCTCCGGCGTAACCATCGCCGACATCAGCATCACGGACATCTCCGCCGAAGCACGTACTGGCGCGCCTGAGGAGAACAGGCCGCTGGCCGCCTACAGGCTAGAGCCCGATGGCCTAGAGTTCAATGCGCCGGTCAACTTGACGATCAGGTCCCAGGTCACCGGATCGGATCTTCCGATTCCGATGTTGTTGAGCGTGAGTGGGGGGACGGTCGAACCGCTCGATGATCTTGAGGTCGAGTTCTGGCGAGAGACCGGCACGCTTGAGGTGAGGGGAACCCTTGTGCATTTCAGCACCGTCGTGCTGGCGCACGGGCGCCACTTCCGCCTGTCTCTCGACGACGTCACGGACCACGCTGTGGGGGAGACCTTTGTTGTCGGCGCTTCGGTCGCCAAGACTGGGAATATCAACATGTATATGGTCGGGGACGTGCGATGGGAGGTCCGTTTCGTGGGCGAAGCGTGGGATCTAAATGGGGAGTTTAGGGCCCAACCCTCTTACATGCCGGTCCTAAGCCCAAGGGACAGGATTTACGGGCATCCAGGCGACACGATAATCTGGCCGCCGACGGAGAGCTATGAGACACAACAGTCCTTTACCTGTGTGGGACCGGGAACCTACTCTGTCGGATACTGGGTCCACCTCGTTTATTCGACTGTTAGCGAAGCCTACGGGTACGGCGATTACTTGAGCTTTACTTATGACCCGGAAACTGTCTCTGTCCGAGCTTCGGTCTATGGGGAGGATGCGCAGTGCCTGGCCGCGCCGGTGCCCGACGCTCCGCCTCCCAGTCCGACGCCGACCGACGCACCGCCGCCCGCTGAGACGCCCGTGCCCCCGGACGGTACGGGCGAGGCGTCGGATTGCGCCATCGGCTTGGCGTTGTCGCTCGAGGACATCCGCGTGATGCCGGGCGAGTACCACGAGGGCGTGGTCAGGATCCGGGCCGTCGATAGATCCACGGGACTTCCACTGCGTGGCGTCCGAGTCGACCTGGAGGCCCGAAGGTCCGACGGCCAGATTACACGGGGCAGCGCGACCACGAACGAGCAAGGGGAGGCGACGGCGCGTATGCGCACCACCGCCTACGGCCAGAATACGCTGGTCGTGAGGCAGGCGACATCCTCGAACTGCCAATCGCCACGCCAGGAGGACTTACCCAAACTGACGTGGGAATCCCGACCTTGAGGATCGACCGGGCCGATGGCGGCTCCTTCTGTGCCTGATCGAGGACCCGGCGAGGTTGTCCTCAGAGCAGATCCTGAGGAGGCGACTCTCGGGTTCCCACCCCCGTCGCCGCGAACAATGCGTTGTAGTCAGCCGGTAGCTGCGCGCGGACCTTGGCCAGCAGGCTTGGCGACACCGCCTCACGCACCAGTTCCATCACGACGCGCGCGTGGAAGGTCGCTTTGGGCCGCTCTACTCCTTCCCGGATGCATACACGATCGATGAACTCGTCGAAGCCAAAGCTCTCACTCTTGGTAGCTTCCAGCAGATAGTGTCCGATCTCTTTCGGTAGCTGAGCGGCAAGATTGCCCGCTTCCCCACCAAAAAGGCGCTCCCCCAGTGTCTGCAAGGTAGCACGGGTAGCGGTAACGGCGTCCTCGAAATCCGCGAGACGCGCGCGATGTTGAACCTGCCCTAAGAACTGATGGTATTCCATCTTCGCACTCTCCTCCCAGCGCCAGTGCCGTCGCTCTTCATGCCGGGTTCCCAGAACTCTTCTTGCCCGGGTCTTACATCAAGCTCGACCGCGTCGACACACTGGCTTGTTTCTTGCGGGCAAGAGCTATGCCACAGGCGTCGAATTGAGGAGGAGTTGCAGCAAGGTCCCTGCTAGTGTACACTATCGATAGACAAGCGTTTGGTACGCTGCCTGGACACTAGGCGATCTGGAAAGCAACTCCGGGAGTGGTCCGGCACTGGCGGAGTGACTCGCACCGCCTGCTATCGTACAGAGTTGGCGGAGGGAGGGATCGATCCCGTTGCCAAGGAGGCAAGTGTGGCGCGACAGGACGAGCCAAGCTACACGGACCTGGTGTACGAGGTCTTGAGATCGGCGGGAAGACCACTGACGTTCCAAGAGATATTCGACCAGGTGAACTGCCGCCGGCCAGTTGCGACGCGGGACCCGAAAGGGACGATTCGCAACGCCCTGACGCAGGGAAGGCAACTGGTCAGCATTGGGGACGGTCGCTACGGCTATTTGCCCCAGTTGGTGAAGGGTAGTCTGCTGCGCGTCCTGCTGACAGAGGAGAAGCCGGCGGACCACGCACTCATCTACCCCGTTGAGGTTCGCCAGGCCTTGTGGCCGAGCTTTTTCGAATCGAAGAAGCGCACTATCGGACGGCCGTTCCAGGCCACGCTGGCCAACGGCAAGGATGTTCTTCTCTCTCTCGAATTCTTTGGCCACGGCGTTTGGGGTACGACGATGCCAGAGGGTCTCCGCCGCTATCTGACCGAGAATAATGCTGCGAGAGCAGACTCTTTGCTCATCAGGGTGGACGATGGGGAGGCAAGTCGGGGCCAGGCATGGGTCGAGGCCCGCCGCAAGCGGGACGAGGCCAAGGTGACCCGGCGGAACCGGGAGCTGGCCGATGCCACCCTCCAGATTCTCTGGAACAGCCGGTCTCGCGAGGTGCCAATCTGGGATATCGTCTGCCTCTTGCTGGCCCGCGGACTCTACCGTTCCGACGTGGCGCCGGACCCCTTGGAGTCGGTGCTGAAGGCCGATCGCCGCTTCGTGTACGTTGGCCTCGACACGTGGATTCCTGCAGAGATGGTAACCCCGGATGTGCAGGAAACCATTCGACGCCGACACAAGTTGGACGCCCAGATGAAAAAGCCGAAGGAGGAGACCAAGGCAGACTTTGGGGATGCGCCTTCCCTTCCGGCCCTTCGCCACCGCATGGAACGGATCATGTCTGACCTGCGGGCGATGCTTTCGGAGCGGGAGTTCGGCTCCATTCAAGAGGCGAACGCCTTCGTTCAGGAAATGCTTGCCAAAGGCGGCGTGCCACGTCGGAGAGCCGAAACGCCACTCGAGAAGGCTCAGGACCTGATGTACCAAGCCTGGGAGGCCTCGAACCCACGAGAGCGGGTTCGGCTGGCCAGAAAGGCGCTGGAAATGTCCCCGGACTGCTCCGACGCCTACGTGCTGCTGGCCGAGGAGACGGCTCGGGGCGCGAAAGAGGCAGCCGATCTGTACGCCAAGGGGGTAGCCGCCGGTGAGCGGGCTCTGGGCAGGGAGACCTTCGAGCAGGGCGCCGGCCACTTCTGGGGCATCATCGAGACCCGGCCTTACATGCGGGCACGGGCCGGCCTTGCCCAGGCGCTCTGGGCAATGGGCAAGCGGCAGGAGGCTATCGAGCATATCTGGGACATGCTCAGGCTGAACCCAGGTGACAACCAGGGGATACGCTACCTTCTGCTCAACTGGCTTCTTGCAAGCGGCGAAGACGCCCGAGTGAAGGAACTGCTGAAGCGATATCCTGACGACATCTCGGCCGTCTGGCAATATGGAGTCGCTCTTCTCGCCTATCGCACCGAGGGCGACACGAAGCGCGCCAGGAAGCTGCTGGCCGAGGCGGAGCGGGAGAACCCTTACGTACCCCCGTACCTGTTGGGTCGGAAGCGGCTGCCGAGTCGCCTTCCCGAGTTGATAAGCCTGGGAGACGAGACGGAGGCCATAGCCTGCGCCACCGAGCAAATGGCGGTGTGGCGCGAGACGCCCGGGGCGCTTGCCTGGCTAGACAGGTCTCTCGGATGAGAACGGGCCTAGCCGGTAAACGAAGCATCAGCCTCTTGCCTTGAGCAAGTAAACCGGCATCTGCCCCTTGTTCTTTATCTCGATCATACCCCGTGGTTCGAACACGTATCTGCCTCGCAAGCGCTCGTAGACCGCCGCCGTCACCGCCACGTGGTCCGGAACTCCATGCGACTCCATCCGGCTCGCCGTGTTCACGGTGTCACCCCACAGATCGTAAGCGAACTTGTTCCGGCCGATGACGCCGGCCACCACAGGGCCGCTGTTCATCCCGATTCTGATGCTAAAGGGCTTGCCGATCTCGGCTCGGACTTGCGCCACTGCCTGAAGTATGTCGAGCGCCATCTCCGCGGCGGCTTCGACGTGGTCTGCACGCGGTGTGGGGAGGCCCGCCACCGCCATATAGGCGTCGCCGATGGTCTTGATCTTCTCCAAGCCGTGTCGCTCGCCCAGGTGGTCCAACGCGGAGAATATGTGGTTGAGCACCGCCACCAACTCCTTTGGCGGCGTCACCGAGGAGATCTGGGTGAACCCCACCAGGTCGGCAAAAAGCACGGTGGCTTCAGCAAAGCTATCGGCAATTGGCGCTTCACCTCGCTTCAAGCGCTCGGCGATCGGTTGTGGCAGGACGTTAAGCAGCAATCGCTCTGACTTCTCCCTCTCCAGGCGCAACTGCTCCAAGTACTCTTGCTCTCGGTCGCGAAGTCGTTTCTTCTCCAGGCAGGCGCCGATGCGGGCTTTGAGCAAGATCGGGTTAAACGGCTTAGGCAAGTAGTCGTCGGCACCCATTTCGATGCACCGCACGACGGCGTCAGTTTCGTCCAAAGCCGAGATCATAATGACCGGAATGTGTCGCAGCCCGACATCGGTCTTCAGTCGCTGCAGCACCTGATACCCGTTCATCTCGGGCATAACCATATCGAGAAGCACCAGATCGAACCTCTTTGATCCGATCAAGTCCAGCGCCCGGCGCCCGTTTTCTGCGACCGAGACTTCGTAGCCCTGACGCTGCAGATGCCGGGACAGCATGTCACGGTTCATCTCGTTGTCGTCCACTATGAGTAGAGAGCCAGTTTCGATCGCCGCGGCGCCGAGATCATCACGGTAGAGCGAGCGGATGGTCGTAACCACGTCTCGGACCATAGAGGACTCACCCGAAGCCTCCAGGTCCAGGATCGTCTTGCCGGCTTCGATCTTGGAGAGATTGATGACGTCCTCGAGATGCGCGAACAAGCGCTGGCCCGCCGTGTGGACTTTGCGCAGGTCGGGGATCAAGTCGTCCTGCGCGGCGTCTTCGGCGGCCTCCAACAACATCTCGCTGTACCCGATGACCGCGTTCAATGGCGTACGGAGCTCGTGTCTGACGTGAGCCCCGAAGGCCTCTGAAGTGACATCCACTTTGCCGGCTTCGATCTTGGCCGGATCCAGCAGGTCGTCGAGAAGTGCCAGGAGACGTTTGCCGGCGGTGTTGATCTTCTGAAGGTCGGCAATGAAGCTATCGTAGCCTAACTGCTGGGCATCTTCGACCAGCATCTCGCTGTAGCCGAGGATGGCATTAATCGGGGTGCGCAGCTCGTGGCGCATATTGGAGATGAGCGCCCTCCTGGCACGAGTGGTTTCCAGCGGATGGTCCGCGCCAGTTCTGGCATCCTGCGCTTTCTCGCGCTGCTGGGAAGATCCGTCGTCGGCTTCCTCGAGGGTCACGGCCCCCCCTTCCCTTGCAGGATAGCATCGATTTTCGACAGCAGCCGAGGCAGCTCTATGGGCTTCGAGTCGTAGTCATCACATCCCACCTCGATGGCCATCTGCCGATCGCCCACCATAGCGTGGGCCGTAAGCGCGATGATGGGTATGGAGCTTGTCTCGGGCGATGACTTGAGCTGCTTGGTTGCCGCCCAGCCGTCGAGCACGGGCAGGCTCATATCCATGAGAATCAAGTCTGGCGCTTCCGACCTGGCCATCGCAACGCCGAGCTCCCCATCCGCAGCCGTCACCACGACGTAGCCCTTGCGAGCCAGGCGTCGCGACAGCATATCCCGATTCATCTCGTCATCTTCAACGTACAGGATCTTTGGCACCGATTCCCTCCTTGTTGGTTACGCCCTTGTTGCACGCGCAGGCGTTGACCAGCTCGCCGAGCTCGCGCAGCAGGTCTTCGCGAGTGTGCGCCCCCTTGCGAAGGATCCTCTCCACGCTGCCACTGAGGCGCAGGTGGTCCTCTGTGCTGAGCTCCTTGGCGGTGACGACGATAATGGGGATAGATCGCCACTCCTCGCGCCGGCGCAACTCCACAACGAACTCGAATCCGTCCATCTCCGGCATCAATAGGTCGAGCACGATCAGCTCGGGGCGGTTCGCCGATACACTCTCCAGTGCAACGCGACCGTTCTCTGCCTCAGCGACTGTCCAGCCCGCCTTCTCCACCGTACGCCGCAGCATGTCCCGCGTGGTGGGATCATCCTCGACGACAAGAATTGGGGCCTGCGTGCCACGCCGCTGATACTTTCTGATGTTGGCCAACAGACGGTCTCTATCCACGGGCTTGGTCATATAGTCCGATGCTCCAAGCGCGAACCCGAGGTTCTTCTCGTCCACGATTGTCAGCATGATCACGGGGATGTCAGCGAGCTCGGGATCGGCCTTCAGAGCCGTCAGGACCGCCCAACCATCCACGCCGGGCATGAGGACGTCGAGAGTTATCACGTTGGGGCGGAGCTCTTTGGCTAGGCGTAGCCCCTCCTCGCCACCCAGCGCCGTCACCGCCCGAAAACCTTCCTTGGCAAGGAAGCGCGCCAGCAGGTCCTGCACGGTTGGATCGTCGTCGATGACAAGCACCGTGGTCGCACCGTTTGCTGGCAGCGCCTTGATCTCCGCGCTAACACGCGACGGCTCTGGCTTGCGTTGAGCTACGTCCGCCGGAAGCCGAACGGTAAACGTGCTCCCCTTGCCGACCTCGCTTTCGACGAATATGTCCCCGCCCATCATCTCGCAAAAGCGCTTGCTGATGGCCAGCCCCAGGCCGGTACCACCGTACTTGCGCGTCGTCGACGCATCCGCTTGCGTGAACTTCTGGAACAGCTTTCCCATCTGCTCGGGCGTCATGCCGATGCCGGTATCGCGTACCGCGAAAACGATCCAGTCCGCGCCATCCACCGTCTCTCGCAAACCGTCAAGCCGGACGGTGCCGTGCTCGGTGAACTTGCAGGCGTTGCTGAGAAGGTTGAACAGTACCTGACGCACTCTAGTGATATCGGCGTACACCGTGCCAAGGTCGTCGGCAAGGCGAAGGTCCAGCATGTTGGCGTTCTTGCTCACCAATGGCTGGATAGTGCCGACCACGTCCTGGATCACCGGGGTGAGGCTGAATTTCTCCAGGTGAAGCTCGAGCTTGTCGGCTTCGATTTTCGACAGATCGAGGATATCGTTGATGAGCTGGAGCAGGTGCTTCCCGGCGACGTTGATCTTTTCGAGATCGGGGAGGTATTCCGGTTGTCCCGCGTCTTCGGCTTCCTCCATCAGCATCTCACTGTAGCCGATAATGGCATTCATCGGCGTGCGCAGCTCGTGGCTCATGTTAGCCAGGAACTCGCTCTTGGCGCGCGTGGCTGCCTCGGCAAGAGAGCGTGCCTCTTCAGCCTGGCGGGTGGCCTGCGCGAGCTCGGCAGTGCGTGCCTCCACCAGGTCCTCGAGATGCTCTTGATACCTCCGCAGCGATGCCTCTGCCCGGTTGCGCTCGGCCTCACGTTCTCCCAGCGCGGTGACCATTTGGTCGAAGGAGCGAGCCAGTTGGCTCAGCTCGCCTATGCCATAGCTAAGGCCCGTGCGCGCCGCGAGATCACCCGATGCCAGTCGCTGGGTCGCGTGTACCAGGGCGCTCACCT
Source organism: Chloroflexota bacterium (assembly GCA_016210495.1). The sequence goes on from JACQUC010000268.1 coordinate 16,761, forward strand.
GTCGAAGTACAAATACATTAGTGCTGACCCAAACCGCCAAGAGGGCCACGACGGCTACCAAACCCAGCAGACCCAGGTTGCGAGCCAGAGCACGATCGGCCTCGGCATAAGCGACTTCGGCCGGAATACCTATGGTCAGGTACATGTCCTTGGTCTGCAAGCCACTTTGCAGCAAAGTTGTCGCGTGCAAGTACTTCGTACCGCCCGTGTCGATTTCCGCGGCACCCTGGCTGCTCGAGATCGTCCTGAATAGTGAGCTATCGGCCAGAGAGTAGCCCACCCACTTCTCTGGCTCCGGATGGCGCGCCAGTATGGTGCCCTTGCGATCTATGATGGAGAGCGCCGAGCCTTCGGGCAGATGAACTTCGCTCGCGAGACGATTGAGCCACTCCAGGTCCAGCCCGGCAGAGACCACACCCTGAAGTCGTCCGGACGCGTCGAGGACAGGATATGCGACGTGTACTTCCGCCTTCCCGGTCAATTGGCCGATCTCGTATTGCCCGATGACGAATTCACGGGTTTGAATGGTCTGACGCAGCCATTCGCGATCGGCGATGTTGTAAGGCTTTCCGACACGGGGCACGGCGCTGCAGAAGGCGTCTCCATTTGTGTCTACCGCGATCAGGTTCACGTAGCGCGGATACTGTTTCAGAATGTTAGCGAAAAGCGTCGAACAGGCAGTGGCATCGTGGCTGCGCACTTCAGAAAGCTGCGCCATGGCCAGTAGGAGCTGACGCGAGCCTTCGATGAGCGATTCGTGGCTGCTGGCGCCCAATCGGGCCAGTTGTAGGGCACGATCCTCCGCGTCGACGGCAGCCTGGCGGCGCTGCTCGATGCCCGTGTAAAGCATGAGAGCAATCGCCGGGACGACGGCAAGGAGGACGACGAGTAGCAACCGGAGGCGAAGGCTGCCCAGGGACAGATGTTGCATTTTTGTCAACTCCCGGTGAAGGCTAATAATGGACAGGTAGATTGTAACAGCCAAAGTCTGTGTCGTCAATACGATTGACTTGTCGTCGACGGCCGGCTACAATGGGCCAGGACCAGCGAAATCAAGCGCGGCAAGATGGGGGCGACACGGTGCAGTGCGGCGCATGCGGCGCGGCGAATCCCGAAGGTAGCCAGGTGTGCGCATTCTGCGGCGCTCCGCTTCCGCCGGTCTCCCCAACCTCACTTGGAGTGTTCGGTCCATCGCGGATTGGCCGTGAGCTGCGCCCGATGGGCGCGGGCGACATTCTCGACGAGGCAATTCGCCTCTACCGTCACAACTTCCGTACCTTCGTCGGCATCGTCGCCGTGCTACAGGTACCCATCCTGCTACTGCAGATGATTCAGCTCGCTATTGTGGGGCCAAATATCCTCGATTTTTCGCGACTCGGCAGAAGCAGTGAGCCGCTCCCAGGATCGCTCATCTTCGGGAGCGTGTCCAGCCTGGCCCTTGGCGGGCTCAGCTTCCTCGCCTTTCTATTTATAGAGGCGGCGCTGGCCGCCGCCATCTCCGAGCGCTACCTGGGCCGCCGGATTACTGTCGGGCGGGCCTATCGCGCCACGATTTCTTGCTTCTGGCGTATGCTCGGCACAGTGTTGGTCACCGGCCTGATCCTGATTTTCCTGGCCATCACTATCGTATTCATCCCCGCCGCCGTGTTTTTTGGCATCCGCTGGGCCTTCGTCGTCCAGGCCATCGCCATCGAAAGAGCCGGCGTGCGCCGAGCGTTGTTCCGCAGTTCCAGGCTCGTCAAAGGAAGCTGGTGGCGCGTGTTGGCCATTGTGATCCTCGCCGCGATCCTCCAGCTTATGGTGGCTGGCCTCCCCGCCTCGATGATCGGGGCCGTCCTTGGTGGGGCTGCGATGCTACTCTCTCCAGGAGGTTTGTTCGCATTCAGCGTGGTGAACACGCTCGTCGGGTCCGTCTTTGGCATCCTGGCAGCACCGCTCATACCCATTATCGCCACTCTGCTCTATTACGACCTCCGCGTTCGCAATGAGGGTTTTGATCTTCAGGTACTGGCCGAGCGCCTGGCCCAGGCGCGAGTGCAAGCGGGCGAGGGCCAGACCTAGATGCGCCGCGGATTACTATTGCTGCTCGCCGGCTTCTTGCTTTGGCCGACCGGCGTCTTTGCCGAGACGCCAGCCGAATATCGGCTCATCTTCGAGGAGGTGCTTCAGGCCGCCGAGGCTGCTCAGTCTTCCCTACCAGCGGAAGCTTCGCTTGGCGACTACTTGCGGCTGCGTCAAGCGCTCGCACGTCTTGAGGCCATCCCCAGCGTCACGACGGATTCCGGCACAATCGTAACCATAGATAATCGCGCTCTGATCAGCCGGCTGCAAGGCAGCCGTGATGAAGGGCGGCAGGCCTTTGAAACGCTTCGCCAGTTGGCCAGCGCGCTGGACGCGTCGCTTGAAAAGGCGCAATGGACCGGCGAGGTCGAGCCTCGCGTGGAGCTGCATCGGGTGCTGTCACAGCCCGAGTTCCGCAGTGCTGGAAGCAACCCCATCGGGCGCTTTCTGGACGACCTGCGCGCTCGGCTCTTTCAGTGGATCGAAAGCTTGTTCCCGGGGCTTCGTGTTCCCCAATTGCCCGGACTCGACCTCGAGAAACCGGGTGAGGTGATCTTCTGGCTCATCACAGCCGCGCTGATCAGCTTCGTCGTCGTCTTCCTCGCTTACACGTGGCGTAGCGCCCGTTTAGGGCTGGCGCGCTGTGCCGCGCTGCAGGATTCACGCTCAACCGCTCGGGAGGATGCTCGTAGCGCCAGAATGGCCGCGGAAAAGGCTGCTGGCGATGGCGACTACCGCCAGGCCATTCACTATCTCTATCTCTGGGCGATCCTACACATGTCGGAGCACGGCCGACTACGCTACGATCGCTCGCTGACCAATCGCGAGCAATTGCGCAGCCTGTCAGATGGCGGTGAGGTCGCGGAGCTCTTCCAGTTGGCTGTCGACGCCTTCGACATCATTTGGTACGGGTGTGCCGCTTGCACGTCGAACGAGTACGGCCACTTCAGGGCAATAGTCGAGCGCATCGTTGGGGCAGCGGCATGAGAATACCGTGGGAGCTCTCGCTTGTGCTAATGATTCTCTCGATCGCGGCCGTGGCGGTGCAGCAAACCACGCCCGACCGGACGACTCCATCACCGCCCGACCTTGCCAGCAGCTCAGCCGCGCCTGGAGGCTCTCGGGCGCTGTACCTGTGGCTGCAATCCCTGGGTTATCGCGTCGACCGTCTGGAAGATGGCGATTTCCGTCTTGACCAGACCACGACGGTGCTTCTCGTTTTGGCGCCCACCGCACCATGGGCTAAAGACCAGCTTGCCACCTTACGTCGCTGGGTGGAACGCGGCGGCACTTTGATCATCGTGGGCAGCTCCCAGCTTCCTTTGCCGCCGTGGCCGGCCGACCGATCGGCAGAGGGGCGCAATGCTTTGGCCGCACTTCTGGGCGAGTTCGGTCTGTCACTGCGCGTGCTCAGCCTTCCCAAGCCGGATGTAACGCCAACCCAGCCGCTGCTGCTGAGACCGCCCGCGAGCGCGGTGCGGGTTGAAGCGACGAGTCACATCGCCGGCCCGGCCGGCCTCGTCCCCTATCTCGGCGAGCCTGAGCGACCTATCGCGGCAGGGCTCGCCCTCGGCCAGGGCAGGGTTTATGCCCTCGCCAGCACCTACGCCGTTTCCAACCGCGGGCTCGGAGAAGCGGACAATGCCGCATTCCTGCTGAATTGGCTGCCGGCCCCTGTCGAGGCCGGCGCCGTCGTCTTCGACGAGTTTCACCACGGCCGCTCTGAGGATCGCTCTCTGCTGTACCTCATGGTTCACGAACCCTGGGGCTGGGCAGTTCTCTACGCACTCGGGCTGATCTTTGTATATCTGCTGCTCGACGGTCGCCGTTTCGGACGCGCGGCGCCGAGCGTCGTCGACAGGCGACGGCTTGCTGTCGAGTACGTGATATCGCTGGCCAGCCTCCTGCGCAGGGGTGGCAAGCGCCAGTGGGTAGCTCAACACTACGAGCGCACCTTGCGCCGCCAATTGGCCACCACGGTCGGGCTCGACCCTACGCTCGATACCGGAGACTTGGCGGCCCGTCTCGAGCGGGTGGAAAGGCTGGCGGCTGGCTTCGAGGGGAGTCAGGTCGCGCGGCTTCTGCTTCAGTTGCGCGACGCCGGTGAAGGGATTTCTGAAGAACGCCTCGTGAGATTGGCGGCGGATGCCGACCAGATAATACGAGCTTGCACCGGGAGGCGAAGATGACGACGCGGGAAGTCTACGAGATGATTTGTGCCGAAGCACGGCGCGTGCTGGTGGGCCAGGAAGAAGCCTTTGAGCTTATCCTGGTTGCGCTTCTAGCGGGCGGCCACGTGCTCATCGAGGGTGTGCCGGGCACGGCGAAGACGCTTATGGCCAAGACGCTGGCCATCTTGATCGGCGGCGCCTTCGAGCGCGTGCAGTTCACGCCCGACTTGATGCCGTCAGACATCGTCGGCACGAACGTCTACGACCTATCCAGCGGCCAGTTTCGCCTGCGCCGCGGCCCGGTTTTCACTAACGTCTTGCTCGCGGACGAAATCAATCGTGCACCCGCCAAGGCCCAATCGGCGCTTCTCGAGGCGATGGAGGAGCGGCAGGTGACCATCGACGGCACGCGCCATCCCCTGCCCGAGGTCTATTTCGTCGTCGCCACGCAAAACCCCGTCGAGTACGAGGGAACCTACCCCCTGCCGGAAGCGCAGCTCGACCGCTTCTTCTTCAAGGTTCTGCTCCGACAGGCACCGCAGGACATTGAAAACGAGGTGCTGCGGCGCTTTCACCGTGGCTTCGATCCCCGGCGTCTCGAGGACCTCGGCCTGCACCCTGTTCTCGACGCGACGACGTTTGCCGAGTGCAGTCGTGAGATCGCGGCGGTAGAAGTAGACGATGGTATCATCAGCTACATTACAGGCATCGCTCAGCAGTCGCGGCGTTCGCCGGACCTGGTGCTGGGCGCATCGGCCCGGGCCTCCATCACGCTGCTGCTTGGCAGCAAGGTGCTCGCGGCGTTGCGCGGACGCAGCTACGTCATTCCGGACGATACAAAGTACCTGGCGCCGGCCGCGTACCGGCATCGGCTCATCCTCCGGCCCGAGGCAGAAATCGAGGGTCTCGACGCCGACAGAGTGGTGGCCAAGCTCTTATCAAGCGTGGCCGTGCCGAGGTGAGAGGTGCAGCTTACTCCCCGCGCCCTAGCCCTGCTCCTAGCCGGAGCGCTGCCCCTGAGCATTACGGCACTGTGGTCGCCCGCGCTGTTCGTCGCCTCGGCCTACTTCGCCGTCGCCCTCGGTCTGATTTTCGCCGATCTGATCATCAGCCCGGGGCGCAGACATTTCGAGGTCACCAGGGTTTGCGACAGCAAGCTCTCTCTGGCAGCGGACAACGCCGTCGAGCTCCACCTGTACAACGGCAGCCCGTATGCCGTTCGCCTTGCGCTCCGTGACGAGTTCCCTGTGGGATTCCGGACCGACCACTGGCACGTGGATGGCGTAGCTGCCCCGCGAAGCGTTCTGTTGCTCACATACAGCGTAAAACCGCTACGGCGGGGAGACTACCGCTTCGGCGACATAAACCTGCGCTATCGCTGCCGCCTCGGCCTCGTCGTGCGGCAGGAGCGCTACTCTGCCGCCGTCGCCGTCAAAGTCTACCCGAACCTTCTCGAGCTACGCCGCTACGAGCTTCTCGCGCGCCGAGGACAGCTAACTGAAATTGGGCTCAGGCACGCACGCATGCTCGGACGTGGCACCGAATTCGAGCGCCTGCGTGATTACCAGCCCGACGACGACTACCGCCGCATCAACTGGAAGGCCACCGCCCGGCGCGGGCGACCGATGAGCGTTGAGTACGAAACGGAGCGCAGCCAGAACGTAATCCTGATGCTGGACGCCGGCCGTCTGATGGCCTCGCCCATTGGTCCTCTCGCCAAACTGGACCACGCGGTTAACACGGCCCTGATGCTCGCCTACGTCGCCGTACGCCAGGGCGATAACGTGGGGCTGCTGGCATTCGCCGATCGCATCGGCGTACACCTGCCCCCTCGGCGTGGCAAGCGTCAGTTTCTGGCCATGCTGGAGGCTCTCTATCGGCTGCCGCCGCATTTGACCGAGCCGGACTACAACCTGGCTTTCCGCTACTTGGCGACGCACGCCCGCAAGCGTTCGCTGGTCGTGCTTTTCACCGATCTCATCGACGCCGAGACCTCGCGCTTGCTGGTTAGCCACATCGCCGCTCTGTCGCCTCACCACCTGGTCATCTGCGTCACCATCGCAGACCCCGGCATCACCAGGCTGGCCGCCAATCATCCCGACAACTCGCGCTCGACGTATGCAACGAGCCGTCGCCGAGCATATTCTCGGCGAGCGGCGGCAGGCCCTGGAGGCACTGCGGCAACGCGGCACAATCGCGCTCGACCTTCCCGCCGACCACCTCACCGCTTCAGTCGTCAACCGGTATCTGGAGCTGAAAGCGCGCACCCAGCTTTGAGAGTCCGCGCTGCCTGCGGGGCTCCGGTGCAGAATGGACTCTTGCGCCCGGAACTCATTTCCTCGTCAAAGCGAAACCCGGAACGTGCCGGCGGGTGACACGGGCAGCAAGAACCGTTTGGGATCGGGCGCCAGCTTCTCGAGAAAGACCACGAGAATCCAGCGATCTGGATGATCGAGCAGAGCCATAGACGGGACGAGAATTCCCTGCGCGTCGGTGGTGGCGCGAACAAACCTGGCCGTTGCCCGCGCCACTTTCTTATCCAAGAAACACTTCGGGGCGTCGTCCAGGGAGAGGGCAGCGAGGCACGCGTCATCACGCAAATCCAGCACACGCTGCAACGACACCTCCAGTTTGTAAAGGCACCGCCTTATCGTCAGCGGAGCGATCTCGGCGGGACGGCTCACCTCGAGGTGGCGCGCATATTCGGCGAGGGCGACGCCGCTGTCGCCCGCCAAGTACAGGGTGGCCTCCCCAGGATAGTTCCATCGGTTGTCGGAGGCGGATGCGGCGAAACGAAAGTCCAGCACGTGGTACGGGGAGCCATCGGGAATGTGGCGAAAGGCAGGCCCGCGCCACGGTTTTAGAAGGGAGCTAAGGCTCAATAGCCAAGACCTTCGTAGTCGGCGGCCAGTGCCGCGAGCACCCTATCAGCTTGCCCGATCTCGATAAGCTGGAGAGCCGTGCGCCCGTCGAACTCGGCCAAGGGGGTGGTAAGGAACCGGCGAAAACCCTCCGGCGTGTACACCGCTTGACCAAGCCTCACGATCTCCTGAATCTTGGCCAGCTTGTTGACCAACTCCCGCGTGCCCGGCAGAGAACTGCGTTCCTCCCAGCGCTCGACCGTCTTTGAGGTAACATCCAGGAGGCGCCCCATGCGCTCGCGCGATATTCTTAGCTCCTCGCGTATCTGGCGTGGGCTGATGTGACCCTCAGGATAATCCTTGCGCGCTGTCACCATCGGAGACTCTCCCTTCCTCTAGGGACATTATAGCTCTTATCCATACATATGTCTAGACATGATGGACGCAGCGTTACCTGCCCAGTCTGCAGAAACTCGGGCACCAAATGCGATTCCAGGCAGGCGTCGGCACGCCATGCCGTGCCACGCTAAGACATGAGGCCGCCTGTTTCGTGAGGCACCTTGCGTCCCGCCAGCAACAGGTAGCTGTAAAGCAGTAAGCCACTGATCGCACCGACGGCAAGCTTCACCTCAGGCAGCAATGCCGATGGCGAGACGAAACCCTCAATGGTGCCGGCGATGACCAGCAACGGGACGCAGCCGAAAAGCACCTTGACGGCCTGGCGTGCTGCCAGCGTCAGAGATTCTCGGCGTGTCTGGAAGCCCGGATGTACCAGGGCGTAGCCGAGTCGAAGCCCGGCACCCCCGGCGATGAAGATGACCGTCAATTCGATGAAACCGTGCGGCGCCACAAAAGACCAGAGGCGCAGACTCAAGCCGTAGACCTGGCACATTCCCGCGATGGAGCCGAGCATCAAACCGTTCACGAGCAGAACGTAAAACGTGGCCACGCCAAAAAGCACCCCGCCGGCGAAGGCGAGCAGCGTAACCTGTATGTTGTTGGTCATTATGACGCTGGCCATCAACTGCGCCGGCAGTCCCACTTCCTCAGTCCACATGCGCCGCTCCCTGATGGATGCGGCCAGAGGCTCGGGCACGAGGTAGGTCGCGCTGTCGGGCACAAGCAAAACGGCAGAGAAGCCGGCAGCGGCCGCGAGGGTGAACACGAGGAAGGCGGCGCCCGTGAATGCCAACGTCTCGCGAAAGATCAGCGGGAATCCTTGGGTGAAAAACGCGACTATCGCGCGCCACTCACCCGCCTCGGCGCGATAGACAGCCGCGTGCGCCCTGGCGACGAGTTGGTTGAGATACATAGCGACGCGCTCGGCAGGGAAATCGCGACGGGCGACGGCCAGGTCGGCCACCGCTCGCCGGTAGAGATAACCCATCTCGACGATCTCCTCGGCCGAGAGCGCGCCGATACGCTTGCCCTTGCCAAGCGACACAAGCTTCTCCAAGCGGTCCCAGTCACTCTTTCGCCGAGACACGAAACGTTCTACCACTTGTGCGCGCCTCCACCGTGTGCTAGACTGGTTCGCGGTGCGAAAAGGCTGCGACCCCCCCCAGCCCCAACCCGGGCGTCCGCCTCAGGCGGACGCCCCTGCGACAGTGTGTTTTCTGCACTGGGGACTGGACCTAGTGCCTGAGAGCTCCCCTTGAGGTGAGATACTGGACCAACAGCATACGCTGACAACACCTGAAAACGTGCCGATTACATACGACCTTGCCGGAGTGGGCTCCCGCTTCGTGGCCGCTTTGCTGGACAACCTCATCATCTTCGGCGTTCAGGCAGGCCTGTTCATCACGGCTGCCATCGTGTCTGCTATCTCGGGTCTCCCGTCGGCAGTGACCGGGTGGGTCTTCGCGATCATCGTCCTGTTTTCGTTTACGCTATTGTTCGGCTACCCTGTGCTTTTTGAGATCGTTTGGAACGGCCAAACCCCGGGCAAGCTGAAGACGGGCATTAGAATCGTCCGCGACGATGGCGGCCCCATCACGGCCACGGCGGCGGTGATCCGCAACGTGGTGCGGTTGGCCGACTTTCTGCCCGCGTATTATATCATCGGGGTCGTGGTCATGCTAATCGACAAGAAGGGCCGACGGCTGGGAGACATGGCCGCCGGCACGATCTGCATCAAGGAGCGGCGCGACGCGAGCATTGGCGGCCTCGCCCCCAGGACTCCGCCAGAGGAGAAGACAGCAGAGGAGGCACTCGTCGACGCCCTCGGTCTCTCCCGCGAAGAAGCAGAGGTGGCAATGGCATACCTGTTACTCCGCCGTGAGATGGCAGAAGTGCCGGCTTCTCCACTGGCGGCGCGCATCGCTACCCACGTTGCCACGAGGCTTGGCGTACGGGTTGACGACGAATCGGCGCAGGGGTTCCTGGACCGCGTTGCAGAAGCAGAGTCCCCCTTCGATGTTCACGGTCTTTCCTACGACGACACCTACCTCGTGAAGGAATATCTGAGACGCCGCCATCAGATGACAATAGGGCCAGCCCACGTCCTAGCGACGCGCATCGCCAATACCATCGCCGCGAAGCTCGGCGTGCAGGTAGCGGACGAATCAGCGGAGGAGTTCCTGGCCGTCGTCGCAGTGGCTATCGAGCGGCGGGGAAAGCGATAGACGCGCCTGGCCCGTGCGTTTGAACCTCTCACGACCTTCTCACGAAAGCCGCGGAATACCCATACGTTCCGCGGCTTGCCCCAACCGAGTATCCTGCGTGGCCAGAGGTACGCCCAGTCGTGCGGCAAGCTCCAGGTACGCAGCATCGTAGGCTGACAGGCTATACCAGCGTCCAATAGCCAGCACCTCTGCTGACATCCCTTTGGATGCTTCGCTGTCCACCTCGATGGGCAACGCGTGAAGGAGTTGCACGAATCGCACAGATTGGGCCTGGGTAAGTCGACCGCGTCGCTCACCGACCAGCAAGACGTTGGCTACCTCCAATGTCCAGATTGCTGGCACGACTGCTTCTTCTTCGCCAAGACGGTCAAGCACCGCCTCCGTGAAGGAATTCGCCTCGTCCTCGAAGCACCACGCCATCGAAACAGAGGTATCGACGACGAAAGACATCAGCGGCGGCCTTCGTCGATCATCTCGCGAAGCGAAGCCCCACCCAGCGTAATGCCCCGCCGGAACTCCCGCAGGGCGCCTATCACTCCAGCCGCGTCAGGTCGTCGCGCAGGGGAGGGAGGCGCCAGCACGGCGACGGGCACTCCATGCTTTGTGATCGTGATCGTCTCACCGCTGGCCACCTGGTCCAGCAGTCGAGGCAGATGTGTCTTTGCCTCGTACGCGCCGATTCTCTTCATAATCGTCCTCGCACCACGTTCAGACTAGTCTTAGCCTAGTCTAGCAGATCGCCAAGTATTGGTCAAGTTTGTTCTAAACTCGCCCGGTCACGGTGGGCAAGGAACCGCCAACACAAGGCCATTGACTCCCCTGCTTCGGTCAGGTATACTCAGCGGTGCGCACGTCCCTTCGGGCTTTGCTGGCCTGGTTCATGCCAGGGCCAATACGAGCTAGAACCACAGGAGGTTGCAACATGACGGTCATTCGAACGCTGCTTGTGACCATCGCGGCCGCACTATTGGGAACTTTAGTTGCCTGCGCCCCGGCGGCTGTGCCGCCCACGCCCACAGTCGTTGCACCCAAGCCGGTTGCCACGTCTGCGCCGTCTCCTCCGTCTTCTCCGACGCCCGTCGCTGCTAAGCCTGCTGCGACCGCAGCGCCGCCAAGCGCGCCGACGACAGCGCCTTCTGCCCTCGCCCAGGTCATCGAAGGGGCCAAGAAAGAGGGACAGGTGACCGTGTCGCTGACGGGGAACTTCACCAAGAAAGGGCTCGACCGCCTCCGAGACGAGCTAAAACAAACCTACGGCTTCGACCTGCGGCTTGAATTCGAGCCGGCCACGAGTTATGCTGGAATGACCGCCAAGATCATTGCGGAGCACAAAGCAGGAGCCAAGTCCACTTACGACCTCATCCAGTCGTCCGACGTCAGCGTTTCTCAAGCCGTCGACGCGGGCGCCGTGCTGAAGGTGGATTGGAAGCCCTTGCTTGCCCAGGGAACAGCCCCGGAGACCGTGCAGTGGGACGGGCACGCCCTCCAGATCTATAGCGGCCATGTGGGCCTCGTTTTCAACCCGAGGGTGATCCCGCCGAGCGAAGCTCCTAAGTCCTTCGTGGACCTGAGCAATCCCAAGTGGCAGGGCAAGATGACGATGAATAACAGCACCTCGAACATCTTGAAGCGGGCCATCGTCCTGGGCGTCGATCGATCACTGTCCGATCTTCGCGCTGTGATCAAGAACCAGCCGGTGCTGGACACCTATGCCGCTATGACGACGCGCTACCTATCGGGCGAGTACCCTCTGGGGGTCCTGATCGGCTCACCCTACTACGAGAACATTCGTCGCCAGAACTACCCTGTCGAGTGGCGCTCGCTGGATATCTCCGACCTGGCCTCTCACGTGATGCTGGTCTTGAAAAACTCCGCGCATCCTAACTCGGCAATGCTGGTGGCCTTGTTCATAGCCAGTCCGCAGGGCCGGAAACTGGTGCAAGAGGAAGCCAATGGGGGCAGCATATTCTACTCCGGCAACTACGAATACGAAATCCACCAGCAGGATGTGAAAGCAGGAATGAAGGTCTTCAGCGTCCAGGATTGGCCCGGCGCGAAGGACTTCCTGCAATCCGACAAGGGCAAGGAGGTCGATAAGGAGATCGGCGAGATCATGAAGGGCAGGTAGAAGACCTATTGCAGGTGCTCGCCCCATTTGGCGAGCACCTGCTGCTTCAGCTCGGGGCTGATCGTGATAGCGCTTCCAGCGCCGCATTCCTGCCTGCAATTCTGCCGAAGGTCAGCGCGGTTGCCAGGCCGGAAGCCATTGGTGCGTGGTAGCTCCCCTTGAAGCTGATAACGTCTCCCAACCTGTACTGCTTACCGAAAGCCCAGTTGGCTATTACGCCCGCAGCATATAGGCCGGCGATGGGTCCGTTATCCTGATTCAGCACCTGGCATTTTGCGTTGATTTTTAGTCCCCCCAGCGGGTGGTTAAGGCCCGGGAGCACCGGATAGAAGGCATAAAACGGAGGCCTTTCGATCTTCGTCGCGTGCCGCGTCTTAGGCACAGGCAGCAGGTGCGCCTCACCTTGAGCTACTGCCAGGTTGAACTGCTTGATGGTGGCGGTGAAAGTGCGTGGATCTACTCCGATTTTCTCTGCCAGATGTTCGAGGCTCCGGGCTAACTGAATGGTTTTCTCCTTGTTGGGGTATTTCTTCCATTCGTCGGGAAAAGCGGCACGGGTAGCTTCGTCAAAAACAAGGGCAGCCTTGTGCCCTGGTTGGTAAACTATGGCATTTGCAATGGTATCGCTGTCGGCAGTGCCCTCGTCCAGGAAGCGCCGACATTCCATATTGAGGTAAATTCCCCTGGGATAGATGTTCTCCATCGCTCGACTGGGACCCCTGGCGTGCAGGGCGTCCATAGTTCGGACGTGGCAAGCGCTCACGTTAATCATCTGCGCTCCCAGCTTCACAGCCATAATGTGGCCGTCGCCCGTATTGGTGGGACAGCCCGTGAGCACAGTGCCATAGGCCATCTCTGGCCCCGCGTACTTGACGAGCATTTCCTGGTTGCCCTGGAAGCCCCCTGTGGCCAGGACCACAGCGCCGCCATAGAACTCCGTTTCCCCCCGGGGTCCGCTGGCCTTCGCCCCTACGACCGCATTCCTGTGATCGGTGATGAGCTCAGTTGCCCTCGTCTCAAAGTGGAGTGTCACCTTCCTCTTGGACACCTCTTTGATGAGGAAGCGGCACAGGCCCGGACCCATGCCTCTGATGCGTGTTGCTGAGACATAAGGGGCCCGCAGTTCGTCTCTCAGCCAGCGGCAGTCGTCCACGATTCTTTCCAGGTAGGCCCTGATGAGGTCGGGGTCGGCCTGTCCCCAGCTACGTTCCAGATGTTCTTCGAGTTGCTGCTCCACAGGAGCCTGGCTCTCGAAGCGGCCGAGTCCGGCTCCTCCGGACTTGGCCGTATCATTGCCCGGGCCGCCAGGCAGAACCGGAACCACCTTTTCTTCGGCCATAGACCTCAGCTTATCGATCACGGTCACCCTGGAGCCCGCGGCCACGGCCTCCAGCGAAGCGACCAAGCCCGCCATTCCCGCGCCAATAACCAGCACTTCACCCGACATGGCTCTTACGCTTTCTGACTTTCGTTGCAAAGAGGCCTCCTTTCAAAGTCCCGATTGTTTGGAACGGCGTTGTGACCGATGGCGGTCTGGTTGCCGTCTGGAAGCAGGTCGTGAAGGTCACGTGCCTTTTATAACAGAAGCCCCAAACCGTGTCAATAGCGTTCGCCCGAGTGCCAGAGTGCTTTGCTGACGTATTGACACTGGTTACCGGCTGTGCTAGCATCCTGACACGCACCTATCATCTCGCACTGACCAAGCGCACAAGGCGCAGACGACCCATTGGTGGCGGGCAGTAAGGGAATCCCAGACAACCGATCCTGCCGTCCCTGGACCGCTCCACGAAGTGAGGAGGCGCGATGACCAGCATCAATATCGGCTTCAGGGTCGAAGGAATCGAGATCGTAGACTTCGTCCAGCGGGCGGACGAGCTGGGGTTCGAGTCCGTGTGGCTCCCCGAGGCCTCCACATTTGAGCCAGGCCTGTGCCTGGCCGCGGCCGCGGCCAAGAGTAGCCGCATCAAGCTGGGTACCTCGGTGACAGTGGTGCCATACTACCATCCCTGGATATTGGCCCGGCGCGTGGTGACTTTGGACCATATCTCAGGCGGCCGCTACATCTTCGGCGTCGGGGTTGGCTGGCGACCACCGGAGTTTGAGGTGGCCGGGGTTCCTTTTAATGCCAGAGGCGCTTACACCGACGAGGCCGTGGGCATTATCCGCACTATCCTGACGGAGGGAAACATACACCACGAGGGGCGGTTCTTCAAGATTCCGGAGCTGGTCGGTGAGTTCCCTCGGCCGATCCAGAAGCCCTATCCCCCGATTATGATCGGAGGCGGGGTGTCGGCTATCCACAGGGAAAGGCCCGCCTGGCCGGGAGCGAGGCGCGCCGACCCGGAGGCAGCGCTGAAGCGCACAGCGCGATACGGCGACATCTATGCACCTCCGCCCTTCAACGACCTTCCCGCGTATCAGTATGCCTACGAGCAGGTGCTGAAATACGCCGCCGAGGAGGGCAGGAAGATGCCCGAGCGTTTTATGACGGTCACGCTCAGCCCCGTGAACATCCAATCGACCGTCGATGAAGCCCTGGCTGACATCAGGACGCGGGACGAGCGGATGGGCAAATGGTGGAAGGGGGTCTACAGGTCGACCGGCAACCCTTCCCCGGAGGAGCGACAGAAGTTCGGTGCCGTGGGCCCTCCCGAGCGGTGCATCGAGCGGATCAAGGAGTTGGCGCGGGTGCCCGGGCTCCAGCGGGTAATCGTGGATTTCGTCTCCACCGACCAGTCGGAGCAGCTCGAGCGGTTCCATCAGGAGGTTGCACCGCATATCTAGATGATAAGCCAATGCATAGGCGTCCGGCTGAGTCGTCGGGCCCCCGAGGGAGTCACCAGGATCGGGTCTCCGACGTGAACACCCTGGCGCTGGTCCGTTGTCACCGCGTTGGGCTCGAATGCCAGCAGCATGCCGGGCTGCACGGGGATGGCCTCCAATCGCGTCTGGTGCTCCTGCCATCTGGCCATATCCTGCGCCTGGGCGAGCCTGCGGCCGGCAGGGGAGAAAGAGATAGGGTAGTTGGGATTGAGGCCGTGGTAATACGGCGTGATCGAGACGAACCCTGCCGCCTCGATGGGCCCGGCCATGGCCCGTGAGACGTCTCCAAAAGTGTTGCCGGGCTTGAGCACCTCAAGGCCCCTCTCGTAGGAAGCCAGGGCGGCGTCGAAGAGGCGTCCGTACAGTTCCGGCATATGTCCTATCACGAGCGCGCGCTGGAACTGTGCCTCGTAGCCCCGGACAAAGGGGCTGTACTCGGTCAGAACGACGTGCCCCGGCTGTAGGATGTGGGTGTCTGGCACCCAAACGCCGTGAACCGGGCTGGGCCCGGCGTCCCACAGTACAAAGGGCGTGCCGGAGCCGTTTTCGAGCATCGAGTGTATCAGGTGAGCGTACACGGCGCGAGATGATACCCCGGCCTTGGCATACCCCGCCATCGCCTCGAAGGCCCGGTCGCCGATCTCCGCGGCTTTCTCGAGCAGCGCTACCTCCTCTTCGCTCTTGATCAGGCGGACATTCTCAATTAGGTCGGTCGCGTCCTCCCATGTCGCCGTGGGCAGGAGCTCGCTGCCGCGGCCGATCAGCACCCGCGCCGAGCCCCCCTCGGGCGTCAGCGCTCCCCCGGCGCCGACCACGCCGATTCGCCCGTTCTCCAGCCCCTGCTCCCGCAGCCGGTCTACCGTGGTCTTCGACCAGGAGATAGGCTGTGATGCCGCCAGGATGTCCGGTACCCAGTCCTGCGACTGGCGCCACATTTCCAAATTGGCCAGGTTGCCGGCCATGTGCACAGTGACCTCGCCATGTCGGGGAAAAATGACGAGGATGCCGCCGGCGCCCGGCAGATACACCGAGCTGATGTAGGCCGCGTTGCCCATGTCGCCCCACATCCCAATGACCACTATGGCAAGGCAGTCAAGTCCTCTATCATCCATTTGCCGGCGGATCAAAGCCCAGCGCCGGTCCCTCTCCGCCAGGGACAATCGGGGCACGCGATCCCCAACGGTGGTCCCTGATCTACTCTGCGCAACACCAGTGTTTTGGTCCAATTGCCTGCCTCCTGTTCTGGAGTGCTTCGGCAACGTGCCGATCTGGCCAAATCGTCGGTTCAACAGCAGCCGGCACGTCGCCGCTTGCGGCAGAACCGGCCTCTGCTCAGCCCACTGTAGCACATCACTTGTGCTTCATCAAGATGTCTGGCGGCTTTCCAACGCGCTTGACACGCCGGGGGCGAACGTGTATGCTTGGCTCCATCAAAGCGGTGACTTCCGGTCGCCGGACGAATCAGGCGCAATGGCTTTTGCGATCGCAAGGGCCGCGAGCGTCTTCGGCATTTTTCATGCGTCGCGGAGTTGCAGCACTCCGCGTGCCCCTTTGGTTTACGTCGTCGGTCACCTGTGTGGTTACATCAATTCGGACCAGCGCTTCCCTTCTGGTGCCGATCAGACGACTTACGGAGGTCAAAAAGATGTCAAGGCTCGCTTCTGGAAATTGCGTCGCCAGATCAAAGCCGGAAGTCGCTGTGTCTGCGCTTCTCCTGTGCATCTTGCTCGTGGTATTCGCCTGCGCCCCTGCCGCAAGTCCGCCAGCGCCCTCGCCAATCCCAGCAACGCCGACGTCGTCTCCTGCCAAAGCTACCACCGCACCTGCCCCAACGCCCGTACCTCCGGCCAAGCCCACCGCGGGCCCTGCCACGAAGGCACCGCCGGCCGCTTTGACTCAGCTAATCGAGGGCGCCAAGAAGGAGGCCAAGGTCTCCACGACGCTGACGGACAACCTGACCGAGCAGGGTGTCCAGCGCCTGAGAAAGGAGATCAAAGAGAAGTTCGGCGTCGACCTGGAGATTCAGTTTGAGCCTGTTGGTAGCTATTCGGCCCGCCTCCCCCAGGCCATCGCGCAATACAAGGCCGAGGTGACGCCGACCTTCGACTTGATGCAGTCAAACGACCTCCTGATACGCCGCTACATCGATGCGGCGGTGATCGAGAAGCCGGACTGGGGGCCCTTGCTGGCCGAGGGCACGCCTCGCGAAGTGATCATGTGGGACGGCTACGCTCTCTCGACGCAGACCAGCCATATCGGCATGATTTTCGATCCCAAGGTTGTCCCGCCCGCCGACGCCCCGAAATCTCTCAGCGACCTGGCCAATCCCAGGTGGCGGGGCAAGTTCATTGGGCTGTCGGCTCCAAGCAGCTACGTGAGCTACGCCTTCGTCAGAGGCGTTGACCGCACGCTGTCGGATCTTCGAGCAATGATTAAGAACGAGCCGGTAATCGAGACCTACGCGCGTGCGCTTACACGCTACTCCGCCGGCGAATACCCGATCGCGATGATATCGTCGAACTACCACGAGAATGCCCGCCAGCAAGGTGTCTCGGTGGAATGGCGGTCTCTGGATATGTCCTACCTCTCCGTCATCGGCGTAATGGTTCTTAAGCGTGCTGCACATCCCAACGCCGCGAAGCTGGTCGCCGCCTATCTTGCCAGTCCCGCCGGGCACAAGCTGATCCTCGAGGAGGCGAAGAACGGCAGCGCTCTCCATCCAGGCAACCCCGAATTCGAGAAACACCAGCAAGACGTCAAGGCAGGTCTGCCGCTCTTCAATCCAACGCAGTGGCCCGGGGCGGCGGATTTCCTCCTATCGGAGAAAGGGCAGCAGTTGGAGAAAGAGATCGCGGAGATACTTAAAGGAGGCTAGCCTTGGTAGAAATCGATTTCAGAAAGTCCGCGTTTCCGCCCTCGGCCGAGCAGAACCGAAGCTACGTCGAGGAGTTGGATCGTTGTGGCTACGGCTTCTGGTATCCTCACACGATTGCGAGAGAGGTTCCGGCTCTCGATACGCTGAGCGTCCTGGCTGCGGCGGCCGAGCGCACGAGCAGAATCAAGCTGGGCACCGCGGTGCTTCAGATACCCTTGTACGCTCCCTTCGCTCTCGCGCAGGCCCTGATGAGTATCGACGTCATCTCGAACGGCCGACTTGTCTTGGGTGCGGGCACCGGCTGGGTGCCAAAGGAGTTCGACAACCTGGGCGTTCCGTTCAAAGAGCGCGCGGGGCGCACGGACGAAGCCCTCGAGATCATCAAGCGTCTCTGGACAGAGGAAGAGGTCAGCCACGAAGGCAGGTACTATGCCCTGCGCGAGGCAAGACTGATGCCGAAACCGGTGCAGAAGCCGCATCCGAAGATCCTCATCGGTGGCGTCTACAACGTTGGCCAGAGGGGGTATCCGGGCGAGAAGCCTCGACCCGAGTGGAGCGAGAGGGCCATCCGGCGTATCGCCAAAGTGGGCGATGGGTGGATAACGCCTCATAGCATCTCGCTCGACAGTGCGGTCGAGGTGCTGCAGGAAGCGTTGGAGAGAATCAGAGCCGCGGCGCGCGACTTGGGCCGCACCTTCCCCGACGACGAGTTCGAGTTGGTCGCCGAAACAGCTCCGTTCAACGTCAACGAGGACCGCGAGAAAGCCATCGAGGAGGCGCGGGAGTTCTACTTCTCGCGCTGGTCAGGCGGCTTCCTTCAGGTCGCGGGGAATCCATCCTTCGAGCACTTCCTGGCCGCCGGGCTGTGCGGCCCGGCAGAAGAGGTGGCAGCCTTCGTCCAGGGCTGGCTGGACGTCAAGAAAAGCGTCCCCGCGCTGAAGCGAATCCAGCTCAATCCCGCATCCGTCAGGCCCATCGAGCAACTGAGGAAGTTCCACGAGCAGGTACGGCCGCTGCTGAGGCGGTGAGTCCAAGATGGAGGTTGAAAGTCGTGGCTGAGAATACTCAGGATTTTGAAGATAGCAAGTGGCCGGGGCTCTCGGTGAAGGAGCGAGACCGGCGGTGGTCGCGGGTTCGGGAGATGATGAGATCCCGAGGCCTGGCTTGCCTGGTGGTGTTTGGCCTGAAAGGTCGGGGCCAGTACGACAACTACCTGACCAACGATCGCACCGGCGGAGTGGTCATTTTTCCGCTGGAGGACGAGCTGGTCCACCTGAGCTGGACGAATTTCGACGTGTCGGCGCATTTGGAGAGCAGTCTAAGGGGAGAGGCGTCCTGGGTGCAGGATTTCCGGGCGGGCGCGAGCGGGGCCGGCGTCGTGAAGGTGCTGCTCGAGAAAGGCTGTGAGCGTGCCCACGTCGGCGTCGTGGGGCTGGCAATGTACGCCCCTGGCGAGGTGGAAGGGTACGTGCCGTATCCCACCTGGAGCCACGTTCTCGAAAACCTTCCTCACGCCACCTTTCACAACGTTTCGCAAGCCTTTGCCGAGCTCGTCGCCGTCAAGAGCGAGGAGGAGCTGCGAATGGTGCGCCGGGCCGCCGAGATCGGCGAGCTTGCGGCTCAGGCGATGATCGACGCAGCTCGCCCGGGCGCCGGCGAAAACGAGGTATACGCGGCGGGAATGTACCAGTTGTTTCTGAACGGGGCCAACGGCAGCCCATCACCTTATATCACCTCGATGATCTTGCACTCGGGGCCGGACAATCCAAGCTGGGGCGCCCCGATGTGGCTGATAAGGGGCCAGCCTCCGCGCACCCTCCAGCGGGGCGACATACTTCAAGCGGAGATTTTTTCTCGCTACAACGGCCTGGAGGCGCAGCTTCAACTTGCCGTGGCCATCGGCGAGCCCGATCCGGTCAACAGGGAGTGCGCGGCCATAGCCCGCCGCTCGTACGAGGCGGGTCTGCTGGCGATAGGTCCCGGAAAGAGGTTTAGCGATGTGGTGGAGGCGATGGCAGAGCCTCTGAGGCAGGCGGGAGCGTGGCACCTGACGCCATTGATCCACAGCATGAATCCGCAGGGCTGGGTTAGCACCTCGGGCGTGGGCATGGAGAAGCTGCCGGGGATCGAAGCGTACAAGAACGTGGGCGCGAGGCCTACTATCGGTGGTGACAGGCTGGTCGAGCCGGGGACGGTGTGGGAGCTCGAGCCCAACGCCTGTCTGGGAAAGAGAAGGGTGAACATCGGCGGAACGGTGATCATCACGGAAGAGGGGATAGTCGAGCTCAACGTGTTGCCTACCAGGCTGCGTGTCGTCGACCTGTAAGTATTAAGGAGAGTCACCAATGGTCGAAATCGATTTTAGAAAGTCTGTCTTTCCGCCGTCGCGCGAGGAGAACTTTGCCTACGTCGAGGAGATCGAGCGGCTCGGTTACGGTGGCTTCTGGTACCCCCACTTCATCACGCGGGATATCCCTTCACTCGACGCGCTCAGCGTTCTCGCCGCCGCCGCCGCGCGGACCAACAGGATCATGTTGGGAACCGCTGTGCTACAGGTACCGCTGTACTCGCCCGTGGCCCTCGCGCAGGCGCTGATGAGCATCGACGTTCTATCAAACGGTCGACTCGTGCTCGGGGCCGGCACAGGTTGGCTGCCCAAAGAATACGAGAACCTGGGTCTGCTTTTCAAAGAGAGAGCAGGGCGAATGGACGAGGTGCTCGAAATCATCAGGCGCTTGTGGACCGAAGAAGAGGTAACCTACGAGGGCAAGTACTACGCCATCCGGGAAGTAAGGATGATGCCCAAACCGGTCCAAAAGCCGTATCCCAAGATACTCATCGGCGGCGTCTACAACGCCGGGCAGCGAGGCTATCCGGGCGAGAAGCCGCGGTCAGAGTGGAGCGAGAGGGCTATTCGACGCATCGCCAAGGTAGGAGACGGCTGGATCACCACCGCCCACATCCCGGTCGAGAACGCGGTCGAGGTTATGTCGGAGGCGATGGAGAGGCTCAAAGCCACGGGACGGGAAATGGGTCGGATCTTCACCGACGACGAATTCGAGCTCGTGGTCGAAACCTCTCCTTTCAACATTAACGACGACAGACAGAAGGCTATGGAGGAGGCGCAGGAGTTCTATTTCTCGCGCTGGTCGGGCGGGTTCCTTCAGGTTTCGGGCAATCCATCGCTGGAGTATCAGTTGGAGCGTGGCGTGTGCGGTCCGGCGGAAGAGGTCGCGGCCTTTGTTCAGCGTTGGCTCGACGTCAAGAAAGGCGTACCGGCCATGAAGCGGATTCAGCTCAACCCGGCCTCCATCAGGCCCACAGAGCAGTTGCGGAAGTTTCACGAGCAGGTCAGGCCATTGCTAAGGAGATAGCGGCTTGATTTTCGATGACTTCAGAGGCTTCTTGAAACGGGCAGACGAATTGGGCCTGTGCAAAACGATCGAAGGATCTGACTGGGATTTGGAGATAGGCGGCATTACCGAGCTGGGCCTATCGGATCCGAACTCGCGGTTACTCGTATTCGACAGGATCAAAGGCTACCCGGAAGGATACCGCGTCGTCTCCAACTTCCTGAATTCGCCATCCTTGGTTGCGCTGGCCTACGGCCTGCCTCCGGAAACCAGCGGCCTCGACCAGGCGCGGGCCTGGCGGGACAAGGTCAACGAGGTCTTCAAGGCCGTTCCACCCGTGGATGTCGAAAGCGGGCCCGTGAGGGAGAACGTGCACACGGGCGATGACGTCGACCTCTTCGAGTTCCCGGTGCCCAGATGGCACCATCTCGATGGCGGCAGATACATCGGCACGGCCTGTATGGTTGTGCAGCGCGACCCCGATGAGGGCTGGGTGAATCTGGGCACGTACAGGGTTCAGGTTCACGACAAGAACACGGCGACCATCTTCATTATCGAGTCCCATCACGGGGATTACATCAGAAAGAAGTACTGGGACAGGGGGCAAACCTGCCCCGCCGCCGTCGTCTGCGGGCAGGACCCCCTACTGTGGAGCGTCGCTCACAGCAGCATCAAGGCCGGGGTCAGCGAATACGATTACGCGGGCTGGCTGCGAGGCAAGCCTGTCGAAGTCGTCCGAGGTGAAGTCACCGACCTGCCCATTCCGGCGACGGCCGAGATCGTGTTGGAGGGAGAGATCCTGCCGCCGGGGACTGAAGCTAGGGATGAGGGCCCTTTCGGGGAGTGGACCGGTTACTATGTCACGGGTTCCCGCGAAGAGCCCGCGTTCAAGGTAAGGGCGGTGCTGCACAGGAACGATCCCATCATCCTGGGCGCGCCGCCGCAAATCGGGCGTTACAACTACTGGTTTGGCAGGCATATCCAAAGATCGGGCTTCGCGTGGGCCGAGCTGGACAGGAACGTCCCGGGCATCGTGGGTGTCTGGTCACCACCCGAGGCAAGGATGCAGTGCATGGTCATCGCCTCGGTGAAGCAGCAGTACTCGGGACATGCCAAGCAGGTCGCAAATCTACTGACCGGCATTCGGCACGCGGCATACCTGTGCCGGTTTGCGATCGTGGTTGACGACGATATCGATCCCTCGAATCTCTCGGAGGTTCTGTGGGCGCTCGGGACTAGGTGCGAGCCCGAGACGTCCATCGACATAATCAGGGGCTGCTGGGGCAGCATGATGGACAGCATGCTTTCGCCCGAGAAGAAGAGCCGGGGCGATTCCTCGCACTCGCAGGCCGTCATCGTGGCCTGCAAGCCCTATCACTGGATCAAGGAGTTCCCGACGTCGGTCAAGAGCAGCCCTCAAACACTGAGCGTTATCAGGGAGAAGTGGGGTAAACTGCTGTTTGGCACCACGTAGGGACGTTGCGTGCAACGTCCCATGCGCATCAAGTTAACGTGCGAACGGTCATCTAGAGTCTGTAGTGCAGGGGCTTGTCCCCTGCTCGTAGCTAGAGTCTGTAGTGCAGGGGCTTGTCCCCTGCTCGTAGCCGGCTTGATAGCCTAATCTCGCTGGAAGCAGGCTTGACGCTGCCACTGCAGACGGAACTTCGCAAGTGCTCGATAACGTGACGTCCAGATGATGTCACGCAAGGCTGCACTAGCGAATCGGATGTGTTTTCGATCGGGCCTGCGCTCTCGTGGCTAGCTTTTGTTGTAGCACTGGCAAGCAGGGGACAAGCCCCTGCACTACGGACTACGGAACCTGAAATGCCTAGCTTGATGCCTATGGGACGTTGCAAGCAACGTCCCTACGTGAACGACACTTATTCCAAGATATTGCCAGGAGGCTAAATGAGAACACGGATCACCAGCACATCGACAAAAGGATTGACGCTGATCGCAGCCCTGCTTGTGGCGGCCGCGGCGTGTGCGCCGGCCGCGGCGCCTACACCCGTTCCACCAAGTCCAACATCCGCGACCAAGGCCGCTTCTGTTGCGCCAGCGGCAACTGCGCCTCCGGCGGCGAAGCCTACCTCTGCCCCCGCTGCCCCGGCTACGGCGACTCCCGCTGCCAAGGGCCCGTCCAACGAGCTCGCTCAATTGGTCGAGGCCGCCAAGAAAGAAGGAAAGGTTTCTGTCAGGCTGCACCCATTCCTCGAGGTGCCGCCTATTAGAGAAGGCATCAAGAAGAAGTACGGCGTGGATCTCCAAATCGATTCGGTGCCCAACGAGAGCTACGCCACGCACGTTGCGGCGGCAATCGCGGAGTTCAAGGCCGGGGCGCCCCCCAGCTTCGATCTCTTGCCATTTTCGGACAGTACTTCGCTCCAGGCGATCAACGCCGGCGTGGTGGAGAAGGTGAACTGGGCGCCTTTGCTGGCCCCAGGAACCCCCAAGGAGGTCGTTCAATCGGACGGCCACGCCCTGTCCGTCTACACCGGCCATATCGGCCTGATGTACGATCCAAGAGTTATCTCCGCTGCGGATGCTCCTAAGTCCTTTGCCGACCTGGGAAATCCCAAGTGGAAAGGAAAGCTCGCCGTCTATAACTCCACGGCCAATTACGTGAACTATGCTTTCGTTAGGGGAATCGATAAGACGCTGGCCGACCTACGTGCCATAATGAAGAACAGCCCCCCGGTCGAGGCTTACTCGCGTGGCCAGACGCGCTACACGGCCGGCGAATATCCCATCGTGCTCATCGGATCGTCGATGTACGGGAGCGTCAAGACAAAAGGCATGCCGGTGGAGTGGGTGTCTCCGGACATCTCCTTCTTCTCTGTTCATTCCTTCCACGTGATGAAGGGTGCTAAGCAGCCGAATGCCGCCAAGTTACTTGCCATCTTTCTCGCGAGTCCCGAGGGCCACAAGATCTACAATGACACCGGCGTCGGGAGCATGTTCTACACCGGGAACATCGAGTCTGATATTCACCAGCAAGACGTGAAGGCGGGGCTCAAGCAGTATAACCCAATGACTTGGCCCGGCGCCCTGGACTTTCTGCAGTCCGAGCAGGGCAAGAGGGTGGAACAAGAGGTCGGGCGCATCTTGAAGGGGGAGTAAATGTTTGACGACCTGAGGGAGTTCCTCAAGCGATCCGACGAATTGGGCCTTTGTAAGACCGTCGAAGGCGCGGATTGGAACCTGGAAATAGGAGGGATCACCGAGCTGGGGCTTTCGGTGCCGACCTCGCCCATGCTGGTCTTCGATCGGATCAAGGGCTACCCGGCGGGATACCGGGTTGTCTCCAACTTCCAGAACAGGCCGGAGTTGGTAGCGCTGACCTTTGGTCTGCCTCCGGAGACCAGTGGCTTGGATCAGGCGCGGGCCTGGCGTGACAAAGTCAACCAGGGTTTCGTGCCCGTGCCGCCGGTGGAGGTGTCGACCGGCCCGGTTCGGGAGAATGTCCACGTCGGCGACGACGTCGACCTGTTCGAGTTTCCCGTTCCTCGGTGGCACGAGCGGGATGGTGGGAGGTATATCGGCACGGGCGGCGTCGTCATCCAGCGCGATCCCGACGAGGGTTTCGTGAACCTGGGCACGTACAGGGTACAGGTCCACGACAAAAACACGGCGACGATCTTCATCGTCGAGTCGCACCACGGCGAGGCCATCAGAAAGAAATGGTGGGCCAGAGGACTGCCCTGCCCTGCCGTCGTCGTCTGCGGGGAGGATCCGCTGCTCTGGAGCGTGTCTACCAGCAACATCAAAGCCGGCGTAAGCGAATACGACTACGCAGGCTGGCTCAGGGGCAGGCCCGTCGAGGTGGTCAGAGGAGAGTTCACAGACCTCCCGATTCCGGCCGGAGCGGAGATTGCTCTGGAAGGAGAGATAGTCCCGCCGGGGACCGAAACGCGCGAAGAGGGCCCGTTTGGGGAGTGGACCGGCTACTATGTCACGGGCTCCCGCGAAGAGCCCGCCTTCAGGGTCAAGGCTGTGCTGCACAGGAACGATCCCATCATCCTCGGCGCGCCGCCCCAGATCGGCACCTACGACTACTCGTTTGGCAAGCACATAATGAGATCAGGGTTTGCGTGGGCCGAACTCGATAGAAACGTGCCGGGCGTCAAGGGAGTCTGGACCCTTGCGGAGGCCAAAGGTCCCAGCATAATGATAGCCTCTGTCAAGCAGCAGTACGCCGGACACGCCAAGCAGGCGGCAAACTTCCTTTCCGGCTGCCGCCACGCGGCATATATGTGCCGGTTCTTGATCGTCGTCGACGACGACATAGACCCCTCAAATATCGCCGAGGTGCTCTGGGCGCTCGGCACCCGTTGTGAGCCCGAGACGTCCATCGACATACTGAGGGGATGCTGGGGGAGCATGATGGACAGCATGCTATCGCCCGAGAAGCGAAGGTCGGGCGATTTCTCGCATTCGCAGGCGGTCATCGTAGCCTGCAAGCCCTATCACTGGATCAAGGACTTCCCCGTTTCGGTGAAGAGCAGCCCGGAGGCTTTGCGCGGCATCAAGGAGAAGTGGGGGAAGACGCTGTTTGGCGCGTGATCCAGCCGCAGGGACGTTGCTTCCAAGATCCCAAGCGTATCAACCTAGCGTCAATGCGGATTCAAGGGATATTGACTGGGGACATTGTTAACGTAGGGGCGAACGGCGTTCGCCCGCAACGTTGGTTCGCAGATGTGAGAAATCGGCGTACACACCGATCAGAAGGCATCGGGCGGACGTTTTGCACACTGGTTAGGTGTCCAGGTCGGATCGGGCACGGGCGAACGCCGTTCGCCCCTACATTACGACGGTCGAACGGCTAAGAGCACGAGGGTTGCTCAGGTTGATGCCTATTGGATGTTGCACACAACGTCCCTACTGCGGCCCCGATTCAGGTTCTTGGGAGGGCAAGATGAAAACCCAATGGACCTCGAGGTTCCGAGAAGACTTGGCGACAATCGCAACTCTGCTTCTAGTGGTCGCCGCATGTGCTCCCGCGGCACCGCCCACGCCGCAGCCGCCCAGTCCAACTGCCGCGACCAAGGCCGCTCCGGCGCCCGCCCCTGCCGCTGCCAGCCCGGCTCCCGCCGCAAAGGCAACGCCGGCCCCGGCCGCCAAGGGCCCGTCTGGCGAGCTCGCTCAACTGATCGAGGCAGCAAAAAAGGAGGGCCGGGTCTCGGTGCAGTTGCAGTCAGGTGTCGAAGCTCAACCCATAAGAGATGGAATCAGGAAGAAGTACGGGGTTGACTTGCAGATCGAGTCCCAGCCCAGCGCCAGCTACCCGGCGGCGGCTGCCCAGATGATTGCCGAGGGCAAAGCGGGTGTGACGCCCAGCTTCGACGCATTGCCGCTTTCTGACGTAAGCTCTCTGGAGCTTACCGCTGCGGGCTTCGTGGAGAAGGTGGATTGGGCGCCCTTGCTGGCGGAGGGCACGCCTAAGGAAGTGATACAACTGGGCGGTTTGGGCATCTCTATGTTCACCGGCCACGTCGGGATGATCTACAACCCCACGGCGATCCCTTCTGCTGAAGCTCCGAAGACCTTCGGCGACCTGGCAAATCCCAAGTGGCGCGGCAAGATCGCGGCCTACAACTACGCCAATCTCTATGTGCACTACGCTTTTGTGCGGGGCATAGAGAAAACGCTGCCCGAGCTTCGGGCGTTCATGAAGAACGAGCCGCCCTTGGAGATCTACGCCCGGGGCGGGACGCGGTACCTGGCTGGTGAGTACCCAATCCTGCTTACTTCGTCGGTCTATCTTCTGGAAGCCAGAAACAAACGGGTTCCCGTCGAATGGGTCTCGCTCGACGTGTCGTGGATCGCCACCCACATGTTCCACGTGATGAAGGGTGCCAAGAACCCCAATGCGGCCAAACTGATCGCCGTGTTCCTGGCCAGTCCGGAGGGGCACAAGATATATAACGACTCCGGCCGCGGGAGTCTGTTCTATCCGGGTAACGCCGAATTCGAGATCCACGATCGGGATATGAAGGCGGGCCTGCCGCTATTCAGCCCATTGACGTGGCCTGGTGCCGTGGAGTTCGTCCTGTCCGAGAAGGGCAAGCAACTGCAAGATCAGGTTGGGCGGATATTGCAGGGAGAGTAACGCACGTCTCGGCGTTCCATCTATCACTGTGGTTGGGAGGATCGAAATGGTAGAGATCGATTTTCGCTGCGGCATTCTTGGCTCGACCGATAAGGTGCTGACCTTTGCTGAAGAAGTGGAGAACCTGGGTTACGGCGGTCTTTGGTTTAGCCATAGCGTTGGCCGAGACTTTCGCCGCCACGACACCTTGATGCTCCTGGCGGCCGTTGCCGCCCGCACCAGCCGCATCAAGCTGGGGACAGGCGTTTTCCAGGCTTGCCTCTATCCTCCCGTGGCTCTGACGCGCATGCTCACAACCATCGACCATCTGTCCAACGGGCGGCTCATGCTGGGCGTCGGCACCGGTTGGGTTCCTAAGGAGTTCGAGAACCTGGGCGTGCCGTTCCGAGAGCGAGCAGGTCGCACTGACGAAGCCCTGGAGATCATCAAGCGGCTGTGGACGGAGAAGGAAGTCACCTACGAGGGAAAGTATTACAAGATCAGGGAGGCAAAGCTCGACCCCAAGCCGGTGGCGACCCCGCACCCAAAGATACTGATGGGTGGCGTCTACAATAAGGGACAGCGCGGCGCACCGGGAGAGAAGACGCCGAAGGTGTGGAGCGAGAAGGCGCTGCGGCGCCTTGCTCGATTTGCGGACGGATGGGTTACCCCATCCTCGATTGACTTCGAGGATGCCCCCGAGGTGTTGCCGGAGGCAATGGAGCGGATAAAGGCTGCCGCAAGGGAAATAGGCCGCATCATTACCGACGAGGAGTTCATACTGGTAGCCGAGTCGGGCCCATTCAACATCGACGAGAGCAAGGAAAAGGCTCTCCAGGATGCCGAGCAGGCATATCTGTATCGCACGGCCGGCGGCTTCTTCCAGGTAGCGGGGAACCCATCGTTTGAGCAGTTGCTGTCGGCCGGCGTCTGCGGCCCCGCCGAAGATGTGGCCGCCTTTGTGAACAAGTGGCTGGCCATGGGAAAGAGTGTCCCTGCGCTGAAGAGAATCCAGTTCAACATCGCCTCGACCGACCCAGTCGAGCAACTGCGGCGGTTTCACACCCAGGTTCGGCCGATGCTGACGGGCGCTGCCCCGTAGGTGCGGGTTTGCACCCGTAGGGGCGGACGGCCCTGAACGGCCCTGTCCGCCCTGGGTGGGGCGAGGGACTGCTCTCGTTTCACTCGACGGATTAACTAATCACCTGGAGGTGCAAAATGGCTTATAGAGATGTCAGAGAATGGATCGAGCAGGTCGATGCCGTCGGGGAGCTTACCAGGATCGAGGGTGCTCACTGGGACCTGGAGGCAAGCGCCGTGTGCGCCGTCTCGCCTCGGCCCGTGCTTTTCGACAGATTCCCCGGCTACCCGCCGGGATTCAGACTCCTGGCGAGGAAGCTGGATGCGCAACAGTCGCGGAAAGTCTTCTTCATCACCGCCGGTTGGTCCAGCGAGGCGGAAGGCGTGGCCCTGACTAAAGCCTGGTTGGACCGCCTGCGGCAGTTCCGGCCCGTTCCTCCTGAAGAGGTGAGCGACGGGCCTATCCTGGAGAACGTCTTGACGGGCGACGACATCGATGTGCTCAGGTTCCCTGTGCCCCGAGGGTACGTGCTTGACGCCGGTCGCTATGTCGGCACCGGGCACTGCGTGATTGTCAAGGATCCGGATGATGGCCGGATCAACCTCGGTACCTACCGGATGCAGGTGCACGACAAGGCGAGCACGGGGATGTTCATCATTGAGGGACAAGACGGCCAGATGATCGTGGACAAGTACCACCAGCGCGGGCAGCCTTGTCCGATGGTGGCCGTCGTCGGCATCGACCCAGGCCTTTTTATGGCTTCCACCTACCGCATTACACATATCGATGGGGCCGAGCTGGACTTCGCGGGCTGGCTCAAAGGTTGTCCGGAGCAGTTGGTGAAGGGAGAGTACACCGGCCTGCCAATGCCCGCCCGCGCCGAGATTGCCCTGGAAGGGGAGGTCTCGCCGGGCGACACCCGAACCGAAGCCCCGTTTGCCGAATGGACAGGATTCTGCCAGGCCACTAACGCGCCTGTGTTCCGTATCAAGGCCATCTACCATAGGAACGATCCCATCCTGACCGTCTCTCTAGGGAGAGAGGTTTATCCTCCCGGCAAGGGCGGAATCAGGGGAGGATTCACGGGCTCGGCCCTTGTCTGGGATCAAATGGAGAGGGCTGGAGTCAGAGGCATCAAGGGGGTCTCGTTCTCGCACGGTGGGCGCCTTATGGTTGTTTCGATCAAGAACTCCTACGCCGGGCACTCAAAGCAGGCAGGTCTCGTGGCTTCGCAGACCCACGCCGGGGGCCATTCCGGCGGCTACGTGATCGTCGTGGACGAGGACATCGACCCGTCAAACCTTAGCGACGTAATGTGGGCCATAATTATGAGAACCAATCCCGCTCGGGCCGTCCAGGTTCTGGAGCACTGCTGGGGCAGCCAGACGACCCTACAGGATCCCTCCCGCGTCCAGCCCGCGCCATACGCCATGCGGCCCGAAAAAGCCACGTACAACTCGTTTGCCATCATCGACGCCTGCAAGCCCCTGGAATGGGATCCGTCCTGGCACCAGGAAGTCAGGATTAGCTCAGAGCTGAAACAGCAGGTGCTATCAAAGTGGGGCGACGTCCTGCGTGCCAGACCGGAGTGACCCGTATGGTTCGCCGCCGCCGACGCACGACCGTCTGTAGAGACGACCCGGCGGGTCGTCTCACAGGGATCACGTTAAGGCCAACGCCGATTTGGGGGGACACCGGCTGAAGACGCAGTTAGCGTAGGGGCGAACGGCGTTCGCCCGCGACGTTGGTGTGCAGATGTGAGAAAATCGGCGTGTACACCGATGATGGAGCGTCGGGCCAATGTCTTTCACGCTGGACAGGTGTCTCGGTCGGATCGAGAGACGGGTTCGGGCGAACGCCGTTCGCCCCTACGATATGGTGGTCGAACGCCTATGGGCATAAGGGTTGGTAAGGCTGATAGCTACGAGACGACCCGCCCGGGTCGTCTCTGCCGGAGGAAAGCCAGCCTAAGCGATGCAGATTTGTAGCGGCGGACACGGACGTCCGCCAGGGGCGCGGGGCCGAGGCAGTCCCGCGTCAACGATGTTGAATGTTGGAGGTAGAAACGTGAAATCGCCTAGTATCTCGAGGCGGCGCTACCGCGCCGTCAGCGCCATTATCCCGACGGTGGCAATCCTGCTCTTGCTCGCAGCCTGCGCCCCCGCGGCGGCGCCACAGCCGGCGGCCACGGCAACCCCCGCGGCGCCACAGCCGGCGGCTACGGCAGTCCCTGCAGCGGCGCCCAAGGCACCGGTTGCCACTCCCACCGCGGTCAGCGCCGCTCCGGCGCCGAAAGCTATCAGCCCTGCCCTGGCCCAGGTCATTGAAGGGGCTAAGAAGGAGGGTAGGGTAACCGTCCAGTTGCAGTCGGGCGTCGAAGCCAAGCTTGTTAGGGAAGGGATCAAGAAGAAGTACGGGGTGGACTTGCAGATCGAGTCCCAGCCCAGCGCCAGCTACCCGGCCGCGCTGGCCAAGGCCCTAGCTGAGCAGAAAGCCGGTGCGGTGCCCAGCTATGATGTGTTGCCGCTGTCCGACACGACCTCGGTTGAAGCCGCCCGGGCCAACCTCGCCGAGAAGGTAGATTGGGAGCCCCTGCTGGCCCAAGGTACTCCTCGCGAAATGATCCAACTGGACGGCTATGGTGTCTCGGTGTTCAATAATCACGTCGGCATGGTCTACAACCCCAAAGTGGTTCCGCCTGCCGAGTCGCCGAAGTCTTTCACCGATTTGGGCAACCCAAAGTGGCGTGGCAAGATCGCCGCGTTCAACTACGCAAACCAGTATCTGCTCTACGCCTTTGTGAGAGGCGTCGATCGAACCCTCGCCGAGTTCCGGGCATTTATGAAGAACAGCCCTCCTATGGAGGTGTATGCTAACGGCGCCACGCGGTATATGTCCGGCGAATACCCGATTATCTTCTCTACCTCGACCTACTACCTGGAAGCCCAGAAGGCAGGCGTGCCGGCGGAGTGGGCCTCGCTTGACGTATCCTGGGTGACCACGGCCATGTTTCACGCAATCAAGGGAGCCAAGAACCCGAATGCGGCCAAGCTCTTCATCGTGTTCCTGGCCAGTCCGGAAGGGCACAAGATCTACAACGACTCGGGTCGAGGCAGCATGTTCTATCCCGGCAGCGTCGAGTTCAAGATCAACGAGTTGGACGTGAAGGCAGGCCTGCCGATCTACGTTCCCATCAAATGGCCGGGCGCGATGGATTTCTATTTGTCCGAGAAGGGGCAACAGGCAATGGACGAAATCTCACGAATTATGAAAGGGGAATAGGAGCGAGGGAGAGATGATTGGCTCTTCGTGTGCGCCAGCGGATTATTCTTGAACGGAGGGGGAAGAATGAACGCAATGTGCAGGATGTCCAAAACGCGTTTCCTTTCGACCAGTGGCCTATTAGTCACCGTGCTGGCTGCGCTGCTCGCGGCGTGTGCCCCTGCCGCGGCACCCACGCCTGTACCAACGGCGCCGCCCTCGAAGCCGCCGGCCGCGACCGCGGCAACTCCCGCGGTGCCCCAGCCTACCCCGGCTCCAAAGCCGGCTCCTGTCTCAACCCCGGTGCCTACGACCTCGCCGCTGTCTCAGATCGTCGACGCAGCCAGGAAAGAGGGCCGGGTGTCCTTGACCCTGTCCTCCGAGCTAGCGGGCAAGGGAATCGAGCGCCTCAAGAGGGATATCGGCGCGAAGTACGGCGTGGACTTGCAGATCGATTACCAGCCTGTGGGAAGCTATTCGGCCAGGCTCCCTCAGGCTATCGCGGAGTACAAGGCAGGAGCCACGCCCAGTTTTGACCTTATGGTCTCCTCCGACCTCTTGATCGGCCAGGCTATCGACGCGGGCATCGTGGAAAAGGTGGACTGGAAGCCGTTGCTGGCCCCTGGGACCGCGCCTGAAGCGATACAGTGGGATGGCCACGCCTTGACCACGCACACCGGACACATCGGCATGATATTCAACCCGAACGTGGTCCGTTCCGAGGACGCCCCGAAGTCCCTGGGGGACCTCGGCGACCAAAAATGGAAGGGGAAGATCATGG
Source organism: Chloroflexota bacterium (assembly GCA_016210495.1). Next base: position 48,868 of record JACQUC010000268.1, read on the forward strand.
GCCTGTCGGCCCCGACTAGCTATCTAAGCTGGGCCGTCGTCAAAGGTGTCGACAAAACACTGGCCGACGTCCGCGCCATGATGAAGAACGACCCGGTGATAGATATTTACGCGCGCACTTTCACGCGTTACTCGACGGGAGAGTATCCTATTAGCCTGATCTCTTCAAGCTACTACGGAGGTGCCCGCGAAAAGAGCATTCCGGTGGGATGGCGGTCTCTCGATATGTCGTATGTCTCGGTCCACGCGGTGTTGCTCCTGAAGCGAGCTGCACACCCCAGCGCGGCAAAACTGGTGGCCGCTTTCCTTGCCGGTCCGGATGGCCACAAATTTATGGTCCAGGAGGCGAACAGCGGCACCATTTTCTATCCCAACAACCACGAGCAAGACATCCATCAGCAAGACCTGAAGGCTGGACTGCCTGTCTACACTCCACAGCAATGGCCGGGAGCAAAGGATTTCCTCTCGTCAGACAGGGCCAAGCAAGTGGAGGCGGAAATCGGCCGCATACTGAAGGGCGAGTAGGAGGTCAAGCATGCATGCAGAAAATCGACCCGAAGATTGGTATCCCACCCTTTCACTCGCCGAGCGCGACTGGCGCTGGACGAGGGTCAGGGACTTCATGACAAATCGGGCGCTGGATTGCCTGCTCATAGCTGGCCTGGCGAGCAAGGATCAGTTGCAGCAGTACGTGACCAACGACCATAGCGACGGGTACGTCATCTTTCCTTCTAAGGGTGAGCCGGTCATGCTCGTGTGGACCGCCTCCCGGGTTACCTCGCATCTCGACGCGGCCTCGAAAGGGGAGATACCGTGGGTGACCGACTCAAGAGTTGGGTCGAACGCTGCCACGGTAGTCAAGGTGATCCTTGAAAAAGGCCACGATCGCGCGACCATCGGCGTCGTCGGCCTTGGGGGACTGGGCGCGCGCCAAACGGAGGGATGGATCCCGTACCGGGCGTGGGCGACGGTCCTCGAGGAGCTACCCGGCGCCAAGTTCATAGATGTCACCGAGGGCTTTTCGGAAGTGACCTTTGTCAAGAGCGAGGAGTCCTTGAAGGTCATTCGGCGGGCCGCTGAAGTGGGTGACCTGGCGGGTGAGGCCTTGCTGCACGTCACCCGCGCCGGCGTCAGGGAGAGCGACATCGCTGCCGCCGTTATGCAGGTGCTGTACAGGGAGGCCGCCGCCGGCGAACGGGCCTACATCATCCTCCACTCGGGTCCGCACAACCCCAGTTGGGGCCCACCGCTATGGCTGGTCCGGCCACAGCGACCTCGCGTTATCGAGGAGGGAGATATCGTCCAGGCGGAGATCTTTCCCTCCTTCGGCAGGCTCGAGGTTCAGTTGCAGATGTCCATCGCCGTCAGGCCCGTCAGTTCGATCAACGAGCAGTGCGCTCGCGTCGCCAGACAGTCGTATGAGGAGGGGCTCAAAGCCCTGCGACCCGGAATTGCGTTCGCCGAGGTGGTCGATGCGATGGCCAGGCCCCTGGCCGCTGCCGGCGCCTGGAATCTGACGCCTTTGATTCACAGTTTGAGCCCGATGCTTGCCATCGGTGGCAGAGGGGTGGGCCTGGAACAGTTGCCTGGAATCGACGGTTACAAAGGAATGCACTCTCTTTCGATTACCAGACCTACGAGGGGGGATATGCTTGTCGAGCCGAACACGTTGTACGAGCTTGAGCCGAACGTTTGCCTCGGCAGCCATAGAGTCAACATCGGCGGCACCGTGATCGTGACGGGAGAGGGCATCGAGGAGCTGAACAAGATCTCTGCGCGGATGCACGTAGTTTGAGGCCAAGCATCTTTCGATGTGCCCCAAGATTGTGGGCACCGAGGTGGGGTGGAAATCGCGGCCCTGAAGGGACCGCTCCTCCGAAGGAGTCCGGAGTCCTTCGGACAGGCCGCTTGGCGGAATCTGCTGCCGGTTTGCAGCCTGAAGCGGTTGCTTTAGCGCCGCGACGCCAGTATTACCCAGAGATCTCCTAGCCAGAGTAATTCAGGTTGAACACGAAGCTCACAACGATCCGCCTCACGATCAACGGCTCTCCTACCATCGCCGAGGTACCCGGCGACCTCACCTTGCTGCGCTTCTTGCGCGACGAGCTCCACCTGACAGGAACCAAGAACGGCTGCTCGCAGGGCGATTGCTGGGCCTGCACCGTGCTGATCGACGGCGTGCCCACGCGAGCCTGCCTGACCAAGGCTTCGTGCCTGGATGGCAAGACCATCCAAACCATCGAGAGCCTCGCTCGCGACGGCACGTTGCACCCTCTCCAGCGGGCCTTCGTCGACTACGGCGCCGTGCAATGTGGCTTCTGTACCCCGGGTATGATTGTGCACGCTAAGTCTTTGCTCGACAGAAACCCCAGTCCGTCGGCGGAGGAAATAGTCTCCTCGATGGGCGATCACCTCTGCCGCTGCACCGGCTACGTGAGTATTGTCGAGGCGGTGCAGAGCGCCGCGAGGGTGCTGCGAGGCGCAAGGGCGCCGGAGGACGACTCCTATCGCGGCAAGGCCTACGGAGAGCAGATTCTTGGCGCCCCTATCCACGACAAGGATGGAGCGGCCAGGGTCACCGGGCAGTTGAAGTTTGCGGACGATCTCTACTTCGAGGGCATGCTCTGGGGAAAGATCCTTTTCGCCGGCCTGCCACACGCGGAAATCCTCTCGATAGATACCTCCGAGGCGGAGGCGATGGCGGGCGTTCGCGCTGTCCTCACCGCCGGGGACGTACGAGGGCCCAACCTTCTCGGGCAGTTCCCGCCTGATCGCCCGGTGCTTTGCAAGGACAAAGTGAGGCTGCTCGGGGATATGGTGGCGGCGGTGTTTGCTGATACCCTCAAGCAGGCCGAGCGGGCCGTCCGAAAAATCAGGGTCGAGTATCGCCCACTCGAGGTGATCAGCTCACCACAACGGGCGCTGGAGTCCGATGCACCTCTGATCCACGCTCGCGGCAACCTGTTGAAGCACGCGACCATCAGAAGAGGAGACATCGCCAATGCCTTCGGCGCATCCAACGTGATTGTGGAAGGCCACTACGAGACGCAGTTCGTCGAGCACGCCTACCTGGAGCCCGAGGCGGGCGTGGCGCGACCGACTCCCGACGGAGGCGTCGAGGTCTACTTCCCCACGCAGATGCCCTTCAACGCCCGCGCTGCCATTGCCAGAAACCTGGCGCTGCCCGAGGAAAAGGTGCGGCTGATCTCCACTCCGCTCGGCGGCGGATTTGGCGGTAAGATTGACATAACGTTGGAGGTCCTTCTTGCGCTCGGAGCGCTGCGTACGGGGCGTCCGGTCAAGATGACCCTGACCCGCGCCGAGTCGCTGCGCACCAGCGGCAAGCGGCATCCTTACTCGATGGACTACAAGATCGGCGCACGTAAGGACGGTAGGTTGATGGCTCTTCAGGCCAGGGTGGTCGAGGACGCTGGCGGCTACGCCGGACTCAGCGCCGCGATTCTCGAACAGGCGCTAGTGTTTGCGGGAGGCCCCTACCGCTGGGCGAGCGTCCTCGTCGAAGGCTACGCGGCGAACACCAACAACCCCTCCGGAACGGCTTTCCGGGGTTTTGGCATCAACCAGGTCAACTTCGCGCTGGAATCGACCCTGGACGAGCTTGCACGTAAGCTTGGGATGGATCCGATTGAGTTGCGGCTGAAGAACGCGCTCAGGAACGGCAACCTCACCATCACTGGTGAGAAGCTCAAACGAGGGGTAGCCATCGGGGCTGTTCTGCGGGAGGCACGAAAAGCCCTAGCCGAGATGCGACCGATCCGGAGCGACAAGAGAATCGGTATCGGCGTCGCCGCCGGTCACAAGAATATCGCCAGCGGTCGGGGCGAGGTCAACACGGGCGGCGCTATCGTGGAGCTCCTGGAGAACGGCGAGCTGCTGGTGCGCTCGTCGGCGGTAGATATGGGCCAGGGCACGCGCACGGTTCTGGGGCAGATAGCCGCCGCGGCGACGGGCGTTGCCTACGACAGGATCGGCATCATAACCGGAGACACCGGCCTTGTCCCGCCGGGCAGCGGGGCGGTTGCCCAGCGACAAACCGTGGTGCACGGCAATGCCGTGCTCAGGGCGGCGAGTAAGTTCAGGGAAGCCCTTCAGACCTACGTCGCGCAGCAGTGTGGCATCGCCGCTGAGCGAGTCGGCATCGCGGGAGACTACGTCGTCGACACAGGCGCGGGCGGCCGCGTCCTGCTGAGCCTCGACGAGCTAGCTAGATTGACGGCGTCGGAGGGCGAAGTGCTGCGCGCGGAGGCTCGCTACGACGGACCCCGTACGTATCCCATCAAGGGCGACGAGGAATCCGTCTATGTCAAATTCCGTGGTGCCACGTTCGACGCTCCAAAGGACGACTATCGCAATTATATCGACTACAACTACCAGGCGCAGGTCGCGGTTGTCGAGGTGGACGAGGCCACGGGAGAGGTCAGGCTACGTCGGATAATCTCGAGCCACGAGGTTGGTCGTGCCCTCAATCGCCAGAAGATAAAGGGCCAGTTAGAGGGCGCCGCGGTGATGGGCATGGGCTACGCCCTCAGCGAGGAGTTCGTCGTCGTAAACGGGCTCTATCGCACCGTGACCCTGAAGAAGTGTGGCGTGCCGTCCATGCGCCAGACACCGGTAGTTGTGCTTCGCATAGTCGAGGACCCGACCAGCGAAGGTCCCTTCGGCGCCAAAGCGGTCTCCGAGGTGGCGATGGTGCCCACGGCGGCAGCCATCGCCAACGCCATCTACGACGCCGTCGGTGTGCGCGTAACCACGCTGCCGGCTACGAGGGAGAAGGTGCTGCGCGGGCTCTCTCGATCAGGTTAAGCTACGGTGGCCAGACCTCAGCCGCCTTGATTGTCCCTGGGCGATTTGGTATGCTTCCTGTGAGCGAGAAAGGGAGTGATACGAATGCCGAGAGCGCTCAAACGTGTAGACATAAGTGAGATGCCGGAGCTACTGCGCCTCGTTGACGAGGCGCGGAAGGCCGACGAGTCCCGGGTGCTCAGCCGCGGCAGAGAAGATGTTGCTGTTTTGAGACCGTTAAAGCCTGCACTCCGCCGCACAAGGCGGCAGAAGACGAAGGCGGACTACGCAGCCTTCCTTTCCGCGGCTGGAAGCTGGAGAGACGTGGACACCGAAAAGCTCAAGTCGGACATCTACGAAAGCCGCCGTCGGTCTACGCGTCCGCCGGTTGAGCTATGACGCACCTGGTGGACAGCGATTGGATTGCCGATTACCTGAAGGGCAGACCAGAGGCGATCACTCTCCTTTCATCATTGGCAGAACGTGGGCTAGCAATGAGCCTGGTCAGCTACGGCGAGATTTATGAAGGTATTTACTATGGCTCTGATGTGAAAGCCCATGAGAGAAGCTTCTACCGTCTGGTTCGTTGGGTTGACGTGCTGCCACTCCGCAAGCCTGTGATGCGTCGTTTTGCCCGCATCCGGGGCAACCTCCGACAGCGCGGTCAGCTTATTGGGGACCCAGATATCCTGATCGCCGCCACCGCACAGCACTACGATCTTGTTTTGGTTACGCGAAACCTCAAAGACTTCCAGCGGATTCCGGATCTCAAGCTTTACTAAGTGGTTTTTCGTGCGAAATTGCTGCGATCTCATCCCGCGTCTCTTGGGTGTGCCTGGCAGATGCCTGTTAGGCCAGGGCCGCGACGACAACGATAGGGAGGAACTATGGAACTCACCGGTGCGGAAATCCTGATCGAGGGCTTGAAATCAGTAGGAGTCAAGGACATCTTTGGCGTTTCGGGGAGCTCGCTACTAAGGACCATGGACGTGCTCTACCGAACCCCGGAGATACGGTACGTCCAGTCCCAGCACGAAGGGGCGGCCATGTACATGGCCAACGGATACTCTCGACAATCGCGAGGGCTCGGCATCTGCCTGGTAAGTCCCGGGCCAGCCGAGACCAATTGCCTCTCCGGTGTGGCTCAGGCGTTTTACACGTCCACCCCCGCCGTCCTCATTGCGGCGGTGGAGAGCTCGGACAACCTCGGCCTAGGGGCCGCGGTGCACCACGATCTGGACTCGCCCCGCATCTTCGCGCCGGTCACCAAGATGGCGGCCAGGGTGGAACGCAAGGACAGACTTCAGGAGTTCCTGCAAAGGACGCTCGTTACTGCCCTGGGCGGCAGGAAAGGGCCGTGCTTCCTGGCGATTCCCACCGATTTTCTGAGGGAAAAAGCCGCCGTCGATCAGCCGGGCCTTCGGCTCTGTCGTCCCCAGCCACCACGAGGGAACCTCCACGACATCGAAGCCGTCGCCATTCTTCTGGAGGAAGCCAAGAGGCCTCTCCTCCTGGCGGGAGGAGGGATTAACTGGTCCGGTGCTCACCAGGAGCTGCTGCAACTGGCAGAGCTGTTGGGCGTCCCCGTCGCGGCCACAAAAGGGCACAGCGGCGTCTTTCCGGAAGACCATCCTCTGAGCCTGGGCACGATCCAGCCAGCGGCGTCATGGCCCGCGATGCAGACCTACTACGAGGCGGATTTGATCGTGGGCATCGGCTGCGCCTTCGGGTACCTTGCAGGCAGCGGGTTTTGTTCCCCGGTGCCGAAGACCGCCAGGGTCGTTCATATCGACATTGACGCCACCGGTATAGGCAACGTCATACCCGTCGAGGCGGCTGTGGTAGGAGACGCGAGGATGGTGCTTCAGGACCTCCTGGAGGTCTTGAAAGACAGGGGCCGTGCGGGGGGGTGGCCCGAGTCGCAATCGGAATGGTCGCGCGAGGTGGCGCGGCGAAAGGCCGACTGGGCGGCGCACATGGCGCCCCTGCAAAACTCGAGTAAGGTGCCCATCCGGACCCCCCGGCTTCTGAGCGACCTGAGAAAGGCTTTGCCGCGCAACGCCATAGTTGCCGCGGAGTCCGGCGGCACCGGGAGCTGGTTTGACCACGCCTTCCAGGGCCTGGCTCCCAATTCCATCGGTGGCTGGCATCCCCTGGGCGCCGAGTTTTGCGAGGCCATGGGCGTGAAGGTGGCGTCCCCGGAGGTTCCGGTAGTCTGCCTGATCGGCGATGGCTCGATGATGATGAGTTTGCAGGAATGGGCCACGGCTGCCGCCAACAATATCCCTGTCATTTGCGCTGTGACGCATAATGGCGTCTTCGGCAACATGCGTCAAACGCAGATCGAGAGATTCGGTAGTCGTTTCATAGGCACCGACCTGCCGATCCCCAATTTCACCAACATCGCCCGCGAGTTCGGCGCCTACGCCGAGAGGGTCGAGGACCCTGCCGACATAATCCCGGCCGTTGGACGGGCTCTGGAATCACGCCGGCTCGCCGTCTTGGAGTTCATGGTCGACCCCTCGGCCGAAAACCTCCACCCGCCGAAATACCAGCCCAGGTAGTTCAGGGTCGGGCGGAAACGGATTCGCCGTCGGGGCAAGCATCCAGTCTATGCGGTCGACTAAGAGCCAATTCATTTGCTGTCGACATCACGCGGAGAATTTGATACTATCATTCCAACATTCTCCCTCGTGTCAGTTCCGGTGTAGCGGTGGGGGAGCCGTGGAGACGCGCCAGAGGGGTATGCGTCTTTGTTGTTGCTTGGCCAAGCGAATGTGGGACTGCTGGATAGGATCGGGCAGAAAGAGATGCAGAGAGAGCCGGGACGACTGGATGGTTTGGGTTGACCCGGCGACTGCAAGTGCAATGGCAATGATATGTGTGTTCTGCTAGCGGGAGGCGCTTGGATTGCAGGCGCCTTTCGTGCTATCTGGGCCTGCAGTTGACTTGGCTTGTGCCTGCGGCTCGGAGGTAGCCGCTTGACACGAAGGTAGTGCGTGAACCTCAGCTACCGGTGAAGGGGGCCATATGTCGGAGAGCGTTAGAGACTTCGAAACCGACACCACAGCCGGCAGTCCGGGAGTATCTGCGTCGAGTGCCTTAGAAACCGCTGGCCGGCCACAAAGTGGATCGCCAGGCCGTTATGAGACGGCCACCGCAGCACCTGCCGAGAAGTCGGAGCCGCGTATCACCACCCTGCAATGGGGCATCGGCGTCTTCTGTGCGTTCATTGCCGCGCTCATACTGGTGGCGCCGCATCAGTTCGGCGGCCTGTTCTGGAGCGGCTTGGGTGAGCACCTGGTCTGGGTGGGAGCCTTTTACCTCGTGGTGGCGTCAGCGCTGTTCGGCAGTGTGCTGTTGGGGGCGCCGCGCCGCTGGGTGCTCGTATGCCATTTCGCCGCCTCGTCTACCCCGCTCGCGTTCGTCTACAACAGCCTCGTGATCGGAGTAGTGTCGGGTGGTGCCTTTAATCTTACCCTCGCCGTGGGTTCGGCCCTGGCGCTGTTCGTTCCCGGCGTGGAGAGAGCGGGACGTCTCAGGAGCGGCTATCTTTTCGCCCTCGTATTCGGCGCGGTCATCGCCGTCCTCGGCCTGATACAGCTCCTGCTCCCCGGGCAGTTCAGCTCCCCGGTCTGGAGCCCCGTGCGGCCGTACCTCTGGCTGTATGGAGGAGGCTTCCTGGTCACCGGCGTCGCGCTCAGCTTCGTCCAGTTCCGCCCGCGGCTGCCGGCGGCGATCGTCTGGACAGCGCATCTGGCGGTCCTGGTGCCGTCCACGGCCTATGCGCTGGCCGTTTCCATCCCCTCAGTGGCGTGGGTAAGTATCCTGTTCTTCTGTGGTTTCTCCCCCCTTGTGGCGTCACTGCCCTGGACCGGGCCTCGCCTGAGGCGGCTGGATCCGCGTTCCTTCTCCGTCCGGCTCGCCTTCGCGCTGGCCCTCGCCGCTGCTCTGCCACTGATCCTGGCGATGGCGCTGCTGACCGCCCAACAGGAACGGATGGTGCGGGCTGAGGCGGAGGCTAGCCAGAAAGCCCTCGCCGTCGCGCTGGCCAGCGACGTGTCCAAGTACGTCGGATCGTATCGCAGCTCATTAACAGCGCTGGCCGGCTACCCCGGAGTCCTGACGCTGCCGCTGAGCGAACAGCATGCGGTATTGCGGAGCTTCATACGCGCCTTCCCGAACGGAATAACCTACGGCACCTACGACGCGACGGGGAAGGAACTCGCGCGGAGCGATGACCGACCACCAACCTCAATAGCGGGACGGGATGTTTTTGAGGATGCGCGCCGGACCAACGGTCCATCAGTGTATGTGGCTGTGTCGGCCAATTACGGTGTCCCCGTCTTCGGCTTTGGAGAACCGGTCCGCGACGCCGATGGCAAGTTCGTGGGGATGGTGGGAAATGCTCTTGCGTCCTCGCAGCTCGCCGCAATCCTTAACCAGGCTAGGCCGGCTCCTGGCAGTCCAGTGTACTTGGTCGATGCCTCAGGCCGTGCCATCGCCCACCCAAACCAGAGTCTGGTGGCAACCTTCGCCGTCCTATCCGCCACGCCGGCGGTCGCGACGGCGCTCGCATCCCTCGACGAGTCGGGCGTTGCCTCGCCAGAGGGGGCTGGCGGCGAACTGATCGTAGCGTTCGCCCGCGTGCCGGACCTGGGCTGGTTCGTGTTGGTAGAGCGCCCGACCAGCGACGCGCTGGCGACGGTGAGGAACGGACGAGATGCTTCTTTCGGACTGCTGCTCATCGGCATCGTGCTGGCCGTCGTGGCGGGTACCTGGCTGTCCAGAAGGCTGACGGCGCCACTTGCCATCATGGCCCGGGCGAGTGGTGAGCTGGCGCAGGGCAGCGTCGCGAGCTCTTTGCCGCGCGGCGGCACGAGCGAGATACGGGCACTCGTGGCCGCCTTCGGCGAGATGCGAGATCGGCTGATCGCCCGGACGGCCGAGCGCGAGCAGTTGCTCCTGGAGGTGCAGCGCCACGCGGCAGAGCTAAACACGGCCAACAAGAAACTGGACGCAACTAACAAGGACTTGAGTGCAGCCAACAAGGAACTGGAAGCCTTCACCTACTCGGTAGCACACGATCTGCGCTCACCGGTGGGGCACAGGGACGGCTTCAGCAAGGTGCTCCTGCAAGACTACGGCGACAAGCTCGACGAGCGCGGCCATCAGCACCTGCAGTTCGTGCGGGAAGGCAGCGTGAAGATGGGGCAGCTCATCGACGATCTGCTGGGGCTGACGCGCGTGACGCGTGGTGAGTTGCTTCGCACGGCTGTCGACTTGAGCGAGATTGCGCGCTCAGTGGCAGCGGAACTTCGGGCGGAGCAGCCCGAACGACGAATTGACTTGGTCATTGCTCCGCAGCTAGTGGCGAAGGGAGATCTAGGGCTGCTGCGGGTTGTTCTCGAAAACCTCCTGGGCAACGCCTGGAAGTTCACCTCCAAGCGCGAGAGTGCGAGAGTAGAGTTCGACGCTGTGCAGCAAGATGGCGAAGCGGTATACTGCGTGCGCGACGACGGCGTCGGCTTCGATATGGTCTACGCGGACAAGCTATTTCGCGCCTTCGAGCGCTTGCACAGTGCCGACGAGTTTCCTGGCACCGGTATAGGACTGGCTACGGTAGAGCGGATTGTTCGCCGTCACGGCGGACGCGTGTGGGCTGAAGCGGAGGTGAACAAGGGAGCGAAGTTCTACTTTACGCTGGGCTGCTAGGAGGAAGGCAGATCAAATGAGAAAACCACTACGCGTGCTAATTGTCGAGGACTCCAAAGCCGACGCCGAGCTGCTTCTGATCGAGCTGGAGAAGAGCGGCTACGATCCTACCTCTGAGCGAGTCGACACGGCTGCGGGAATGAGTGAGGCGCTGGATCGTCACAACTGGGACGTCATCCTCGCCGATTACGTGATGCCGCGCTTCAGTGGTCTCGCTGCGCTGGAGTTACTGCAAGCCAGGGGCATCGATCTGCCATTCATCGTCCTGTCGGGTCAGATCGGCGAGGAGATCGCGGTGGCCACAATGAAGGCGGGCGCATCCGATTACATCTTGAAAGGGCACTGTGCGCGGCTGATCCCTGCCATCGAGCGGGAGCTGCGGGAAGCGGAGGTGCGGAGGCAGCGCAGGAAGGCTGAAGAAGAGCGTGACCGGCTGATGGAGCAGTTGCGGGAAGTCAACCAGCAGTTGGTGCTTAGCAACCTTCGAACCCAGGACCAGGCGACCGAAATGGCTGCTTTCATCGCGGCTATCGAAGAGGCACTGGCACGCTACAAGGCTAGCGGGAAGTCCCCGGCATTAGGATGAAAGGTGACGAGTTCCCAGGCGATGGCATCGGCCTGGCGACTGTGCAGCGCATTATCCACCGACACGGTGGCCGAACCTGGGCCGAAGGGGCGGTGGAAAAGGGAGCGACTTTCTACTTCAGTTTGGGTGCAGATAAGGAGGCCTAGTGCTACAACCGTAGATCGCAGACTGTCATTCTGAGTCCGCCTCAGGCGGACGAAGAATCTCAACTGTCGGTTGATGCAACAAGCTCAGTTTGGTTGCCAGAAGCGACGGATGAGATTCTTCGTCGCTCCCCTCCCCACCCGGCATCCCCACCACGCTCTCAGAATGACAACTACGGGTGTAGTACTAAGTGAGCGTACCCGAACTCTCCCGCCTCGGCCCAACCGGGCCTGTTCCTCGTACTCGTCGGGCCAGATGCCCAGCAAGGTGCCGGCGCACTGCACCACCCGGGGAACGCCGAGGCCGAGATCCACGATCGCTCCGGCTGCATCGGTAGATCATTACTCTCAGCTTAGATCTAGCATCGCCTCCCACATACCTCCGCCACTGAACGACGGCGGCGGCGCCATCGCCACTGCCTGAAGGATAGCGAGCAGCGTACTCGAAACCTTTCTGGGGCACGACGCAAGGAATTCCTCGGTAGGGCACGTCTCGCTTGAATCGTCCTCGGGATGCCTCCTTAAGAAGCGTATCTCCCATTGCTCGCCTCGTCGTGCCGGCACTATGCCGAACTCTTCACAGATGTTCTGCGGTGTGGCTTTGTCCTGGTCGCCTTCGTAGAGCTCCGAGTTCGTGCCTGTCGCGCTCGCTTTGGTCTCAGCTCAATATCGATGTTGAGGATAGACAGGACATCAAGAACGGTTCTCAGCGTCGGGTTGCTCGACTTGCTCGAGAATAGCCGACGAATCACCGAAGCGTCAGCACCGATTCGGCGGGCCAATTCCGCCTTCGACACGCCTGCCCGCTTTCTCTCCGCGTCGATGACCATCAGGAACCTGCGAATCAGCATAACCGTTCGCACGGTTTTCTCGTAATGCTCGATTTCATCAGGTGTGTTTGCATACTTTGCCCTGAGTTCATCGAACTTCTGACCAAACCTTGCCCCTGCGATTTCGCTCATCGTGGAGTCCTCTCGGAAGATTTGATTCTGCTCCAAATCGTGGCGTTTGTGCCACGTCTCATGCACAGTTTATGCTATGAGGAAATCCTTGTCAAGCTCCAAGATGTTCTTCACACCCTCTTCGCCCCCCTCAGCAGCAGCGCCGCCACCTTCTCGAACTCTCCCGCCTCCGCCAACCGGGCCTGTTCCTCGTATTCGTCGGGCCAGATGCCCAGCGAGGTGCCGAACCACGGCACCCTGGGCCTCAGGGCAGGATAACCGAGTTCCTCCCAGATCGTTCTGGCCCGCTCCATGTACTCTCGCTTGGGTAGGGCGATGGGTGTGTAGTCCCATTTGCGCGTGGCGTCGACGAGCATCGAGGAGCCACGTTCGGCGTCGATGATCGCTTCCTTCCCCGGAAGCCTCCCGTGGTCGCCGGGTCCTTTGCCGTAAGGGGTCACCGATTGATCGAGCTCGCGAGCTCGGCTGCCCACGATGCGCGTGTCCCGCTCGGGCTGCCACCGGAAGCTCATCGCCCACAGCACCGACTCCAGGTCGTGCGGGTCGATGTCCTCGTCCACGACGATGACCAGCTTCGGCCACGCCTCCGACTTGGCCAGCGCAGCGTACAGGGTACGCCACACCGTGGAATGGGCAGTGCGCACTCCCGCTACGTTCTGAAGCTGGATCGAGCAGATCCGCCAGCCCCCGGCGCAGTGATGGAAGGCCACGTCCTTGACCTGCGGGATGCCGCACTCGGTCTGGAGAAATGCGCGAAACATCCCTTCGCCGCCGATGCCACGAATGGTGCTGGACTCGCTGGGTGGCATCTGGCTGATGTAGTCGTGCCAGATGGGCCGCTTGCGGTGGGTGATACACTTGATATGAAAGGCGTTAACCATCCCACTGAGAATAGTGTAGCCAGTATGCTCGCCGCTGGCGGCGTCTGGCTCCAGGTAGTCCGGGGGTACCTCGCCCTCGAGCACTACCTCGGCCGAGGCGGGCACCTCGAGATCGACGGTCTCGCACTTGACCACTTCCAGCGGTCGCCCCATAATGCCTCCCGCCACGGCCAGCTCGTTCATTCCATATGGCAGCCTCGTAACGCTAACCATAGAGACGGCCGGCGCGGCCCCCAGCACCGCGGCCGCCTGCAAAGGGATGCCCCGCGCCCGGCACTTTCGCCAGTGCAGCGCGAAATCCCGGCCCGTGCCCACCCTGCAAGAGGTCCGCAGGGGGCCGACCAACGTCCCGTTGTACGTGCCCACGTTGGTTACGCCGGTGTCCGGGTCCTTGCTGTGCCACGAAACGGCCGTCAGGCGCGGCAGGCCCTCCCAGCCATTGGTCGCCATCGGGATCGGAAACTCCCACAGCCCGCCGTGCTCCAACAGGCCTTCGCCCTTGTGGATCTCTTCCTTGACCGGTCCCCAATCGACCAGCCGAGGCTCCTGCTGGCGCCGATAAGCCTCGACCCACTTTTGCCCGATCTGGTCCGGCTCGCACCGCATAGCTACGGCGTACATCTCTCGATTCGCGGCGATGACGGCCGTGGCGACGGAGGCGTTGTACTGGCGCCCCTTGACGTCGGTCAGGTTCTCGAACAGGAAGCCGGTCCGCTGGCTTTCCTCCAACCCTCGAAACTGCCAGCGAACGAGCGGGTGCAGCTCCGTGTCCTTGTTGATCAGGCGGGTAACCGTGCGCAGCATCCCGGCCTTGTCCAGGGCTTCCAGGTACTCTCGCAGGTCTTCGTAGTAGGCCATTTTCTTTTCTCCCAAACCTATGACTGTCGCACGAAATTGACGACGAGTTGGTTCATCTCGCGCGGATGTTCTCTAAACACGTAATGCCCGGCCTCGTTGAACACGTGGAACTGTGTCCGCCTCACAGCCGAGCTTATCAGCCGAAATAGGTCCCAGCCGAGATTCACGGGAGCCGACGCGTCGTTCAAGCCCCAGATGATCAACGTGGGCGCCTTCAGCCTTCCAGCCTTGATCATGTCCAGGGTCTCGTATTTCCTTGTTCGCATATCGGCGACGTACTGAGTCTCCAGCGAGTAGTACATCTTGTTCCGCGCCTCGACCGTCTTCGGCAGGAAGGCTATCTTCAGCATCGCCTCGACGAAGTCGGGCGTGAGATGAGCGGTGGAGAACGAGTTTGCCTCCGGCTCTCTGCGCACCGCGGCCTCGTTCGGTATGGGAGGTGCACCCTCGTACAGTTTCCTATAGAAGTCCTTGGGGGAAGACGGATCCTCGGCCGGCAGCGTGGCGCTGTCCAGAATGATGAGTGCCTTGACCATCTCGGGATGCTCCACGGCGATGCGGGTTACTGCCAGCGCGCCCCGCGAGTGGCCAAGCAGCGTCGCCCTCCCGATGTCCAGGGCGCGCAGGAACCCGAAGAAGTGCTCGATAACCGCGCTCATCGTGTATTCGCCATCGCTCTTGGGGTTGTCGGTGAAGCCCTGCCCCAGCTTGTCCACCGCGTAGACGTGGAAGTGCTCGGCCAGACCGTCGAAGTTCAGGCTCCAGTGATCCGCCGAATAGTAGGAACCCGGCACGCCACCGATGACCAGCACCAATGGTTCCCCGCTGCCCGCCTCGAAGTACCTGGTCCGAATGCCGCCGACATTGATGAATTTAGGATTATCCATCAGCTACATCCTTTCTGCCAGCGATCTCACACAATCAGCCGTGCGTCTGCCGTTTAGCTTAACGTAGCCGCACCCTTCAGGGTGCGCGTTCCTGTTTGTGGTTTGAGCACCCGGGCATAGCAGGCGTGCACGCCTGTCGAACAGCCCCGCGCACCCTGAAGGGTGCGGCTACGGGTTATCGGGCTGCTGCCTATGGCCGATACCTGAACCTCTCCACTGGCACAGGCTCCGTGTACATCTGTATCTCGTCGCCCGCGCGCTTTTGCACGATCCAGCACAGCCAGTTCGCGTCGTCTCGCGCGGGGAAGTCCAGCCGCCTGTGGGTGCCCCGGCTTTCCGCCCGCATCAGCGCCGCCCTGAACGTCAGCTCGGCGGAGTTCGCCATCCCCACCGCCTCGTGGTACTTCATCAGCTCGTGAGGATTGCCCGCCTTCACTTCGGGCAGGCCGTCCCTGGCCGCTTCGATCTTCGCAATGCCTTCGCGCAGCCGCTCCGCCGTCCGATAGAAGTTGTAGTCGAGCGGCACGACCACCTCGTGGACCCTGTAGACGACGTCGAATGGTAAGATGCCCGTCTCCCTTCGCATTGGCGCAAATGCGATCTCCTTGGCCTCCCGGGCGCTCGATGCGTCGACGACGGGATCGGGTATGTCGGCGATCGCTTTGCCCGCGCTCACGCCCGCCCGGTAGCCGCTGACGATGGCGAAGGGCACGCCGAGGGCAGGGCGTGAGCCCGGGGCTCTCGCTCCACTCCAGGCGCAGCCGAGGGCGCTGGCGTCGCCAACCGCCCACAGGCCCTCGACAGTCGTCTCGCATTCCAGCCCGATCCGGATCGGCCCCTGTCCGCCGACGAACATCGGCATGAACTCGACCTTGTCTGCATTCATGTCGATGCTGCCCTTGGCACGGGTGACGGTCCATGGATTCATAAACAGAGCCCTGCCCAGGCGCTCGGTCTTCAGAGCCTTACCGCGAATCATATCCATCTCTTCCGGCCGGGCCTGGCTGATGTCGAAGTATATTGGGCCGTTGCCCGCTTTGACCTCTTTGGCCATGGCGTCGACGATCTTCGAGTAGTCCTGCATTTCCCCGCCCGGCTCCTTTCCCGCCGCCAGCTCGGGATAGTGCTTCTCCAGCACGCGCTCGCCACGGGCGTTGACGAACAGGTAGTAAATGGGATCTCTCGTGAAGACCTCGTAATCCTTCAGCGTGAATCCGTACGTGTTCGAGAACTCGGCGTTGATCATCTCGGCGCCTGCGCGGTAGGCCATCGCCACCCCTTCACCGCAGTTCATATTGAAGAGCTTCTGCCGCTTGTAGCGGCTGGAGCCATTGGCGATGATCGTGGCTTTGGCTTTGAAAATGCAGAACTCGCCGTCGATCAGGTCGAACCCTACCGCGCCCACCACGCGACCGTCCTTCTGGAGCAGATCGACGACCTCGATCTTGTTTAGGGTCCGGACACCCTGACGCACGGCGTGCCGCCTCAACCTCAGCATGAACTTATCTGTCTTGAACTGCACGGCCTTGTAGGCCCGCATCCGCTGGATGACCTCGATCTGTCCTTTGTCGTCCGTGATGAACGGCATTTCCCAATCAGCTATCTCCATCATACACTTATGCGTGTCGCCGCCGAAGGCGTAGGCCCAGTCCTGGTTGTTGAGGTATTCGCCCCCCTCCACGGCCCATTTTACCCAGGCATCCAGATCGTCTTCCGGAGGGACGATCATACACCTTCCACCGGACAGGGGTACCTGTCCCGCCCAACCGATTCCTCCCTTGTCGACCACCAGGACATCGGCGCCGCTCTCTCGCCCCTTGATGCTCGCCACCAGACCGCCGAGGCCGCCCCCGATAACCAGCAGATCGGCGCATATTACCCGTCCCAAATCATCTAATGAGCTCATTACTGTAAGGTTCCTCCCAGCTATTCCTGCAAAACCCATTCACGCCTCCAGCGAGCCCTGGGGGGCAACCACGCAGGGTTGCCCCTACCTAGTACGGCAGTGGCAGCTCGCGGGCCCTGTCTTTCGTGACCTCGATGATGTTCAGGGGACACAGTCCCTCACATGCGAAGCACGCCACGCAGTCCTCGGGATAGGCGATCACCGCTTTGCGGGTTGCCTTGTTCAGCCGCAGCACGTCCTCCGTGCAGACGTCCACACAGATCTTGCAGCCGTTGCACAGCTCTGTGTCCAGGGAAACAATCGGCATCTTGCACCTACCTCCTCAAAAACCGATCATCGGCCGAACCTCGGCATGGAATCTTCTGAGTTGCTCTATCGGGTTGAACGACGCAGGGTTTAGCTGGATCCTTTTCAATGCCGGCACTTTCTTCTTCACTTCCAGCCATCTGCTGATAAACTCGGCCACGTCTTCAGCCGAGCCGCAGACCCAGGCGCCGTTGGCCACCATCTCGTCGAAAGACGGGTTCCCCATAACCTGATAGAAACCCCCCGCCACGCGGGACATGTAGGCGTCCTTAGCCTCTTTCAAAGCTTGCTCTCTGTTATCGTGTACCGTGAAGGCACCGGCCTCGGCCACCAGCTCGAATCTCTCGTCGGTGATGGTCCGACCCATTTCTCGCCCCAATGCCTTGATCATCTCCAATCCCTGCGCCAGAACCTCGGCGGCGTTCTCGGGCTCGATGGACGATGGCACGATCCAGCCGTCGCCGTGTGCGACTACCCGGCGGAGGGCTCTCTGGCTCCACTCAGGGAGCCCCTTCTGTCCAGGAGCGCTACGCTGCCTGGCACGATAGACTCCCCCGATGAGGATCCTGGGATGCGGCCTCTGGACCGGCTGCGGCGTCAACCGCGCCTCCCTGATGGTGTAGTATCTGCCCTCGTAGGTGACCTCCTCTTCGGTCCACAGACGTTGTAGAATCTCCAGAGCCTCGTCGGTGCGGCCTCCCCTCTCTTCGAAGGGCACGCCCAGGTTCGCGAACTCCTTGGGCACCCAGCCGGTGCCCACTCCCAAGATCACGCGCCCATTAGACAGGTGGTCCAGTGTCATCAGTATTCGGGCCAGCGCCACCGGAGCGTAGAGGACCGCCTGCAGCACCGCCGTCCCAAGCTTGATTCTGTTGGTTCGCGCCGCGATCCCCGCCATCATCATCAAGGTATCGAGCCGCCGAAAGTCGCGCCCAACGCTGTGCGCGTGCCAATAGCACCCGTAGCCTAGGTTTTCCATCTCCTCGGCAAAGTCCAACTGGCCCTGCGCCACGTCGAGAAATGGTGTCCGGAAATCAACCTCAAGCATTTGCCGCTACCTCCTCGCCGATGTGGCGAACCTTGCCCATGGCAAGGATTATCTGATCTGCTTTGGCGCCAAACTTGACCCTGGGCGTATCCGCCGCCGTCACCACGGCCTTGACGCCCGGCGCTTTCTCGGTCCGACTTGTGTCGATGCTCACCATTCTGGCATAAGGGTGCGAGCTGCGGAGGATGACACTGCAAAGCATGTGAGGCAGGTCGAGATCGTCTGTGAATTCCGCCTGTCCGGTGGCCTTGTTCGCCGCGTCTATACGCGGATACGATTTGCCCACCAGGGAGTAGCCGGGTTGAGGCGCGTCAGGTGTTGCGTCCGTCGTTTGCTGCAAATCCGCCACGTGGTGTCCAACCTCCCGCCAACAGGTGATCATCACCTCGAAGTGGGCCCCCAACCGGCTGCTGGAATGTCAACAGGCTAACACACAGAAATGACCCTTGTCAAGCGTTACGCGGGCGTATCACGCGGGCGTAGGGGCGCGGTCGCCGCGCCCTGGCAGGGGCGGACGTCCGCAATCCGCCCCGGGGTGGGGCCGGGGCGTTTCCACAATTCGCCGTACACTACCCAGGCAAACTGAATATTGACTGGCCCCTGCCTCCATGCTATGGTATCCATCACTGGAGAACGAGCATAGGGAGGGAAGACAGATGGCGTACAAGGATCTGCGGGAATGGCTGGCGAAGGTCGAGGAGTTCGGAGAGCTCAGGCGCCTGGAGGGCGTGGACCTGGAGCAGGAGCTGGGAGCCATCTACGAGATGTCCTGTTCCAAGAAGAGCTTACCCACGGTCATTTTCGACAAGTTTCCGGGCTGTCCGCCGGGGTACCGCATTGTCACCACGAGCAGATCGCCGATGAGCACCTCTCTGACTTTGGGCCTGCCGGTCAGCACCGACGTATTGCGGATGACCCAGGCGCTGCGCGAGAAGGTCGCCGAGCCACGGCGCATCCCACCGAAGGTCGTGGAAACCGGGCCGATCTTGGAGAACGTCCATTTGGACGACGACGTGGACCTTTTCGAGTTCCCAGTCCCCAAATGGCACGAGCTGGACGGGGGCTATTACATGGGCACTGGCGACGTCGTCATCACCCGCGATCCGGACGAGGGATGGATCAACCTGGGCACCTACCGGATTCAGCGGCACGACAAGAACACGCTGGGCCTGTACATCTCGCCGGGTAAGCACGGCCGGATTCACCGCGAGAAATACTATGGCCGCGGCGAGCCGTGCCCCGTGGCCGTCTCCTTTGGCCACGACCCACTGCTGATGGTCGCGGCGAGCGTTAGCCTGCCGTGGGGCGTTTGCGAATACGAGTATGCCGGCGGCCTCAAAGGCGAGCCCGTCGAGGTCATCCACGGCCCTGTGACGGGACTCCCCATTCCCGCCTACTCCGAGGTGGCTATCGAGGGCTACTCGTATCCGAACGAGACTCGGCTAGAGGGGCCGTTCGGAGAATACGCCGGCTACTACGCCAGCGGCGAGCGGCAAGAACCGGTCATTCGCGTAAAATCCATACTGCACCGCGACGATCCAATCATCTTTGGGACCGCCCCAATCCAGCCAAGGTCCGACGCGGTGAGCAATATCATGCGCGCGGCCGCGGTTTGGAACGGTCTGGAGCGCGCCGGTATCGCGGGAATCGCCGGAGTTGGGTGCTTTATGGTGTACTTCATCACCGTCGTGTCGATCCGCCAGCTCTTCCCCGGACACTCGAAGATGGTAGGCACGGTCGCGGGCCAGATCCCTCCCGGCGCCTATTCGGGCAGATGGGTGATAGTGGTGGACGACGACATCGACCCGACCAACTTCGACGAGGTGATGTGGGCCCTGGCGACCAGGTGCGATCCGGCCTTGTCGGTCGATTTCCTGCATCGGTGCTGGAGCACGCCGCTCGATCCGATGTCGAACACCGGGCTTGTCGCCGACGGAAACCGCGTGTTCAACTCACGTTGCATTATCGACGCGTGCATCCCCTACGAGCTGAAGAGCCGGAATCTCTTCCCGCCCGTGGTCGGCGCCAGCCCCGGGCTCCGGGCCAGGGTGGAGGCGAAGTACGGCTCGCTACTTGATTAGCGTGCTAGCTCGATGACACAATTTCTCCAGGACAGCGGGAGCCTGCGTGCCATCGAGAAGGCGATTAGAAATAGGCAAGATGAGCGCTTCTGGCACGATGTCTGGAGCGAGGTGGCTGAGGTGCGACAATGGCGGTACAGCAAGAGACGAGCAGAATAGAATATCTGGATGGTGAGCTTCCGGAGATCAGCCGGATCTGCGTATACTGCCGTCACTGGCGCCCCAAGGAAGGGCGTACCTGCGATGCCTTTCCCGAGAGGGACACGATCCCGTTGGAGATTTGGCTCGGTGACAACGACCATCGACAGCCATACTCCGGCGATCACGGGATTCAGTTCCAGCCTATGGACACGCCTTTTTTGCGGATGAAGTTCCCCGAGTACTTCGAGGGCAGGAAGGGGGAGGCCGCCTGATAGCGTGCCCCTGCCTCGCTGCCGGTGCGATCGGCTAGGCCCAAAGGCACCTTGCAGAAGCAGGCTTGCGGGGCGTCATCCTCGAAAAGGACGCCCCGCCACGACGTGTGATAACGATTATTCCATTCGCAGCAGCGGCCGCACGTCGCTGTGGAACCTGTTCAACTGCTCGATGCTGCGTAATGACCCTAGCAGCAGCACCACGGTCTTGAGCGCGGGCACCTCTTTGCCCACGTCTACCCAGCTCTGCACGTACTCCGCCACCTCGTCCCTCGTGCCGAGGGCGCCGTCTTTGGTGAGCGTTTCCAGCGAAGGATTGCCCATCGTCTGCGCGTAGCCAGAGGCTTCGTGGATTCTGTAGGTCTGCCTGGCCTCCTCGATAGCCTCCTCTTTGCTGTTGGCCACACAGACCCAACCTCCGGCGTAGAGGACGATCTCGAATTCCTCTTCTGTGATCTTGCGGCCATACTCCATTCCCATCAGCCTGATGCGCTCCATGGCGCTGGGAAGGTACTCTGCGGCTGTTTCGGGCGTGAAATGGGCGGGAAACCAGCCGTCGCCGAATCGCGCGATACGCCGCAGCACGCCTTCGGCCAGATTCGTGCGCCGTAGCTCCGCGGGGTCGGGGTTGCCGCGCGCGCCACGGTGGAAGCCGCCGCCGATGACGATCTTGGGATACGGTTTCTGCACCGGCTTTGCCATCATTCTTGCCTCTCGAATGTCGTAGTACTTTCCTTTGAAAGTGACTTCTTCCTCCGTCCAGAGCCGCTTCATTATTTCAATCGCCTCGTCTGTGCGGCCCGCGCGCTCCTTGAAGGGCACGGCGACGTTGTGAAACTCGTTGGGGACCCAGCCGATGCCCACGCCGAGGACCAGCCGGCCGTTGGAAATCTGATCGATGGTCATCAAGCTCTGAGCCAGCATCACGGGCGGATAGAGGGGCACTTGCAGCACCGATGTGCCCAGCCTTATCTTTTCGGTGCGGGCCGCGGCCGCGGCCATCAGGGTCAGCGTATCGATGCGCGGCACGTCCCGTATGACCATATGGGGATACCAGCAACCGCCGTATCCCAGCTTCTCCACCTCTTCGGCGAAGCGGATGCACTGTTGGTGGCCCTCCGCCGCGTCGATGGGAGATTTGGTGAACTCGAGCTTTACCATTGCTGATTTTCCTCCTTGGTAGTTGCTTTGGTCTAACCTTCCGGCCCAAACCTGTAGCGCTCCAGCGGCACCGGCTCCGTCCTTAGCGCCATGTGGTCCCCGTCGCGTCTGGCGATGATCCACCGCAGCCAGTTGGCATCGTCCCTCTCCGGGTAGTCCTCCCTGATGTGGAGACCCCGGCTCTCGGTGCGCAGCAACGACGTGCGCAGAACCAGCTCAGCGCAAACGGCCATGCTCTCGGCCTCGTGGTACTTCGCCAGTTCGTGCGGATCGGCGGCCTTGATTCCAGGAAGCACCTCTGCCTTCACCTCTTCGATAATGCCCAGCGCTTCTTGTAGTCTGCCCCCATCTTTGAGAAAGGTGTACGGGATGGGCACCATTGCCTGCTGGACCTTCAGAATGGCCTCGTAAGGCTCAAAGCCGGTTTCTCTAGCCATCGGCGCGAAGAGCCGTTCCCGCAGCTCCTCCTGCTGTTCGTCGGCCACCTCGGGTTCGGGCGTGTCGGGAGCGAGCTTCGCTATGTTCCGCGCCGCTCTGAGAGCGCTGACAAAGCAAAAAGGAATAGCATAGGCGGGCAAGTTGGCCGGCCCGATGGCCCCTTCCGAGGCCGCGGCGACCATCATCACCGCGCCCGCGGCCCATAGTCCCTCCAAACTCGTCTTGCAGTCGAGATCTGCTTTGACACTGCCCATAACGGCAGAAAGGGAGGGCACCCACTCGATCTTCTGCTCGCGCAGATCGATGCCGCCCTTCTCGCGCAGCAGCCTTTCCGGGTTGAGAAACGCTCCGTGCTGGTAAGTCCATTTGTGCTGGCGCGACAGTATCACTTCGTCGAGCATGCCTGGAATCTGCGTCACGTCGAGGTACACCGGGCCGCGGCCCGCCCTGATTTCCGACACGATCGCCAGGTTCACAATGCGGTAGTTCTCTTCTCGGTTTGGAAAGTACTTCTCGAAGAAGTACTCTCCCTGGTTGTTCACCAGCCCCCGCATAAGGGCGCCGCGCTTCCAGACCTCGTAGTCCTTGGCTACGTACCCCCGAGTGATGCCATACTCGGCGTTCCGCTGCTCGGCGCCGGCCCTGTACGCCGCCGCCACCCCCTCGCCCGCATTCATCGTGAACAGCTTGCGGTTCTTGTAATTGGCGGCGCCACACGCCAGGAGAGTGGCTTTGGCCTTGAAAACCTCGTACTCGCCCGTAAGTATGCTGAAGCCCACCGCCCCTACCACCCGCTCGCCGTCCTTGAGCAGGTCGACGACCTCGACCTTGTCCATCATCCGCACCCCGCGGGCACGTGCCGCCTTCTTCAAGCTGAGCATCACCCGGTGCGGGATGAAGCTCGTGAGCTTGTGGGGCACCTTCCAGCTTGGCGGGTCCTCCAGGTCGATCTTGCCGTCCGCGGCCTCGATAAAAGGCACTCCCCACGTGGCCACCTCGGCGAGGGACTCGTACATGCTCCCCGCAAACGCGAACGACCAATCCTGGTCGTTCAGGTATTCGCCGTTCTTGACCAGCCACTGCACCCAGCCCTCGACGTCGCCATCAGGGGGCAGAGTTATCAAGCGCCCACCGCCCGCGGGCACCTGGCCCGCCCAGCCAATGCCACCTTTGTCCACCACCAGAACGTCGAGGTCTGGCCGTTGCTCCTTAGTCTTGATCGCAGCCGTGAGCCCGGCTACGCTTCCGCCAACGATGAGCACATCGGTCGACACGACGTTTTCCTGATTTCTCGGCACCGCCATCGGTGATGCACCTCCCGATCACTTGCCTTGAAGTATGTCGGCGATCTCCTTCGCGATCTGCTTGCCCTTGTCCGAGAGGAAGAACTGCACTGAGTCAGGCGATTTGTCCTGTTCGAAGACGCGAAGACCCAGCTTCATGTCTTGCTGGTGAATGTCAAACGAAAAAGAATTGCACCGGTGCGGGCTTCTTTCCGCGTACCGGAGGCTTCAGCGAGTACCTTTCGAAAGGAACGTCCTCGGTCCAGATCCGGGTGCCATCCCCGGTTTCTTGCACGACCAACCATTTCAGCCAGTTGTCGTCGTCGCGGTACGGAAACTCCTCGCGGAAGTGGCTGGCGCGTGATTCGGTCCTGACCAGGGCCGCGCCCAGCGCCAGTTTGGCGACGAGCACGTAGTTGTGAAGCTCGATTGCCTTCACCGCCTCGTGGACGTCGCGCGCGTACAGATTGGGCAGCTTCTCCTGCTCCAACTGCTCGAACCAGGCGGTCGTCTCTTCCAGCCTGCTGGCGTGCCGGAAGAAGTTGTACTGCGCTGGCGTTAACCTCCTCCGGATCTCTTCGTTCACCTGGTCCGGCTCGATACCGTGGTCACGCCTCGTCGGTGCCAGGTGCGCGTCGAGCAAACGTCGCGCGCCACCTGCCTCCACTTCCGGCCAGGCAGCCTCCAGCGCGGTCCTGGCCGCACTCTCTCCGGCTCGGTAGCCGAAAACGCAGCAGTTTGCCAGATTGACCCCTCCGACCGAATACGTGCCGTGCGCCAGGGTTGCGGTCGCCGTCCCCGCCCCGAACAGGCCAGGCATACTGGATCGGCCATCCTTATCCACCCGCATGCCGCCGCTGCCCGATGACGACCCGCCGATTCTGATCGAGGGGGAACACTCTACCATCTTCTCCCTGATGTCGATGCCTGCCGCATCGAAGATGCGCATCGACTTCGGGATGACGCGGCGGAATCTCTGGATCGCCTCCGGCGGCAGATGCCGCATGTCGACGTAGACGGGCCCCCGCCCCTCCAAAGCCTCCTTGCAGAAGGCCATGCACAGGTAGTACGTTTTCGTCCGCTCCGCCAGCTCCGGATCGTACTTCGGCATAAATCGCTCGCCCAGCGCATTGACGATCCTGGCACCGCTCCCCTGCATCATGTTGATGCCGGCGGTGTGGAATCGTCGCTCCCAAACGGTGATGTTGCACCCGGTCATAAACTCCAGGCCGAGCTGCTGGGCTCCCGCTCGCATTGTCGCCGCGACGCCGTCGCCCGCCAGGTTATCGCAACAGCCGCCACCGACCCGGTATGAGGTGTAGCCCGCCGCCATGACGACGGCCTTGCTTCTGAACAAGTAGGTTTCGCCGCTCCTAACGTCGAAGCCCATGGCGCCCACGATGCTCCCGTCGGTCGGGTACTTGCCATCGGATGTGAGGAGATCGGTGATCATTACACGCTCTACCAGTCGCACGCCCTTCCCAACCACCTGCTTGCGCATTCCATCCATCATCTTGCGTCCGTGGAACATCAAGATGCGGGTGGTTTTATGGGCGCGCCCGATGGTGCGCACGACCTGGCCGGAGGCGTCCCGCTCGAAGGGGAAGCCCCAACCGTCCATCTGGCTGACTCTTTGAATCTGATCCTGGAGCAGAACGTCGACGGCGTCCTGGTCGTTCAAGTAGTCACCGCGCTCGAAGATCTCCTTTTTCCAGAGATCGAGGTCGTCGTCGGGCTGGGGAGCCAGCATCACCCCGGCCGCGAAAGTTGAGGCGCCGGAACGGGCCACCATGGCCTTCTCCACCAGCGTCACGTCGACCGGAAAATCTTTCGCGCGGACGGCGGCCCAGGTTCCCGCCAGACCGCCGCCAATCACCAGTACGTCAGTATCGATTAGATTATCGAATTCGTGCACTCACCCTCCCCGGAGGATTCGCCCGACCTCGTCCTCCAACTGCTTGCCCTTGTCCGACAGGAGAAATTCCATCGCCCCAGGCCACGTCTGCGGGTTAAACTGCTTCAGGCCCAATTTCGCATCTTGCTGGTGAATGTCGAACTCGATGTTACCGGGGTAGAACATACTCCCCCGGCCCGAGCCGTTGTAAATCTTGTGTCCGTCCGGGCTGGCGAGGAACAGTGCTATCAGCTTGGCGGCATTGGGCTGCTTGGACCCCTTCATCACGTGCATAGTGTGGATGGAAAACCACGAAAAGTCGGGAGACACCCACTCCACCGGAAGGCCCTTCTGCTTGACATCGCCGTATATCGCCGATCCGGTCAAAAGGATCGGGTACTCGTTGGCCATAAAGCGGGTCTGGCCACGGGCATAGACTTCCAGCACTGGGTTGTTCTTCATGAATGCGCGAAGGTCCGCCAGGGTCTTGTCGGTGCCCCTGACGAAGGCGATGTTGACGTAGTTAGTTGCGTAATTGTAGGCGGCGATCTTCCCGCGCCATTTGGGGTCGGTAAGGTCGCCAAAAGACTTGGGCGCCTCGGCGGCGGGAATCACCTTCGGATTGTAGACCATGCCGATGTGGCCGGTGTAGGGTGAGATAGCATAGCCGTCAAACTGGATCACTTCCCGAGGCGTACCCTCGATCAGCAGAGGTGCCCAGTTGACTTTCTCCACGATGGCGGCGTTGATCGACTGGGCGGCAGTGGAGTCTGAGAGCGGCAGAAGGTCGTAGCTGGGCTGCGTCCCCGCTTTGTACTCCGCGATGGCTTTGGCTACCGCCGCCGGGTAGCTATCGCTCGGCGAGGCATCGATCTCCAAATCGATGCCAAACTTCCTTTTGATACCCTCTCTTATGGGTTGCGCTTCGACGCCCGAGTGCAGCTTTATGGACGCCTTTCCTTCCTTCTTAGCCGCTTCGATGAGCTGGGTCAATTCGGGGGAAGGGCCTTTCGCTGCGGGCGCGGGCGCTGCCTTGGCCACCGGCGTGGCAGGCGCAGCGGGTGCAGCAGTTGGGGCAGACGCGGCCGGCGCAGGGGTTGCCTTGGGAGCGGCGGAAGTCGGTGCCGGCGGGACGGGCGTGGGCGAGGCGGCCGGGGCACAGGACGCAACTGTGGCAATCAGCAGCGCACAGGCTAACAGCACCACGCCTGCACCGACTCTGGTCTGCAATGTCGTTCCTATTGTTTTCATTGCTTCACCTCCAAGGTTATTGGTCCAACAAGGGCTGGACCTGCGCATGGAATTTCCTCAGTTGCTCGATGGGGTCGAGCGAGCCAATGTTGAGTTGAATCCTCTTGAGCGCGGGCACGTGCTTCTTGACGGCAAGCCAACTGTTGACCATAGCCGCAACCTCTTCGGCGGGCCCGCACGCTCCGTGGTGGACCAAATCTTCGAAAGAAGGGTTGCCTGCTACCTGGAGAAAGCCCCGCGCCGAGCGCGACGAATAGAGCCCTAGCGCTTCCTCCACCGCCTTCTGCTTGTTTTCGTTGACGTTGAATGGGGATGTCTCGGCGACCAGCTCGAACTCCTCGTCGCTAATCGTGCGTCCCTCCTCCCGCGCCGCGGCCCTTATTCTCTCCAGCGCCTCTGAGAAGACCTCGACGGCGTTCTCCGGCGAGATGACGTGAGGGCTTATCCAACCATCGCCCACCCGCGCGATGCGCCGGATGGCCCTTTCGCTCCAGACCGGGCGGGGCTTCTCTCCGGGGTATCCCTGCTGCCCGATGTTGTAAACGCCCCCGATGATGATCTTGGGATGTGGCTTTTGCACCGGCTTCGGTATCAGTCTTGCCTCCCGCAGCGTGTAGTACTTGCCCTCGTGGGTGACCTCCTCCTCGGTCCACAGGCGCTTGATGATCTGGAGTGCCTCGTCGGTGCGGCCGGCACGCTCCTTGAACGACAAGCCCAGGTTGGCAAACTCGTGGGGCAGCCAGCCCGTGCCCGCGCCGAGAACCAGGCGCCCGTTGGACAAGTGGTCGATGGTCATCAAAGTTTGGGCAAGGGCAAATGGAGGGTATAGAGGTATTTGAAGAACCGCAGTTCCGATCCTGATCTTGCTCGTCCGCGTCGCCACACCCGCGAGAACCGTTAGCGTCTCGAGGCTGGGTATGTCCCTGGCGATGGCGTGGGGATACCAGAAGCCGCTGTAGCCCAGTCGCTCGATTTCCTCGGCAAAGCCCACGCACATCTCCGCCGAGGCAGGAGCCAGTGCCTTCCTGAATTCGATCTCTACCATCGATGAACCCCCATATTACTTGGTCGGCAGCATCAGGCAGTGCTCAGGCGGCGCGTGCAGGTAGGCCTTCTGGCCGGGTGCCAGCTTGGCCAGGCCGTGGACTTTCACCTCGATTAGCGTGTCCCCAACACGCACCTGGCACTCGGTGTTCTCTCCGGTGAACGTCAGCACATCTATGGTGCTCTGAAGCACGTTGTATCTCGCGTCGGGTTCGTGGGCATAAATACTTATGGCCTCGGGCCGCAAAGACAGCATCACCTCGTCACCCTGCTTCACGGCCTCCGCGCTCACACTCCGCAATCGCCCGAAGTTGGTTTCTACGAGCCATTCCTGCCGGTCCTCCGCCCTACCTACTACGGTTCCCTTTACGAGATTGGCACGGCCCACGAATCCGGCGACGAAGCCGTCACGCGGCGACAGATAGATATCCCGCGGCGACCCTTCTTGGATGATCAGTCCATCGTGCATGACGGCGATCGTGTCGGAGAGGGAGAGGGCCTCGACCTGGTCGTGTGTGACGTAAAGCGTCGTCAGCCGGAAGGTCTGGGCCAACCGCTTGATCTCCTTGCGCATCTCGTCGCGCAGCCTGGCATCCAGGTTGCTCAAGGGCTCGTCCATAAGCAGCAGCGCGGGCCGGCGCACCAACGCGCGGGCCAGGGCAACGCGCTGTTGCTGGCCACCGCTCAGTAACGAGGCAGGACGGCTTTCCAGCCCCTCCAGGTGTACCGACGCCAGCGCCTCCTCTACACTTGTTTTTACCTCCGCCTTGGAATGCCTCTCCCTGCCGTGCACCAGGGGAAAAGCCACGTTGTCGAAGACGTTCATATGCGGCCAAATAGCGTAGGACTGAAACACCATGCTGATGTCTCGCTGGTGGGCCGGCATCGAGACGTTCCTGGAGGCCGAAAAAACCGTGTTCGGTCCCAACTGGATTTCGCCCTCCTCCGGGTGCTCGAGTCCCGCTACGCACCGTAGCGTGGTGCTCTTGCCGCAGCCACTCGGTCCCAGCAGCGTGTAGAACTCTCCGTCGCCAATATCGAAGCTAACGCCCCTGAGAGCCGGCACTCGCCTGCCCTCCGCAACGTAAGCCTTGTGTAAGCTGACTACCTTTAACATCGAAGTTCCTCCCGTCATCTCTTGTTAAGGTTGCCGGTGGTCAGAAGATTCCTATCGTCGGCGAAGCCCATAGACGTACTGGGATGCTGTTCGCAACAGTATGACGACGATGATCATTGTGCCCACAAACATGATGACTCCCAGCGCAGCCGCCTGGGATGGCTTGTTGGCACCCCAAAGCGTCCAGATGACCGTCGAGAATACCTTGTTCTGGGGGGTTTGCAGGAACAGGGCCATGGTGACTTCTCGGTACGAGAGTAGACCGACCCAAAGTCCACTGTAAAACAAAGCCGGAGCCAGCAGCGGTAGTATGACCTTCCTGATGGCAGTGATCCTGGACCCTCCGCTGGTGGAAACCGCCTCCTCCAGGTCCCGATGTATCTGGATCAGCGCCCCGTTGATCGTTCTGGTGCCAAAGCTCACGTATGCAACCACGTGGGCCAGAATGATCACAACCAGACTGCCGTACAGCGGCAGGACTTTGCCCAGCGACAGGGCGATGAAGGCGATGGCGAAGGCGAAGGCGATGCTCGGCACGGCGTGGGGCAACATCGCGACCGAGTCCAGGGTGTACCTTCCCGGCATGCGCGTGCGAAGTACCACCCAGGAGATGATCGTGCTGACAAACAGAACGCCGAACATCACTGCCAATACCATAATAAGCGTGTTGGTCAGCGGTCTGCCCAGCAAAGCGTCGATGGCATACCGATAGCCTTCGGCGTTAATGCTGGCGAAGGCCTCCGAGCTTGGCAAACGGATGTACGGGACAAGTGAGGTCCAGATGAGGACCAGCAACGGGAGAAACAACTCCAGGAAGAAGAAGATCGACACGAAGCCTACGCCGGCCCATTTCCACGGCCCCAGCTCGACTAGCTTCGGCTTGTAGCCCTTCCCCGTGACCACGGCGTAGCGATAACTGCGACGCAGCATTTTCTGGTAGTAATAGAGGGCAATCAGCGTGGGCACTAGCAGCACAACGCCGTACACTCCTGCAACCCCATACCTTGGCAGACCTATGTCCGTGTGTACTGTGTAGAACATCAGGGTGCTCAGGACGTGGATGCGGCTCGGCGCCCCGAGCAGAGCCGGCGTGTCGAACATCGACACGGCGGTCATGAAATTATAGATACCAGCCGCGGCCAATGCGGGGGCGATTAGCGGAAGTGATATGCGGCGCATCACACTGAGTTTTCGCGCTCCGCTCACCTCCGCCGACTCCTCTAGCGCAGGGTCCACGGCTAGAAAGGCCGCCGAGATCATAAAAAACATCACGGCCGTGAGCCCGAGGCCCTGCACGAACGCTATGCCGGGCAGGTTGTAGATGCTCAACGGGCCTTCGTCGGTCGGCAAGAATATCCTCAGGAACTGATTCACCAGGCCGATCTTGGGGCTGAGCAGCAGAATCCAGGCGATGGCTCGCAAGAAGCCCGGGATCGTGATGCCGAGGTACATCAGCGTGAGGAAGACGGTCTTGAATGGCATCGATGTTCGGTGAATGAGCCAGGCGATTGGTACCGCGAAAAAGAAGTTTATCGCGACCGTGCCGAGGCCCAGCCAAATGGTGTTGGTCAGCGCTCGGTAAGTCACCGAGCTGAACATCACATCCGAGTAGTTGACCAGAGACAGCTTGCCCTCGACGCCTGGCAGGCCGTCGATGACTGTCGCGTACAGGACAACCACCACGAGCCCCACGATGAAGAGCGCGGCCAGCAAGGCAATGGCGAACAGGGGCGTTTCCGGTCTCAACAGGCTTGCTATCGATGTAGCCCTGGGTCGTCCCCCGGCGCGCGCTTCGACTACGGCCAATTACGGTACCTCCCCCCTGATGGCATAGACTAGGACGACAGCTTCTATTTGCCCTGAAGGATGTCCCCGATCTCTTTCTCTACCTGCTTGCCCTTGTCAGACAGGAAGAACTGCACCGATTCCGGCGACTTATCCTGCTGGAACACGCGTAGCCCCGCCTTCTGATCTATCTCGTGGAGATCGAACTCGACGTTGCCGGGATAGAGCATGCTGCCGCGACTCACCGAGTTGTGTATCTTGTGGCCGTCCGGGCCAGCCAGAAAGGCAGCGACGAGCCTCGCGGCGTTGGGCACCTTTGACCCCTTAATCAGAATCATGTTGTGGTTCTGCAGCCAGGAGATATCCGGTGAGACGAATTCCACCGGCACGCCCGCCTTCTTGATCTGAAGGTAGATCTGCGACGAAGTCAGGAGGATAGGGTATTCGCCCGACATATAACGCCTCTGACCATTGGCGTAGATCTCCGCCGCTGGGTTGTTGCTCATAATGGCTCGCAACTGAGGCACGAACTTTTCCGGACCCAGCACATACGCGTAGGTCAGGTAGTTGTTGGCGTAGTTATACATCGCGATCTTGTTTCGCCATTTGGGATTGCCGAGGTCGGCGAAGGACTTCGGCGCTTCGGCGGCAGGGATGACCCTGGGGTCATAAACGAGCCCAAGATGGCTCTGGAACGTGTTGATGCCGTACCCGCCTTCCTTAATGACCTCCTTGGGTGTGCCTGGAGCCAGCAAGGGTTCCCAGTCGACCTTCTCTATCACTCCGGCCTGCATTCCCTGGACGGTCGAGAGGTCGCTGGCAGGCATAAAATCGAGGGACGGTGTCGCCCCCGCCTTGAACTCCGAGATCGCTTGAGCTAGTGCTGCGGGGTAGCTCGCGCTGGGGACGGCGCCTATCTCCAGGTCCAGCCCGTAGTTCTTCTTTATGCCCTCCCTGATCTCCTTCACTTTCTCGCCCGCCAGGTCCGATTGGATCATAATAGATACTTTTGCTTCCTTCTTGGCCCCCTCGATCACCTGAGCCAGAGCCGAGGACGTCGTCTTGGGAGGCGCGGCCGCGGTGGTCGCCGCGGGAGCAGCCGTGGCTTTTGCCACGGGCGGAGCCGCGGGAGCAGTTGTAGCCTTCGCCGCGGGCGGAGCCGCGGTGGCTGGAATCGGTGATGGCGTGGGAGCAGCCGCTGGCGCACACGCGGCGAGCAGCACCAGCGAGGCGCCAAGAGCTAGCGCGGCCAGCGTCACCATCATGCCTCCAAAAGTTAGTTTCGATTCGAGGATTGCCATTTCTCTGACCTCTTTCTAAGCCCCTTGGCACTGTCGAGCCAGATTCGAAAGGAGCTTCAATAGCTTTTTAGATCTGAGCCCGTGCCCGAGACGGCAGGAGTAATGACAAGCAGCGCTGTCGCAAGAGTCCGGCATGGAAAAAATCTTCCCTCTGGAAGATCGCGCAGCACCATTATACACGCTTCGGGTGCACAGTCAAGCGAAATCCCCAGCTATTTCCGTTGTAAGATATGCCCAATCCCGTTTCCACGTACAGAGAGGAGATAGCGCCCTCACGCCCCTCTACACCACCCGCATCTCGTTCGGTAGCTCGTTCAGCTCCTCGGCGCCTTCCTCGGTCACGAGGACCGCACCTCCGATGTTGACCCGATGCTTGCCTCGACAAACGTTCGGCTCCAGCTCGTAAATCGTATTGGGTTGAACAACCGTGTCTCCCAAGGTGTGCCTGGTGATGGACAGGGACTGCAAACCCTTGTACCGCTCAATCCCGGGCAATTGCTCGAGCCCGACGCCCCTGCCGCCGACGGCCAGCATCGGAGCCATGGTGTGAATAAGCGGCGTCAGATGCCAGGCTCCCGCCTCCAGAATCGGCTTGGCCATTGCGTCCGCTACCTCGGCGAACGTCTTTCCCGGGCGCAGCGCCTTCAACCCCTCCTCGTACGACTGGCGGGCGAGCCTGGCGCACTCCGCATTGACTGGATGGACGGGATTGAGTGCCACGCACATCTGCACCTGCGCCCTCCCTCCGCCCGGGCCGTAGTAGGGAAATATCTCTGTCTGTACGACATCGCCCGCCTGCAGCGTGCGGGGGCGCTCCGCCCGTATCAGCCACGTCGGAGCCCCCCAGCTAGGATTGTTCGGACCCGAGTGGATGATGAAAAACGACCCGCGCTCGAGCACCGCGCCGTATTCGTAAAGCACGGACATAATAGCCGCCGCCACTTTGCTCTCCAGCACTCCCGGACGCGTGGCATCGAGCATCGCCTGGCAGGACGCCTCCCCCGCGCCTGCTGCCCACCGCACAACCTTGATTTCCTCTTCGCTCTTGATCAGCACCAGCTCTGCAAACGGCGTCGTGATGTCGACGAAATTCGCGTTCGGCAGGTTCTCCAGGACGTGCGTCCACGTGCCGTAGGCGATGAACCCCTCGCCTTCGAACGCCCCGGCGCCGCCCAGCCCCACGACCCCGATGGTGGATCGATCATAACCCAGCTCCTTGATTGTGGCCACGATGCCCTTCGCCGTGGCCCCGACCCTGGTATCCTCTATCCAGGGCGTCTCTCCCCTGTTGATGCTCTCCAGATGGGTCGTGATGACGAAGGCGGTCGGGCAAAGGTGGACCGGCTCGCCCTTAAGCGGAATGACGACGTAGCCGCCCGCCTGGTCGTTGGCCAAGTAGGAGTGGAACTGCTCGCGCGTCCATAGACCGGCGACGAGAAGGCAGTCCAGCCCCTTGCTCCGCATCAGCTCCCTCACCCTGGCAAAGCGCCAGTCGCGCTCGTTAAGCGACAGGGATGGAAATGAGTCTTCGCTATTGACATCAAGGTTCTTCCACACGGCCAATCTTAATCACCCCTTTGCGTTCTTTGCGGTTCCACATCTCTCGTGCCCGGCGCCCTACGGCGCCTCGCGAAAGCCGACGGCCGGTATCCTCTGCCTGGCAAGCTTCTCGCCCGTCTGGAAATGCTCGCCCTTCAGCGCCAGCTCCGCCTCGGTCTCGTTCTCTTCAGTCCAGTATCCCAGCGAGTATCCGAACCAGGGCGACTTGGGCCTGAGCGGCGGAAGGCCGAGCTCCTCCCACAGCTCCCTCGACTTTTCCATAAAATCCTTCCTCGGCAGCGACACCGGCGGATAAGGCCACTTGATCGTGGCGTCGATCAGCATAGCTGAAGCGCCGCTCGGAGATGGATAGCGGCGCTCGGAATGAAGCGACGTCAGCGGCGCTGTGGAGTGGTCCAGGCCCGCAACGCGTCCCTGCACGATCCTCACGTCTCGGTTTGGCTGCGTCCTGAAGCTCAGCGCCCAGTTCACGGCGTCCGCGTCGCGGGGATCTATATCCTCGTCGACGGCGATGGCATACTTCGGAAACCCGGCGGAGCGTGTCACAACTCCGTTCAGGGCCTGCCAGACGTGCGCCGGGTGCAGCTTCCTCAGTTGAATCACGCAGTAGGGGTTGCTGCCGCAGCTCTCGTGGAACGCCACGTCCAGTATGCCCGGGATGTTGCAATCATATTTCAGGAACTTGTAGAAAGTGCCTTCGTGGCCCACCCCTCTAAGCTTGCTGCTCTCGCTGGGCGGAAACTGGCTGAAGAAAGCGTTGTAGATGGGTTTCTTGCGGTGCGTGATGCAGGTCACCTCGAACGCGGGGTTCATCTCCTCCGCTCCCATGTAGCCGGTGAACTCGCCAAAAGGCGCCTCGCGCTCGAGGTATTCCGTGGACAGCACGCCCTCGATCACGATCTCGGCCGATGCAGGAACCTCGATATCCACCGTCCGGCACTTCACCAGCTCCACCGGCACCCCGGCAATGCCCCCGGCCACCGCGAATTCATCGACGCCATAGGCAATCCCGGTGGTCCCCACGTACCCCAGATTGGGACTGGCACCGATGACGATGGCGGCTTGCAGCGGCATGCCATTGCGCCGGCACTTCTCCCAGTGGATGCGAAGGTGCTGGACGCCCATGGCGCAGCAGCCGGTTCTCGTCGGGCTCTTGATCATCGCCCTGTAGTTGCCCATGTTCCTGATGCCCGTTTCCGGATCCTTGGTGACCCAATTGGCATTCGTCAGGTAGGGCGCGTTATCGAAGCCGGGTGTCGAGATAGGAACGGGGAACTCCTCCAGACCCCCGTGCTCCAACAGCGCATCCCCGACGTGGACCTCGCCCTGCACGGGGCCGCTCTCGACCATCCTGGGCTCGACTGGATGAAGCTGGGCCTGTGCCCATTTCTCCATGATCTCGCCCGGCTTGCACTGCATGCCAAGCGCATACATCTGCCTCGACGCGGCGTGGCTGGCCACCAGCACCGGGATGTCGTACCTCCTTCCTTTGACGTCGATGACGTCGTCGAAAAGGAAGGCCTTTCTATCGTCGTCGGGAAGACCACGGAACTGCCATCGTACCAACGGCATCAGCTCCGTGTCCTTGTTGACCTGTTTGGTTATTCTCACAAGCTTGCCGTTTGCTTCCAGGGCTTCGATGTGGTCTCTCAGGTCCCGATAGTACACCTGTGTTCTAGCCTCCCTTCAAAATGTCCCCGATCTCCTTTTCGATCTGCTGGCCCTTCTCCGACAGCGAGAATTCCACCGCCTCGCGCGACTCGTCGAAGTTGAGGGTGCGCAGGCCCGCCTTCACATCCTGCTGGTGGATGTCGAACTCGACATTGCCTGGGTAGAGCATACTTCCCCGTCCGGTCGAGTTGAGGATCGCGTGGCCATCGGGACTGGCCAGGAAAACTGCGAGCAGTTTTGCCGCGTTGGAATTTGCCGTCCCCTTACGAAGCATGACGTGATGGTTCTGTAGGTAGCCCATTTCCAGCGAGACCCAGACCGCCGGGACGTTGCCCTTCTTGGCGTCAAGTATGGAGCTCGACTGAGTGAGCAGGATCGGGTATTCGCCCGTGAGGTAGCGGGTTCTTCCCCGCGCGTATACTTCAATGACCGGGTTGTTCTTTACGATAGCGCGCAGATCGGCCAGGATGCGGTCCACGCCGAGCACGTAGGCATAGGCTCTGTAACTATTCGTGTCACATGGCGATCTTGCCTCGCCACTTCGGGTTGCCCAGGTCGGTCCAGATCTTCGGGGCCTCCGCGGCGGGGATGACGCTCGGATTGTACATCATCCCCGCGTGGCCGTTAAATATGACCACACTGTGTCCATCGTACCTCATCACCTCGTGAGGCGTTCCCTCGGCAAGGAGGGGGGCCCAGTCCACCTTCTCGAGGATCCCGGCCCGCACGGCCTGCGCCGTGGCGATGTCGCTGAGCGTCACCAGATCCGCGGATGGTGCAACTCCTGCCTTCTGCTCCGCGATTCCCTTGGCCAAGGTCGCCGGGT
This sequence comes from Chloroflexota bacterium, assembly GCA_016210495.1. The sequence continues at coordinate 84,787 of JACQUC010000268.1, forward strand.
AGCTGTCGCTGGGCACCGCCTCGATAGCGAGGTCCAGCCCGTACTTCTTCCTGATCCCATCCCTCATCTCGTTCACCCGATCGGTCGCCACGTCGGTGGGAAGGATGGCGGACACCCTGCCTTCCTTCTTCGCCCCCTCGATGATCTGGGCAAGCGCGGACGACGTTTTGGCGGCTGGAGCCGCGGCGGCGGTCGTGGGCGCTGGCGCCGTCTTGGCTGGCGTTGCCGCTGCCGTCGTGGGAGCTGCCGGTGCTGCCTTGGCGGCAGTCGGAGCGGCCGGCGGAGCTGTGGCGGCGGGAGGTGGAGCGGCACTGGGAGCACACGCCACCAGCACGGCCACCAGGGCCACGAGAAACCTTTCCAATAGTGCCCATGAGCCTAGCATAGCCTTTGTCCCGTTGCTATTCCGAGTCATTGCAAGCCTCCTTTGAGCCCTGGTGTGGATCGTCACAGGTGGAGTGACGTGTGTCATTCTGAGTCCGCCTGAGGCGGACGAAGAATCTCGGCACACGAATGTCGCGACCCCTCGCTCTGCTCTCCGAAGGAGTCCGGAGTCCTTCGGACAGCGTGACAGTCATCCCAACAACCTTGACGGACTGCTAGCGTATGCACAGTCTCAGATTCTCAACAAAGGCCGAACCTGCTCGTGGAATCTCCTGATCTGCTCGAGCGGGTCGAGCGAGCCTATGTTCAGTTGAATGCTCTTCAGGGCGGGCGCTCTTCTGGCGACGTCGAGCCACTTGTCGACAAAGGCCGCTACTTCCTCGGGCGGGCCGAAGCCGCCGGTATTCAACTGGCGCTCGAACGAGAGATTACCCATTACCTGGTGGAAATCGCCGACAGACCGTGCCGAGTGGAGCCGTGCGGCTTCTTCCACGGCTCTTTCTCGGCTCTCGCTCACGTTGAACGGCGCGGTCTCGACGACGATCTCGAACTCCTCGTCGGTGATAGTCCGACCCATCTCGCGTCCAAGTGCCTTGATTCTGTCCAGACCTTCGCCGATGGCCTCGACCGCTTCATCCGGAGACAAATACGGTGGTGCAACCCAGCCGTCCGCATATTTGGCCGTGCGCCGCAAGGGGGCTTCGACCCACCTCGGGCGCGGCTTCTCGCCGGGATAGCCCCGCGCTCCGGCGTTGTACCCGCCGCCGATAAGTATCTTGGGGTACGGCCTCTGGATTGGCTTGGGGATCAGCCTGGCCTCCCGCAGGGTGTAGTACTTGCCTGCGAACGTAACCTCGTCCTCGGTCCACAGCCGCCTAATGATCTCCAGCGCCTCGTCGGTGCGGCCTCCCCGCTCCTTGAAAGGCACGCCCAGGTTCTCGAACTCGCTCGGTACCCAACCCAGACCGAGACCGCACACCAACCTGCCGTTGGAGAAATGGTCGATGGTCATCAACGTCTGAGCCAGGGCGAAGGGCTGGTACAGCGGCGTCTGGAGCACCGCCGTCCCAATCCTGATCCTGCTGGTCCTGGCCGCCACGGCGGTCAATACGGAGAGCGTCTCCAAGATTGGCATCTGACGAGAAACGGCGTGCGGATACCAGAAACCACTGTAGCCCAATCGCTCCAGCTCCTCGGCGAAGCGTATGCACTGCTCCGCCGAAGCGGGGACGCACGACTTCCTGAACTCGATTTGAACAGCCATGTTTGGACCCCTTCAGCTCATCATTGACCTCGCAGGATATCCCCGATCTGCTTCTCGATCTGTTTCGCCTTATCAGACAGCAGGTACTCCTTCGCGCCGGGGTACTGCTGGTTGTTGAACAGCAGCAGACCTGCTTTCTGGTCCTGCTGATGAATGTCGTACTCGTAGTTCCCCGGGTAGAAGAAGCTGCCACCGCTGGCCTCCTCTTGTATCAGCTTCTGGCCCTTGGGGCTCGCGATAAAGACGGCCATCAGTTTCGCCGCGTTGGGATGCGCCGCATTCTTCAAGACGACGAGAGCGTGAACGCTGACGCGCGAGAAGTCGATCGACTTCCACTCGACCGGGTAGTTCTTCCGGCGGATGTCCTCGTAGTACATCGAGCCCATCATCGCCAGCGGGTACTCCCCAGCCAGGTACCTGGTCGTGATGCGGGCGTAAGTGTCGACCAGTGGCTGGTTCTTCATTATAGCCCGAAGGTCGTTCAGCAACCCATCCGCACTGCCGAGGAAGACGTGGCTCATATAAGTGCTGGTGTACGACAGTATTGCCAGCTTGCCGCGCCACTTGGGGTCTGCCAGGTTGCTGAAGGACTTCGGCACCTCGGCGGCAGGGATGAGCCTGGGATTGTAGATCAGCCCGACGTGGCCCGTGTAGATAACGAGCGCATGCCCGTCCCACTGCACCATCTCGGGAGCCGTCCCTTCGGCCACCAGCGGCTGCCAATCAGACTTCTGAACGATGCCGGCCGCGACCATGTCGGACAGGTTGGCATCCGAGGACTGCATAAGGTCGAACGTCGAAGTGGCCCCGGCCTTGTGCTCGGCAATTGCCTTCGCGGCGAGTGCTGGATAACTCGAGCTCGGCTCGTAGGTGATATTCAGATCTACGCCATACGTCTCCCTTATCTCTCCCCTCAGCCGTTCCATCCCCTTGCCGGTCAAATTGGGAGTTAAGGAGACAGATATCTGCCCTTCCTTCTTGGCCGCTTCGATGAGTTGGGCCAGGGCGGGCGAAGGCCCTTTGGCGGCAGGGGCTGGCGTGGCCGGAGCCGGTGCTTTGGTGGGTGCAGGCGCCGGGGCACCAGGCTGCGCCGCGGCAGGGGTCGGCTTGACCTGCACGGCCGTGGCCGTCGGCGGCGGCGGAGGTGCGGCCGGGGCGCAAGAGACAAGCAATGCCAACAAAACGATACCAGTTAACATAACCAAGGTTCCTGTGGCCTTCATACGTTGACCTCCCTTCGTGTCTACTGATGTGACGTAGCCGCACCCTTCAGGGTGCGCGTGCCCGTTTGCCTGGCGGGGTCGCCTGCTATGATAAGGCGCTAGCTCGACCACCGGCACCGCGCAAGCTGAAGCTTGCGGCTACAAGTTCCCCTCGCCCCCTCGTTCCATTGCCCTGTGGAGCCTTGATCCAAGGCCCCACAGCCCTTACCCGACATAACGCAACTCGTTCGGCAGCACGTTCAGCTCCTCGACGCCTTTCTCGGTGACGATCACTGTGCCACCGATATTTACCCTGTGCTTGCCCAGGCAGGCGTTCGGCTCGATCTCCCATATCGTGTTGGCCTGTATGACCAGGTCACCCCCAACCATCGGCTTGCCGGAAACGGCCTGATACCTGTCGATGCCAGGCAGCTTCTCGACCCCGACGTAGGACCTGCTAACCCAGGCCAGCGGATTCAGGCTGTGAATGAGTGGGGTCAGTTGCCAGGCGCCGGCCTCCCTCAGAGGGGCCTCCATCGCCTCCACCACTTCGCCGAATCGCCTGCCGGGTCTAAGGGCCTCGATGCCCGCCTCGTACGATCGTCGGGCTATCGCCGCGCACTCCTTATTCACCGGATCGATTTCCCCGACGGCGATGGCCAACTGAAGCTGCGCCTCCATACCGCCGTAGTGGGGGAAGATCTCCGCCAGGATGATGTCGCCGTTCTGAATCGTCCGCGGGCGCTGCGGGCGGAAGAGCCACATGGGAGCTCCCCAACTCGGGTTGTCCGGCCCCGAGTGAAAGATCATTGGGCTAATGTACGGCGAAGGGCTCCCGTTGCCTCCGTTCAGGAACAAGTGGTACATCCCGGCGGCGTAGATCTCACTCTCGGTTGCGCCGACTCGCGTCGCATTGATCATTGCCTCGCAAACAAGCTCGCCAATCGCCGCTGCTCTGCGTGCCAGTTGTAGCTCCTCATCGCTCTTGGCGAAGATCACCTCCGCGAAAGGGTACGACACGTTGTGAAAAGTCGCGTCGGGAAGCTTCTCCAGAATATGCGCCCACGTTCCATAGGGCACGTTGCCTTCCATCTCGCCCGGCGCGTACATGCCCAGCCCCACCGCACCGATGCTCGCTCGTTCGTATCCCTTCTCCCGAAGAACGCTGACTACCCCGGCGCCGTTAGCTCCGAGCCTTACGTCCTTGACCCACGACGCTTCGTCTCTCAAGGAGCTTTCGAGGTGGGCGGTGACATCAAACGTCGTCCAGCTAAGATGGATCAGGCCATCACCTTCCCTGGGAAAGATCACGATGCCGCCGGTGCGATCGTTCGTCAGGTATCGGTCGAACATCTCGCGACCCTTCAGCCCAAAGACGACGAGGCAATCCAGCCCCCGGGCTTTCATCATTTCTCTGACCCGCACCCAGCGGCGATCCCGCTCGTTCTCCGATAGGCTGGGCCAATTCGCGTCTTCCAACAATTGCGACTTATCAGCCAAGAGCATCACCTCCCAAATCGTCCGACACAAAACGTGTCTATCGTAGTTCCGTGTCTTCCGTGCTTTCCGTGGTTCTAGATCGCCAGACTACAGCAACCCGGCGTAGGCCGGTGGCACTGGGCGGGCCTTGTCCACCGTCACTTCTATGGCTTTGACTGGACAGAAGTACTCGCAGAGCAGACACGCTACGCAGTCCTGCGGATACCTGATCTGCGCTTTTCTGTCTTCGTCTCTCATGCGCAGCACGTCTTCCGGACAAACGTCGACACATATCTTACAGCCATTGCAGAGTTCCTCATCCAAGGTCTTGATCGGCATACCTATTTATCTCCCTTCCACGTTGAACAACGGTTGAGACTCGGCGTGAAGCTTCATGCAGTCAGCCTTCCGGCTTGTACCTGTACCTTTGCAAAGGCACGGGCTCCGTGGATATCGCCATGCTGTCCCCGTCCCGCTTGATATTTACCCACTTGAGCCAGTTGGCGTCGTCTCTGTCGGGATAATCCTCCCTCATGTGGATGCCGCGGCTCTCGGTGCGCAGCAGCGAAGCTCTGAGAACCATCTCGGCGCACAGAGCCATGCTTTCGGCCTCGTGGTATTTCACCAACTCGTGGGGATCTGCCGCCTTAGCCTCCGGCAGAATATCCCGCTTGACCCCCTCGATAATGCCCAATGCCTCCTGAAGTCTGCTCCCCTCCTTGAGGAAGGTGTAAGGAATGGGAATCATCGCCTGCTGTATTCTTGTGATGGCCTCATAGGGCTCTGGCCCCTTGGCGCGGTCCATCGCCGCAAACACCCTTCGCCTCAGCCTTTCCTGCTCGTCCTCCGCAGAAGTCGGCGCCGGCGATTCCTTGGCAGCGCTGGCGATGCTCTTGCCGCCCCGCAGCCCGGTGACAGTGCAATAGGGAATCGCGTAGCCGGGCCAGTTGGCCGGTCCCACGGCCCCCTCCGAGCCAACCCCGGCGAGGGTCAGGGCGCCGATGGCCCACAGGCCTTCGATCCCGGTCTTGCAGTCTGTGTCGACTTTCACGTTGCCCATCTGGCCGGAAAGGGATGGCACCCACTCCACCTTCTGGCTGCGCAGGTCGATGCCCCCCTTCTCGTGGAATACCCTTTCCGGGTTCAGGAATGCGCCCTGCTCGTAGGTCCACTTGTGCTGGCGCGTCAGCATCACTTCGTCCAGCAGCCCCGGCACCTGCGTCACGTCCAGGTACACCGGGCCCCGTCCGGCCTTGATCTCCTCGACGATGGCCAGGTTCACGATGCGGTAGTTCTCCTCCCGGTTCGGGAAGCGCTTATCGAAGAAGTACTCGCCCTGGCTGTTCACCAGACACCGCATCAGAGCGCCGCGCTTCCAGACCTCATAATCCTTGGCAACGTAGCCTCTGGTCACCGCAAACTCGGAGTTCCGGTGCGTTGCCCCGGCCCTGTAGGCTGCTGCCACACCCTCGCCGGCGTTCATAGTGAAGAGCTTGCGGTTCTTGTAGTTGGCGGCTCCACAGGCGAGGACGGTAGCTTTGGCCTTGAACACGCAGTATTCGCCGGTCAGAATATCGAAGCCGACCGCTCCAACGGCTCGCGCGCCATCTTTGAGGACGTCCACGACCTCTATCTTGTCCATCATTCTGACGCCCTTCGCCCGTGCCGCCTTCTTGAGGGACAGCATCACCCTCTGCGGCACGAAGCTGGTCAGCTTATGGGGCACCTTCCACGCTGGAGGGGATTCCAGGTCGATCTTGCCATCCGCGCCCTTGATAAAAGGCACTCCCCAGGTCGCCAGCTCCGCCAGCGACTGATACAGCTCGCTCGCGAAGGCGTAAGACCAGTCCTGATCGTTCACGTATTCGCCGTTCTTTACCAGCCATTCGACCCATTGGTCGACGTCTCCGTCAGGCGCGAGGGTGATCAAACGCCCGCCGCTGGCAGTGACCTGGCCGGCCCAGCCAATGCCGCCCTTGTCCACGACCAGGACATCCAGGTCCTTCGCCAGTTCCTTGATCTTGATGGCCGCCGTAAGCCCGGCGATGCTGCCGCCCACGGTGACCACATCAGTCGAAAGCACCTTTGCTTGGTCCCGTGCCAATGTCATCTATCAGTCACCTCTTTCGCTATTTCTGCTGCAAAATGTCCCCGATCTCTTTCTCGAGCTGCTTGCCCTTATCCGAAAGGAAGAAGCTCACGATGTCCGGCGGGTCGTCCTGGGCGTACACCTTCATACCCGCCTTGACGTCTCGATCGTGGACTTCGAACTCGAAGTTGCCCGGATAGAACATCGTTCCTCGCCCGGTCTTGTTGTATATCTTGTGCCCCTCGGGGCTGGCAAGGAAGACCGTGAGCAGCTTGGCTGCATTAGGACGCTTTGTCCCTTTGCGCACGATCATATTGTGTTTCTGGATATAACTGATGTCCAGGGAAACCCATTCTGCCTGAATCCCCTTGTTTCTAACCGATACGAGCGTGCTTGACTGCGTCACAAGCAGGGGATACTCTCCGGCCGTAAAGCGAGTTTCGCCCTGGGCGTAGGGCTCGACCACCGGGTTGTTCTTGGCGATTTCGCGCAGCGTCGAAATGAATTTGTCCGCACCGAGAGCGTAGGCATAAGTCACATAGGTTACGGGATAGCTATACATCGCGAGCTTTCCCTTCCACTTGGGGTTAGCCAGGTCCGTGAAACTCTTCGGCACTTCGGAAGGGGCAATCACTTTGGGGTTGTAGGCGAGGCCGGAGTGGCTCATAAAGGTAACCACGGCGTATCCGTCCTGCTGAATCACTTCTTTCGGAGTCCCTTCTCTCAGCAGGGGCGCCCAATCTACTTTCTCAGCGATTCCGGCCTTAATGGCATCGACCGCCTGCAACACTCCCAGCGGGATGATGTCGAGCGATGGCTCGACGCCCGCCTTGTGCTCGGCTATGGCGGCTGACAGCGCCACTGGGTAGCTCTGGCTTGGCACCGCGTCGATCTGTAAATCCACACCATACTTCGCCTTGATCCCTTGCTGTATTTCCTTCACAGGCTCGCCCACCATGCCCGTCTGCAGCATAGCTTGAACCCGTCCTTCCCTCTTGGTGCCTTCGATCACCTGCGCCAACGCGGCGGATGGTCCTTTGGCGGCTGGCGTCGCCTTGGACGGGGCAGGCGCCGCCGTAGCTGCGGCGGGCGCCGGAGCGGCTTTGGTAGCCGCCGGAGCCGGGGTCGCAGCCGCTGGCTTGGGGGCAGACGTCGGCGTAGGTGGCGGTGGAGCCGCCGGTGCACAGGCCGCGAGTACCAGCGTTAACACCAGTGTACTTATGGCGTGCCAAGACCACGGGGCTATCACTCTCCTGGATCTCAACTCGTCCCTCCTCATGTTCCGACCTCCTTGCTACATATTTCCGCTGGGTCCTTCCGTGGGCTTACGGCAAGGGCATCTCGGCGGCGGCGCCCTGGCCGGCGATCCTCCCGGAAGAAACGCACTCGCCGAGGTTGCCTCCCAACTCGTAAAGATGCCCAAAAAACGAGCCCAACTCGCCTACCGCATAGAGCCTTGGTATGGGCTGGCCCAAAGAATCTATGACCTGTTGCCTTGCGTTGTGGACTGGCCCTCCTTGCGTGTTGGTGATAATTGGCCACACCTGCGCGGCGTAGAAGGGCGGCCCGTCGATCCGCATCATCGTGCCGGGAGGCCGATGAAGAGGATCTTCTCCGGTCTCGACGTAACCGTTCCACTCCTCGATTGTGGCCTGAAGCTGCGCACCGCTCATGCAGTCCTCGTTCTCTGGGAATCTCCCCTTGACGGCTTCCGCTAGTTCTGCGAGGGTACCGGCCTTGACGATCCATCCCCTGTCGATTTCCCTGCTATTGTCCTTGCTCCAATCGTACTCGAAACCGGGAAAGGCCAGCGGCTCGGCGATGGCGCCCAGTTTGCGCCCCTCTTCGTCGAACACGACGTATGAGGGGATACGCGGATAGCCCGGAATATCAGGGTCGAACAGCTCCATCGCGCGGTGTCCCGTGTCCTGGATGGCCGGCGGGTACTCGTTCATGTACCTCGATCCAAATCTGTCGACCACGATCCAGGCCATCCTACGCCTGGGATTGCGTGGGCCCGGAAACGGATGCCGATAGGCGATGGGCGAATCCGGGAACTTGAAACCGTACGAGCCGTGGATGTGCCACATGTGCCACAGCGCCGCTCCTGCCTTCTGCGCCATGACGATGCCGTCCCCCGTGTTGGTGAGAGGTGCCATAGAATAAAACGGCCTGCCCTGGAGGTACTGCTTGTGAAACCACTCGTTCTGTTCGAAGCCCCCTGTGGCCAGAACTACTGCTCGGCGCGCGCGCACCGCGATCTGCCTCCCATCGCTTTCAGCCATTGCGCCGAGGATCGAGCCGTTAGTATCGATCAAGAGACGCCGAACTGGCGACTTGAATCTGACCTCGACGCGCCTGGCCTCGACATTATCCACGATCAGCTTGATCAGGTTTACGCCCGAGGGCGCGAGGAAGTGACGCATCCAGGCGAAGCCGGTGAACCCCGGTATCTTGTACACGCGAAGATTGTACAGAGCCTCGCGGCCTGGATACGGATAGTGAGCCCCGGTACCCTGAATCCTCCCAACCTCGGCTCCGTTCACTGCGGCCAGCTTGCGCACGTAGACCTCGTTTGCCGCAAGGCCCTCGGCGAAGCTGCAAATCATCTCCGCCGGCATTCGATCTCCCGACATCGCGGACAGGTATGATGTCGCCGCCTCGACGTCGTCGGCGCACTTGACGGCGCCGCCGGAGAAGATCGAGCAGCCGCCGGGATACTCACCCTTTTCGAGGATCAGTACCTCGGCACCGGCATCGCGGGCGGCTACAGCCGCCACGCCCCCAGACAGTCCGTAGCCGGCGACCAGCACGTCGGTTTGGATATCCCAGGTCATGTGCAAAGTGCGCCTCCGTGAGGGTGTCCCATCTGACCAACCGACGTAGGCTCCCGGAGTCTACCCATAGGCAGGCAGAGGGGTTACCCTCACCCTAGCCCTCTCCCTCTAGCCGCGAGGGAGAGGGGACTCGCTTAGGTGGCATCCAAGGTCTCCTGGCATCGCTTCGTTCAGCTCACAAACTCATCCGCCTTGACCCTGCGCTGGGCCAGCTTCTCGCCGGTCTGATAGTGCTCTCCCTGGAGAGCCAGCTCGGCCTCCTGCTCGTTCTCCTCGGTCCAATATCCTAGAGAGTACCCATGCCACGGCGACTTGGGCTTGAGAGGCGGCAGGCCCAGTTCTTCCCACCGTGCCTTTGCCCGTTCCATAAAGTCTTTCCTGGGCAGAGACACCGGCGGATACGGCCATTTGGTTGTCGCATCTATGAGCAGGGCGGACCCGCCGTTGGGAGAAGGATACCGCCGCTCGGATTGAGGAGACGTCAGTGGAGCGGTGGAATGGTCAAGCCCGCTGACCCTTCCGTGCATAATCTTGATATCGCGATGAGGTTGCACTCGAAAGCTGATCGCCCAGTTGACCGCGTCGGGATCCCGCGGATCTATGTCCTCGTCCACGGCAATGACCACCTTGGGATAAGCAGCGTTGAATCCCACGACGGCGTTTAGAGCTTGCCAGATGTGCGCGGACTCGAATTTCCGCATCTGGATGATACACCAGGGATGGATCCCCGTGGGCTCGTCAAGAACTACGTCGAGGAGCCCCGGGATGTTGCAGTCGTGCTTGAGGAACTTGAAGTAAGCGGCCTCTCCCCCAACCTGTTTTATCTTGCTGCTTTCGCTGGGTGGAAACTGGCTGATGAAGGCGTTGTAGATCGGGTTCTTGCGGTGCGTTATGCACGTGACGTTGAAGAAGGGCATGATCTCCTCGGCACCCATGTACCCGGTGAACTCGCCAAACGGCGCTTCCCGTTCCATGTAGTCCGTTGGGAGCACACCCTCGATCACGATCTCCGCTGTCGCGGGAACCTCTATGTCGATGGTCTGGCATTTCACGAGGGGCACCGCCTCGCCGGCAATCCCGCCTGCCACATTGTACTCGTCCGTGCCATAGGGGACCTTGACTACGCTGACGAAGCTTAGATTGGGGCTGGCGCCGATGAAGATGGCAGCTTCCAGGGGATTCCCTTTGCGCCGGCACTTCTCCCAGTGGGTCCGGATGTGCTGGGTTCCCATAGCGCAGATGCCTGTCCTGTTGGGACTCTTGATCATAACCCTGTAGTTGCCGATGTTTCTGATGCCGGTTTCGGGGTCCTTGCTCACCCAGTTCGCATTCGTCAGGTACGGCGCGTTGTCAAAGCCAGGAGTCGAGATCGGAATGGGAATCTCTGCCAATCCGCCGTGCTCGAGCAGGCTCTGTCCCTGGTGTATCTCCTCTTGCACGGGCCCGCTTTCCACCATCACCGGCTCGATGGGATGGAGCTGAGCGCGCACCCATTTGTCCATAATCTCGTTTGGCTTACACTGCATGCCGAGCGCATAGACCTGTCTGGACGCGGCGTGGCTGGCGACGAGCACGGGGATGTCGTACTTCTTCCCCTTTGCGTCGACGACGTTCTCGAACAAAAAGGCCTTGCGCTGCTCCTCCGGTAGCCCACGGAACTGCCACCGCACCAGCGGCATCAACTCCGTATCCTTGTTTACATCTTCTCTTATCCTGACGAGCAGGCCGTTTCGTTCCAACGCTTGGATGTGCTCTCGCAGATCCCGATAGTACATGCCGTTGTTCCTTTCATTTCTGCCGACGTAGTTGTGCCCCATCCAGCGGCCGTCGCCAGGGTCCTGGTTGCCGATCCATAGTTCACCACGGTAACCTCTTGCACACGGCCTACCTACTTCGTGGATGGCAGAGGTCAACCAAGGGCATATGATCTTGCCCAAGAGACCACAGCGAACCTGGCGTCGAACAATGGCGATGCAGAACCTGGCGATACACTGTTCTTCCGATAATCGGCATACCGTTCGTGGAGCGCGGAGCTCTTAGTGAGGACGACGCCGTCCAATCGATATCCATAAAGCCAGTTCCGACCAATGCCTAGCTCCAGTACTTGTTAATGCCGAAACGAGAGCGCGACGGACTGAATAGGCTAAGGTGGTAGACGATGGGCTTCCTGGACTAACTCCGGTCGCCGCGGACTACGCGGCCGACGACTTGGCCAGCCTCGTGAAAACGTTTGGGCGAGTCAGGCATACATTCACCCTGCCGCCTTGCGCACATCATAGCACAGCGAGTTGGACACGTCAATGACCCTACCTATTTTCGCTCTTGCCTCTACTTACTGTATAATTTCAGTGCGGCAGCACGATCGCGACACTGAAGAGGAGAGAATTATGTTCAAATTAGCCATCACTGGGAAGGGCGGCGTAGGCAAGACAACCCTTGCTGCCCTGTTATCTAGACTGTTCGCCAGCGAGGGGCGGGGCGTGTTGGCCATCGATGCCGACCCCGACGCCAATCTGGCCTCCGCTATCGGCTTCTCCCCAGATGCTGCCAGCCTGATAACCCCCATCGTCGAGCTCAAAGACTTGATCGAAGAGCGCACGGGAGCCAAGCCCGGCAGCTCCGCCCCGTTCTTCCGTTTGAACCCAAAGGTCGACGACATCCCCGATCGCTTTGGCGGGGTACACGCGGGCGTCAAGCTCGTGGAAATGGGCACCGTCAAGACCGGGGGGGCTGGCTGCGTCTGCCCGGAGAACGTCTTGCTTAAGCAGTTTCTCCGATACGTCCTCGTCAACCGGCCGGAGGTAGTGATCGTCGACATGGAGGCGGGAATCGAGCACCTCGGCCGGGGGACGGCGGAATCCGTAGACGCCCTGATCGTGGTTGTGGAGCCCGGCCGTCGAAGTCTGCAGACGGCAGAAACCATCAAGCGCCTGGCTGCCGACATCGGCCTCAATCGGTGCTTTGTCGTGGGATCCAAGGTCACCACAGACGAGTCGCGCGAATTCATCGTCAAGGCGCTGCTTGATCTGCCGATAATAGGCTTTCTGTCGTACAGCGAGCGGATTGTCGAAGCTGACCTGAAGGGCCTTTCGCCCTACGACATGGACGGCAACGCGGTGTGGGAGGCCCGCCAGATCCGGGACCGCCTGGTCGAGCTGCTCGGGCGGCAGCAGTCCGACTAGCGCCTAAGCGCCGACTTCGCCCTCTCCAACGCCTCTCGACGGAATCTCCGGACCGCTTCCCGCGATGGTTTTCGCCCGTGGCCGTAGTAATAGTGCGCCATACTGCCGACAACGTGGGTCCCGGCGAATGCAACCAGCGTCTTGGGCGCCGCCGACAGCACTCCGGGAACAAGGCCCAGCAGTGTTCGCGCCAGCGTTCGCCACAGGAACGCTCCACCAACCACGGGGGCGATCTCCAGCACGATCTCCAGCTTGGCGTCTATGCTTCGGCCGTTGAGTACGGCCAGCTTAAGGATCATCATCACCTGGTTCTTGGTGAGGACAAAGAGGTCGGCGCCGGGCGACACGATTTCTCCAATAATAGGGATGTTTGAGGGTATGCTGGAGAACAAAGCGAACTCGGCGTTAACCCGCGATGTCTCCAAGATAATCTGATTTGCCACGTGGTCTCGAAAACGAGGCAGGCGTCTCGCCAACGCAAGTTGCAGGCCGGGTAGGCTCTCTGTGATAAGCGGCACCAGGGCTGGTATGACTTCCGATGGCCTGTCGCTTGCCAGAACGGCAATTCGGTGCAGCGGCACCGGGTAATAGGCGTACTCGGATGCCGGCGAGGCGTGCCTACCCATCGAGCGCGCGCCATCGAGTGCGGTCAGTAGAACCGGTCTGCCCGAACCCTCCAGGTGGTCGAGCCATCGCGCATCTTCCACGGAAACGCCTTGCATCCCATCGACAAGATAGACGTACAGGTCGGCTGCGGGAAGCTGGGCGGCTTCACCCCGCTCCGCGGGCAGATCGGCTACCTGCACCAGACCGTTGGCCAGATCGTTCCCCGACGTCAAAGCCGCGCGCACGTTTGACTTCTCGACGCCCGGCCGGCTCAATACCACCAGGCGGTAAGTCTTCTGGGCTTCACGCTCGATCGCGCCCGGGTTGAGCTCGCGCGTAACGTTCCAAAACTCGCGCAGCAAGTTAAGCTTAGCCAATCCCTTCGACATCCAAACCTCCCCAACGGCCGGCACGGCGCCCCACTTATGTAGCGTTTGCTGGGGCAACTATAGCAAATCGCGGGCGAAAACGCCACTCTAATCGACCTTCATCGAGGTGCTGTGCGGACTGGTGCAGAAGCGTAGGGGGCGTCCCGACACGGGATCCCGACAGGTCGGGAGACGTCCGCTGTCCGCCCTGGGGTGGGGTCGAGGCATTTCCGCGATCTGGCGCAAACTAGCTCCGCCGACTAGAATTGACAGCCGATTATGTTCAGACTATAGTGGTCCGTGGAAGGCAAGAGTCGACTGGGGGGCTATTATGATTGCACCCGTTGCGCGTGATGAATGGATACCCAGCGCCTGCAGTATGTGCTATGGTTCCTGCTCGATCCTGGTCCACAAAGTTGACGGCGTGGCAGTTAAGATCGAAGGCAATCCGGCCAGCCCGGTTGGAAACGGCAGACTCTGCCCCAAGGGCGTGGCCGGCATTATGACGGCCTACGATCCCAACCGGGTTAAATCCCCGCTGAAAAGAACAAATGCTGAAAAGGGAATAGGAATAGACCCGTGCTGGGTGGAGATCACCTGGGACGAGGCGCTCGACACCATCGCCAGGCACCTTATCCGCATCCGCTCGGAAGATCCCAGGAAGCTGCTTTTCCAGGTCACTACCACGATTTCGACCTCCATCCGCCGCGTCGGCAATGCCTTCCTTGGCGCGTATGGCTCGCCCAATCTCTGGGTGGCCGGTGGTGGGGTGCACTGCGGCAATGGCGCCCACGAGATCGGCGGGGTGATGCACGCCTCCTGGTCCATCGTGCCGGATTACGATTACTGCAGCTACGCGCTTTACTTCGGCGCCAGCAAGGGGCATTCGGCGGGCCACGTCGCCAACACCAACGCGCAGAAGGCCGCGGACGCGCGAGCCAGAGGAATGAAGCTGGTGGTCGTCGACCCGATGTGCGGCTCGGCGGCGGCCAAAGCCACCGAGTGGGTGCCGATTCGGGTAGGGACCGATGCGGCCTTGGCCCTGGCCATGGTGAACGTGCTGCTCAACGAGCTTGGGATGTGGGATGCGCAGTACTTGAAGCGGAGCACTAACGGGCCGTATCTGGTGGGGCGGGATGGGCTTTACATAAGAAATGAGGCGAGTGGTCGGCCGATGGTGTGGGATGCGCTGGCGGGCGAGGCGAAGGCATTCGACGACCCCAGCGTTGGGGATATGGCGCTGGAGGGGGAGTACGAGGTAAGGGGGGAAAAGGCCGTACCCGGCTTCGGGTTATTGAAGGAGCACGTGAAGAAATACACGCCGGAGTAGGCGTCGGAGATAACGAGCGTGCCGGCTCGGACCATACGGCGCCTGGCGCGGGAGTATGGTGAGGCGGCGCGGATAGGGAGCACCATCCTGATCGAGGGGAAAGAGCTGCCGTACCGGCCTGTGGCGGCGATCTATTTTCGGGGAGCGCAGGGGCATCGGAACTCGGTGTACAACTGTTTGGCGATAGAGCTGTTGACACAGGTGGTAGGAGCGGCGGACGTGCCCGGCGGGACCCTTGGGTTCAATCCGGTGAGCCACGGGCATCCGGCGACCGGACGGCCAAGGTACATACCCACCAAAGATGCCGATGGCCAGATGATCGCGGGGACCTGGCTAACGGCCCACAAACCTTACCCCGCGCGAGAGCCAAAGCGCCCGCAGGGAATGGGCTTGCAGGAGGTCTTCCCTTTCACCCTGGCCTCTCCACATATGGCATCGGCCGATCAAGAGGAGCTGTGGACGAAAGTTGAGTTGCCCTACCGCCCCGAGATACTGATCAATTGGGGCGCCAACTCGGTGATGAGTATGGGCAACGCGGCGACGGTGGCCGAGAGCCTGAAGAAGTACAGGTTCATCGCTTCCTTCGACCTATTCCTCAACGAGTTCACGGACTTTGCCGACATCGTCCTGCCAGACACCAACTATCTCGAGCGCTACGACCCATGGCCGAACGTCCCCATCTTCAGCCTGCCGGCGGGAATGGGCAACTGGGGTTGGGCGTTTGGCCAGCCTGTCCTGGAACCGCCCGCGAATGTGCGCAGCTTCACGGACGTCGTGTTCGATCTGGCCGAGCGCGTCGGCATCCTGGACGGGATGAACGCGGTCGCCAACATGCTTTTCGAGCTCCAAGGCTCGAACAAGTTAGACTTGGACAAGAGATACAGCTTTGCCGAAATCTGCGATCGAATGCTTAGATCGAATTTCGGTGACGAGCACGACATCGATTGGTTCAAACAAAACGGCGTGATGACCTGGCCCAAGAAGGTCGAGGAGGTATACTGGCGTCCGTTCCTGGACGTGAGGGTCCCCATCTATTGGGAGGAGCTGAAGCGGGTCGGACGGCGGGTCAAGGATTTGGCGGACGGCTTTGGACTGGAGCTTGACTACCGTCAGTACGAGGCGCTGCCGGAGTGGCTCCCTTGCGCCTCACACGAGGTGCAGGATTCCGCCTACGACCTCTACGGATTCTATTACCGGGACGTGCTACATACCAACTCCTTTACGATGGAGAATCCCTGGCTCGACGAGGCAGCGGACATGAACCCCTACTCGTACCTGATATCGATCAACGCGGCGACCGCGAAGAAAAAGGGCCTCCGCGACGGCGACGAGGTATGGGTCGAATCGACCAGGGGTCGCAAGATAAGGGGCAAGGTCAAGCTTACGGAAGGCGTGCATCCCGAGGGCCTGGGCATCGGCGCCTGCGCGGGCCACTGGACCAAGCACCAGCCCATCGCCAAGGGCAAGGGCGTCTTCTTCAACGACCTACTGGAGATAGACCTCCAGCACGTGAACCACGCCAACTCGAATCTCGATTTGTGCGTGAAGGTAAAGATAGCCGCCTACCATCCCGACGCGTCCACCTGAAAGAACACAGGAAGAAAGAGCATGGGCCGGAGTGGGGTGAACACATACGACGCCCCCTGATCTGCGGTGGAGCCAACGTCGGAGCCGCTGACCCCTACCGCGATCGTGTCCCCGCTGATGCCTACTGCGAAGCCGCCGAGCGCGTCACCCGCGGCGCCGTTGGCGATGGTGAGTTTCTGGCTTTGGGTCGATGTGCCGGCCCAGCCGCCCGCGGGTTTGACGAAGACGTAGGCAGCGCCTTGGTCCGGTTTCCCGCCGACGTCGGCTCCGCCGGCACCGATTGCCACCGTGTTGCCGCTCACGGACGCCGACCCAAGGCCAAAAAGGTCATTGGCTGCACCGTCGGAGGTGATGAGCTTGGCGTTCTGCGTCAAGGTCCCCGCCCAGCCCGTGCCCGGCTCGACGAAGACGTAGGCAGCGCCCTGATCGACCCTGCCGGAGATGTCGGCGTCGGATGCCCCAATCACGATCGTCTCCCCACTTATGGCCGACTGGGCACCAAACCCGTCATTGGCGGCGCCGTCGGAGGCGATGAGCTTGGCGTTCTGCGTCAGCGTTCCCGCCCAGCCCGAGCCTGGCTTGATGAACACGTAGGCAGCGCCCTGGGACTCGTTCGCGCCGACTGTCTTGAAGGGCGCTCCCACGACGATGGTGTCGAAGCTTACAGCGCCGAAAGCCATTCCGTCGCCAGCGGCGCCGTCGGAGGCGATGAGCTTGGCGTTCTGGGTCAGGGTGCCGGCCCAGCCGCCCACCGGCTTCACGAAGACGTAGGCTGCGCCCTGTCCGATGTTTGCCCCAATGCTGTGAGAGAGAGCCCCGGCCACGACCGTGTTTCCGTCTATTCCCACCGCTATGCCGAACATGTTGCCGGCGGCGCCGTCGGAGGCGACGAGCTTGGCGCTCTGGGTCAGGGTGCCGGCCCAGCCACCCGCAGGCCTGACAAAGACGTACGCGGCGCCTTGGGCCGCGCTCGCCCCGACGCTTGCCGAGCGCGCGCCGATCACCAGCGTGTCGCCGCTTACGCTCACGGCGCCGCCGAAGTTGTCAAGGGCGGCGCCGTCGGAGGCGATGAGCTTGGCGTTTTGAGTCAGAGTACCGGCCCAGCTCATGGTGGGCTTCACGAAGACGTAGGCTGCACCCTGGTTCGCTCTCCCGCCGACGTCGGCCAGGGCTGCCCCGACGACGACCGTGTCTCCGTGGATTGCTATCGAGGAGCCGAAGAAGTCACTGGCCGCCCCATCGGAGGCGGTCAGGTTGGCCGCCTGAAACAAGGGGTCCACTACCACCGGGTAGTGGGCGCTGGCGTCGGCTACCCGCAGCAGAAGTTGTGAGTCGCTCAACTCCATCCACGTCGAGAGCTCGTGCCCAGTTGCGTCGTAGGCAGTCAGGCCACTATAGTGCAGCGCTGCCGTCCCGTCCGCCCTCTTCAGGATCAAGCCGCCGCCTGGCTCGCGTACGGCCGCCAGGTCTCCCGAGAGCGCTATCTTCAGGGTCAGGGGGTCGTCACCACGCTCCCCGGGTGGACTGTCCAGGTTGAATCCCTGCTCCAGACCCAGCGGACCGTTCACGTACCACTCCCTGATCGGTCCACGCTCGTACTCCACTCGATTTGCATTGGCCTGGGGTATCGCGGCGTCCACCTGCGCCAGCAAGTCGCCGTAGCCGTAGGCGCTTAGTGCCATCCCCCAGCGCTCAGCACCGGTACTGACATAAACCCCATCGGACGTGAAGCTGGCCATCACCCCGTGTTTTGGGTTGGCTGCCCACAGGCCTTCGTCCGACCTGACCACGCGGTAAGCCGAGTCGTCGCGACCCAGCGTCGCCGATATGGCGGCTTTGTCGGTCGGGGATAGGCCAGCCCATCCGCTTCCCCGTTGCGCGTTCCCTTCTGCCCAATTGGCGGGCGGGCCTGGTCGCGCTGCTGGGGTCAGCCCCACCACGGCCGCGACCAGAACTAGGGCTATGACCATCCTGATGTATGACACGCCGTATGAGTGAAATTTCACGGCAGACTCCTTTATTTAACGGAAGGTGATATTTGCGACCGCCCGGCCACCGCCAGGAGCGGTGACGACGACCTGCGTCGCCCCCGAGCTGTCTGGATTCTGGGTACCGATCGCGCCCCGTATGTCCACAGCCCAGTTGCCGAGGGCGTCCGCGACGGGTGTGGCGACCACCGAAGTGGTGTTGGTGCCGTTGGCCCAACGGATCTGCAGCGTTTGGGGGGGGCTAGTGACCGGGCTTATCGTGCCGGTCATTCGGAAGCGTGACTGGCTCCTGCGGTACTCCGCCAGCGAGATGGCGATCGACTCCGCGGCCCCCACATTGACGGTCACCGTCGCGAAGTTAGAGAGCGCTCCTCCAGCATCCTGAGCACTGTACGTGAACGTATACGTACCGGGAAGGCTGGCGTTGAAGTTCACGACATTGCCGGCGACCGTCGCAGTTGCTCCGCCGGGCAAAGGCTGCGTCTGGTTCGCGATAGCCACGATGTCCGCCTGGCCGTCCGGATCCGTGTCGTTGGCCAGCACTGCCAGTGCGATCGTCTGGTTCGCAAGCGCGGCGAAAGTATCGTTGACCGCGGCCGGCAGATCGTTCGCCGGGTTGATCGTGACCGAGACGCCAGCGGGGCCTGAGGCCGTCGTACCTACCGTCACTACATAGGTGAAGCCGTCGAGGCCATTGGCGTTGGGATTCGGCGTATAAGTCACGGTGCCGTCCGCGTTGACCACTGCGGTGCCGAGTCGGGGCAGTGACGTCAAGCTGACTGTCCCCCCGGCCACGTTGGCGTCGTTGGCCAGAACAGCGATCGTCTGCGGCCCCGAATCTTCGGGGTATGTGGCCGAGTCGTTCACCGCCACCGGGCTGCCCGCTGGTGGGCCGGTGCTTAACCCTGTGGTCACAACGCTCTCGTCCTCTCCGCCAGCGCTCGAGCGCACGGTCACGTCGTAGGGCGGCACGGCGACCGACGGCACCTCGACAAAGCCGTTCACGAGCTCACCCGAGTAGCCTTCGTACGCCACTGATAACCGGGGCTGGTTGACGAGATCGCTGGACGTCGCCCTGACTGTCATCTTCTGGGTACTCGGGTCCCAAGACGCCGTGGTGATGGCCACTTCGTCGGTTACACGCTTCTGGAGGTACGCGGGTACGATGTTGCCGTTCGCGTCGCGCGCGGCTGCGTCCTTCACACACACCGCCGTCGGTACCGTTGCCGGCTGCGACTGGCCCCAGAAGCGGCTGCCGGTGCTGTACATCTGCCTCTCGAGGGCACCCACTGGAGCGCTGAAGGGAGGGAGAATATCGCCCGTGAGCGCGTCCACGGTGCCGGCGCACGGCGCTTCGAAGAAGGTGAGCAACGGCAGGATGGCGGCAGGCCTGGCCTGGCCGGGGAGCCGACCCTGGACGGTCGGGGACCCGGTCGCAAAGACGTCGAGCTTCCGTCCCGTGGCATTTCGGATATAGCTGGCGCGGGTGACGTCGACCCGGCCGGGCATTATGCCCGTGAAGATGCGGCCCATCAGGCTGAAGTCACTGGTCTCGATGAAGTTGATGCCCGGTCCCCCTAGGTTGGACCCGGCAGGCCCCTCGATGCGGAAGATATTGTGGTTGCGAGAGGCGCCGGTCGAGTCGACGAAGTTGGGCAACGCGCTGCCGGTGACCGGCCCGCTACGGGCGGGATCGGCGATGTACAGCTTGCCCGGGACAGGTCCGACAACGGCCGCCAATTCGGCCCCCCCCGGAGTGTTCGAAGGCAGCAGGAACGGGCCCAGGCGCGACCCCCGTGCACAGTCGAACTCACCCGGCGCGCAGTTTATGCCGACGTCGTCGGTGAAGAATATCCGGTCGCCCTGGGCCGCGGCGATGAGTTCCTCTCCGTAGGGATGGATAAACCGGTATGTCCCGGTAGCAGGCACCGGGTCCAGCCTCACCCGAATCCGCGAGAACGTGATCTGCCCCCCTGGCACGACATTCGCGACGAAGGCAGCTTCCACTGCGAGTACCAGCAGTGCGCGGCCACCGGTCGCCGGCGTCAGCCCCGCATCGGCGGCGAACCAGAAGTGCTCGTCGAAGAACTGGGCCGGGAACACCTCCGGCACCGCCGGCGGGTCGCCCGGGAGCAAGAGACACCATCCGCCATCCACTTCGGCCTGGTTCTTGGGATCGCAGAACTCCAGCGCCAATCCGGTGCTGTCCTGGTACCACGTCGGATAGCCGCCCACCGAAGGGGCGTTGCTCACGGGGCCCGTGCGCTCGAGGACGGCGTGAACCCCCCGGCCCGCGCCGAAGAGCAGCAACAAGAGTGTGGCCACGCTGGCCAGAAATCTGAATCGAGTTGTGTTGAATGACACGTCCTTTGCCCTCCAATCTGCCCTTGACCTTCTTCCCCTATGACTCGCCAGCCAGATCGTGGCGGCCGAGTCCGCTGCGTGTGCGTCATTTACTCCTACGCCCTATCGCAAAGAGCTTGATGCGCGGCAACGATTCCGGGGGAGGCTTATGTAGAACCAGCAGGTGGCATCGCCCCACCTGCCTCCTTAGCTCTTAAATGGCAAATAGCTCATGGTCTGGCTGATAGGCTAGCTGTGGTCACGGACAACAAAAATGAGGCCGGAGACGAAAAGCAGTCAACTAAGTGACGCACCGTCCTCCCGCCCCCTTTCCTGCGACGTTGCACGTCCGCTACATGCCCTGCAATTTCTGTGCCAGCCTGTCGAACAAGGGCGAAGTCGAGCTTCGGCGACGTGCGGGCGTGGATCTGTTCAAACAGAACGGCGTGATGACCTGGCTCAAGTAGGTCGAGGATGCATACTAGCGGCCGTTCGTGGAAGTGACGGTCCCGAATCTGGGAGTTGACGAACGGCCATGCAACTGGTAAGATGCTGGTTGCGTGATGTTCTGGCGTTTGAATGGCCGTGCTGCCTGGTCACGAAGGAGGTCTGTTATGATGCTCCGCTGCGCTGTTGTTCTTGCCACCCTCACGACGCTTGTCCTTACCTCGTCGTCTTCGACCATTGCTCAGCCCTATTGCGCCTGGCAACCTGGTCCACAGTTCGCGAACGTGTATGCCGTCCCGGATCTGTCGGCAAGGCTCGGCTGCCCGGTGGGGCCGGACGCGCCGGTGCAACTGGCTCGCGAGAGCTTCCAGCGAGGCACGATGATTTGGCGCGCCGATTGGCGACACATCTACGTGATACTGCACGCCGGGCGTTGGTCTGTATATGACGATACCTACCAGGAAGGCGAATTCCTGGGGAGCCCCGGTTCGCCCGACGGTGGCCTTGTGGCACCTGACCGCGGCTTCGGGAAGCTTTGGCGCCAGCGGTCCGAGGTCAGAGATGCCGTTGGATGGGCCACGGCCACCGAGGCGGGCATCCCCGGCCGCATCCAGGAGTTTGCCGGTGGCCGGATGGTCTGGACGGGCGACCGCGTTATCTACGTGCTCTTGTTCGATGGCGCCTGGGTTTCGTACTCCGACACGTATGTCTACGCCCCGGTACCGCCTCCCCAGCCGCTACCCCCGCCACTTCCCCGCCCCTGCGAGTTCAGGCTCGGCTTCAAGGCCCTCCGCGATCAGATTCCCGAGGTCGTGGGGAGCTGCCTGGAGAACGACTGGTTCAACCCCTTGGACGGCAACGTCGTACAAAGAACGACCGCGTATCACGGCCTTGGAGGTCTTCTCGTGTGGCGCAAAGCCGACAACTGGACCGCCTTCACGGACGGCTACTGGACCTGGGTCAACGGCCCCTTCGGAATACAGAGACGGCTCAATAGCGAAAGGTTCGACTGGGAGCGAGACTAAGGTACGTGCCGTAGGTCAGTCGGCACCGATCAAAGTGCCCTCGCTAGGGACGGTCGTGGGCAGTCTGCAAACCAGTGTCTCTGTTGCTTACTGCGTTACCGTACGCCTGGTGGCACCGTTTCCTCCAGATCTATCCTGAGCCTCCTTCTGGGACGAGGCCGTCGGAGTTCATCAAGCACGCGCGTTATGGGACGAGTCGGCACGAAGTACAATGGTACGCCTTGTTCCACCTGAATGTCCACAAGACGATCTTCTACAATCTCCAAGATGTGAGTGAGGTCGTCCGTGTCCACTATCGCGGTCAGGTACACGCCTGCGGGGTCCTCTCCCTCGCCGACCTCGAACGTCGCCTCAGGGTAGTGTGCCGCAATAGCGCCCTGCAGCTCACTCACCGCATCTTTGATCCGCGGGTCCTCAGGACTAACGCGTTTTCGTCTCATCTTCTCCTCACTCCCCCTTGAACGGCTTCCACAAACGGACGTGTCCACTCCAGTGCCCGGGCGGCCTCTCGCTGGTTGACATAGTCTGTGGTGTAATCGGCCGTTTGCCGCAAGCCCAAGGTGTTGCTCATCGTCTGCCGAAGGCCGGGAGGATAGATCTTGCGACGATTAACGAGCTCGCGCACGAAGCGGGCCTGCACGAACTCGTGACCCCACCGACTCCCCCTGGGTTCAATGCCCGCCTGGGCGAGCGCAGCGATAGCACCGCTTGACCAGCGGTGCCCCATTTGCCTCTGCTGCAGCGGGCCGCATCTGGCGGGCCCGCTGCCCCGATCCTGAATGGCTACCTCAGATGGACCCGCACCGTGTGGAAGGTGCCGTCGTCCAGCTCGGCGACCAGCGCGTACTGGCCGGGGCCCGACGAGGCGATCTCCCGGGTGCCAAAGTTGTAGATATGCTGCTGCTCGGCGGCGTCGTAGCGGAACAGGTCGCCGCTGCCGTCCGGAACTAAGTCTTTCGCCGGATCGTAAGAGCCGTCGTCGTTGAGCTTGTAAACGTCCAGGTGGACGACGGCGTCGGGCACCGCTCCGTTGGCGCCGAAGATCTGTACCTTCACCGGTACCGTCGAGCCCAGTCTGAACGTCTGCACAGGGGCCAGGACGGGCTGGCGGAACCCGCCGAAGACATAGCGAACGTTGACCCTGGCGCTGGCGGTAGCCGACGTGTACTTCCGGGTGTCGGCGGGAGTGAACACTACGCGCAGTTCCCGTCCCGTGCCCGGGCGCAGGACCGTGCCTGCCGGCGGGTCGTAGGTGTAGGTTCCGTCGACCCGCTCTCGCTGATGCGTGGCGACCGCGTTGAGCTGCGCCGGACCCAGCGGCGTGTCATAGACCATGTCGGCAGGGTTGTTCCAGGTGATCGTCGGCGTCGCCCGGCTCGCCTTCACGGCGAGGCGATGGGCCTGGCCCGCCGCGATGGCGGTGACGCCGGTGAGGTCCCTCACCTGCACGGGCGTATATCGGTGGGTGGTGGTCCCGTCGCCTATTGCGCCATTGAAGTTACTGCCCCAGGCCCAGACGGTGCCGTCGGACTTCAGCGCCAGGGAGTTGCCGGACGCCGCCATGGCGATAACGTCGGTGAGGTCGCTCACCTGTATGGGGGTGGTTTCGTAATTGGTGCTGGTCCCCCTGCCCAGTTGGCCTTGCAAGTTGTAGCCCCAGGCCCAGACGGTGCCGTCGGAC
>JACQUC010000274.1 GCA_016210495.1 Chloroflexota bacterium
CCGTAACTACATCATGGTGTAGCCGCCGCTGACGCTCAGCGTCTGGCCGGTGATGAAGCTAGCGCGTTCTGATACAAGGAAGGCGACGGCGTCGGCGACGTCCTGGGGTGTTCCAAGCCTTCGCAATGGATAATAGGAAACAGCCCTGGCCTGCGCTTCAGGCGTGAACACAGTGCTGATCTGACCTCTCCACATGCTGTTTTCGCTCACCTCCTCCGCGCTCCTGGGGGCGACGACGCCCGGGCACACCACATTGACCGTGATGCCGTACCGCGCCGTCTCCCGCGCTAACGACTTCGAGAAGGCGATTACCGCGCCTTTGGTCCCCGCGTAGACTGCCTCTCTTGCCTCGCCTGCCCTGCCGGCATCGGAGCCGATGCTGACGATGCGCCCCGCCTTCTTCTCGATCATGTGCGGCGCCACTGCCCGGGTGAAATTGAGTGTGCTCCTGTAGTTGCGCCCGATTAGCTTGTCCCACAGGTCCGGTTTGGTCTCAACGAACAAATACATCTCATCGTAGCCAACGCTGTTGACGAGTATGTTAATTCGGGCGAAGTCGTTGACTATCTGCTCGACGACATTCGTGACTGAATCGTAGCTCGTGGCGTCAACTTTGAAGGGCACGCTTTTCCCGCCGCCCTGGAATGCGTTAGCCTCATCAGCGACCTTGACCGCCTGCTTCTCGTCTATATCCGCGATCATCACGCTGGCGCCTTCCTGGGCCAGGCGATGCACAATGCCCCGTCCGATATTGGAGGCTCCGCCGGTTACGATTGCTACTTTTCCAGCCAGGCCAAGGTCCATATTCTCATAACCTCCTTGGTGCTTGCGCTCTGTGGTTCTTGCGGCCAGCCCTCGTGTGCGCAAAAAGGGGGCGCCTCAGCGGCGACCCCCCTTTTATTTCCTATTAGATTCACCCGACCCAGGCCCTTTAGCGAGCCGCTACTAGTTGGGGCTTTGCTTCTTACGGCTATTGGCCCTGCTTTTCCTCACTTCGTCACGGGCCTGACCCTCGGGCTTTTCCCCGCCCTGCTTCTTCCAGCAGGGCCCGTACTCTGAACCTGGTACACGACATACATCTTGTGCAATGCCATGGCTCGCCTCCTCCCTCGGTACCTTAGCATAAGAGTATCACCGGCGTGGCAGCGAGTCAAGGGGCGCTTTGGAAGAGGCGTTTGTAGAACGCATCCAGGTCCTCCAGCCAGAGAGCGACTTCGGCGTCTGAAGGCATCCTCCAATCGCCCCTGGGCGAAAGGCTGACCGAGCCGATCTTGGGGCCCTCGGGCAGGCAGGTCCGCTTGAATTGGTTTGCAAAGAACCTCTGAAGGAAGCTGCGCAACCACTTGTGAAGTTCTTCGAGCGTGTAGCGTCGATTGAAAAGTCCTCGACTATTGGCCAGATTTGCCAGGTAGAGAATCTTGCCGGGGCGTGTGCCGAAACGGACGAACGGGTACAGGTAGAAGTCGGCGAGCTCGACCGGGCCAATGAGTTCCTCGCTCATCTGGGAGATTTCGCTCCCGTTTGGCCGGCGCAGCTCCGGCGATATGGGAGTCTCCAAAACATCGTGAAGCACCTTTGCGGCGGGAGAGCCCGCAAGTTCTTCGTCAGCTACCCAACGCACCAGGTATTGCACCAGCGTCTTCGGAACGGCCGCGTTGACGTGATAGTGGGACATATGGTCCCCGGAGAACGTGCACCAGCCCAGTGCGATTTCGGTCAGATCGCCTGTGCCCAACACGATACCGCGAACCTGGTTCGCCTTGTTGAACAAGAACTCGGTCCGATAGCGTGCCTGAACATTCTCGAAGACTACGTCCTCGCGGCCATCGTGACCAAGGTCCTTAAGCTGCGTGTTGCAACTCTTCACAATACTCACCGTCTCAAACTCGACCCCGAGGCCGCGACAGAGGCGCGCCGCGTTCCTCTTGGTCCGAGTGGTGGTGCCAAACCCCGGAAGGTTATATGCATGAATGCTTGTGCGCGCCAACCCGAGGAAGTCTGCGGTCTTGGCGGCGACGAGGAGCGCCAGTGTCGAATCGAGGCCGCCCGAAACGCCCAGGACCAGCCGCTCCTGGTGCGCGCCTGTCATTTTTCCTGCAAGCGCCGCCACCTGC
Organism: Chloroflexota bacterium; assembly: GCA_016210495.1. The sequence goes on from JACQUC010000274.1 coordinate 2,115, forward strand.
ATGGAGAAGATATCCCGGCACCTCTCGGCGCGTGTCGCCGGATCGGCGGGGACAAACGGATGGGCGTCAATGGTGCGCAGG
>JACQUC010000269.1 GCA_016210495.1 Chloroflexota bacterium
GAACTGGGCCACGAAGACGTTGGCCGGCTGCTCGTAGATTCGTTGCGGCGTGTCCAGTTGCTGTACCACGCCATCCTTCATAACGGCGATGCGGGTGCCCATCGTCATTGCCTCGACCTGGTCGTGCGTCACGTAGATGACCGTTGTCTGTAGCCGCTGATGGAGCTTGATCAGCTCCGCCCGCGTCTGCACGCGCAGCTTGGCGTCGAGGTTCGAAAGCGGCTCATCCATCAGGAAGACCTTCGGCTCTCTGACAATTGCCCTTCCTACGGCCACCCTTTGCCTCTGCCCACCGGAGAGCTCCTTTGGCTTGCGCTTCAGCAGCTCGACGATACCCAGGCTCTCCGCCGCCGCCCTGACGCGACGATCTATGTCAGCCGCCGGCACCTTTCTGAGTTTGAGCCCGAAGGCAAGGTTGTCATATACGTTCATATGTGGGTACAGAGCATAGCTCTGGAAAACCATCGCAATGTCGCGATCCTTGGGAGCCACATCGTTAACCAACCGATCACCGATGTATATGTTGCCTGACGTGACCTCCTCCAGCCCAGCTATGAGCCGCAAGATCGTGCTCTTCCCACAGCCTGATGGTCCAACCAGGACCAGGAACTCCTTGTCCCTGATTTCGATGGTCACGTCGTCCACCGCCAACACGTTGCCGTAGGTCTTGGTGACCCGTTCAACAGTCACACTTGCCATCTCGAATCTCCTTCTACGCTACTTGCCATTGGTCGAAAAGTACCCCGTTAGGAAGACCAACGGCGCGTTGTACTCGATCGAGTTCTCGTTCACGCACCAGGCTTCCATCTTGTCGACGTAGGCTTTGGGCCCGTAGGTCGTGTTTACGTAGCCGTGCTCGGCGTTCTTGTTCGGGCCCCCCACCAGTACGCCTGGCACCAACTTGCCGGATGCATACATAGCCCGATTGTGTGGATCTTTCACGGGGTCGGATCCGTGCCCCGTAACGTAGGCTTTGTTCACAGCATTGCGGCCGAGCACATAGCTCAACTGGTCCAGCGCCGCCTCCACGTATACGGGCTTAGGCGAAACCATGTTGGCGACCAAAAGCATCACCCCGTTGTCCAGCGCCGTCTTGTTTGATGCCCACTCGTAAACCGCCAGGGAAACCCTGTACGGATTGATGGGAGTCTGCACCATCACGCTCATGTCGTCGGCCCAGGTCGTCAGGCTCTCCTTGATGTCCTGCTTCAAGGCCTTGTCGGCCTTCTCCGTGAAGTAGTAGGTGAGCAGTCCCATCGTTCTGGTGTCTATCCAGCTCAAGGCGCCGATCGTCAGCTCACCGGACCCAGCCAGGTGTTTCCGCACATAGTCGTCGTACTTCTTCGTGCCCGTCGTCTTGAATAGCTCAGCGGCGGCCCAGAAGCGCTGACTTTCGTCAGAGGCGTAGAAGTAGCCACCCGTGCCTCCGACGGGCGGCGGTAGGATCTCTCCGTTCTTCTCTAGAAAGGCCCAGGCCTTCTCTGCCGCTGCGAGAGCCCGCTTGGAGAACTGAGCATCGACAGGCTGGTACACGCGTGCGGCGCGGGCCATCACGGCGGCAAACATCGCGGTGTCAGGTGTCGAGATGTCGTACACGTACTGGGTGCCACCCAGGTCTGCGTCGGACTTCGAGAACGGCCCGAACTGCTCCGGGGTAACCTTGTCGTAGACAGCCCCATCCGACCGCTGCATTTTGAGCAGCCAATCCAGCTCGACACGAACCACTTTGAGGAAGTCGGGGCCGGACTTGTCGTTGGTGGGCAGGTCCAGGCCAACCTTGCTTATCTTTTCCGGCATCAGCTCGTAGAGCATCAGGAGCTCGCCGACCGTGAGCGCTGCCGTCGGCGTGTACTTGCCGTAGTCGCCTGCGTCCGGCCATCCGCCGGTGACGTCAAGCCTCTTGCTCGGGTCGAGCTTGAGCAGTGCGTCAAGTGTGTGCCAGGCACGTGGGGCCATCCGTGCCAGCTCATCGTACGAGCGGATCGCATCTTTGAACAGCTTGTCGTACACGTCGTCGGCGATGCGGAACGGGTATGACCTGCCCGTTCCGGGAATGACCACGGCGTACTCGCCGGGGGTCTTGAGCGCCGAGAAATCGGCCGTGCGCAGCTTATCGCCCGATTCCTCGTCCACGACGGGCTCGCCCAGATAGCCGGCGTAGGCGCTTGTCCAGGTCCCTAGGTCGACCACTTTGAAGGTATCGGCCGAGGTGGCGCCCACCAAAGCGATCTTCTGCGCCGACGGTAGGTATCCCACTTGGTTGACCTTGAACACATCGGCCTTGACGTTTTCCTGGCCGACCGGGTCGCCCACGGAAAGCTTCGGCAGGTTCGACTGGTTAGCAGCGCCTTTGCTCGGCGCGCCAACGGCCCTGGCTGAGCTGGTGCCGGCAGGTCGCTTGGGGCCTGTACTCGGACCAAATATGCCTGGGCCGAAGGTAAGCAACGACACTACAAGCCCGACGATGACCACCGCTGCCACCGCGATAGAAACCAGTTTCATCCGCTCGATTCTCATCCTTTTCCCTCCCACGATGCGGCCATTCGGGTAGGGGCGCGATTAATCGCGCCCCGACTAATCGCGCCCCTACGAATCACTGCCCGCTGAGTGCGCCGGCGGTAAGGCCGTCGATGATCTTGCGCGAGCCGACGATCGTGACGATCAGCATCGGAATCGTCGCGATAGAGCTACCTAGTAGCAGAGCGCCCGTATCCGTGCCATGCACACCACGAAGGTTGGCCAGGGCCACGGCGTAGGTGTACATGTCGGGCGACTGCATAATCACCAGGGGCCCAAGGAAGGAGTTCCATCCGCCGATGAAGGTCGTGATGCCCATAGCGGCCGCGGCAGGAGCGGCAAGCGGCAAAGCAATGCGCCAGAACATTCCGAACTCCGAGGCTCCATCGATGCGCGCAGCGTCGAACAGCTCGCTGGGAACAGCGCTGGCGATGTACTGTCGCATCCAGAAAACGCCGAAGGCGTTGCCAATGGCCGGAACGATGAAGGGCCAGAAGGTGTTGGTCCAGCCCATCCAGGTCATCTGGATGTACCAGGGGATCAGTCCGAGCTGGCCCGGAATCATCATCGTTGCCAGAAGCAGCCAGAACAGCTTTTCCTTCGCCGGGAAGCGGTACCTGGCGAAGGCGTACCCACCCAATGCGCTGAAGAAAATCGTCACGACAGTCGTCGGCGCGGCGATGATGAAGCTATTCAGCATCGACCGCCAGAAATAGGGAATATACTCCATCATGTTAGAGTAGTTCTCCAGCAGATAGCCTCCCAAAAAGAACGGTGGCGGCGTGCTGGCAATGTCGCTGGTCGTGTGCGAAGACAGCATAAACTCCCAGTAGAACGGCAGCAGTGTCAGCAGGGCTACGAAGCCCAGTACACCGTACACCGCCCAGATCCAGCTTGGCGCCAGCCTAATACTGCCCACAAACGGTCTCTTGTGCAAGTCCCTCGATGTCACAGCCATTTTTTATCCCTCCGATCCATCCATGACTGGCCCCTGACCCTTGACCCCTGACCCCCACATCTTTTTATCCCTCCGACTCTTTGAAGAAGACACGCTTGTTCAAGAAGGTCAGTACCAGGAGGATGGCGAAAAGCAGCAAGGAGATGCTGGCCGCGTAACCGAATTGCCCGTAGTTGAAGGCGGTGTCGTATATCATCATCGCCAGGGTAAGGCCCGATCCCTCGGCCCCTCCGAGCGTTCCGCTGCCAGCACCTGCCACGCCACCCAGCAGCATCAGCGGCACGTCGAAGATCTGGATCGATCCTATTATGGTTATGCTGGAGATGAAGAATGTGACACGCTTCAACAAGGGTAACGTGATCTTCATCAAGATATCCCACTGTGTCGCTCCGTCGATCATGGCCGCCTCGTAAAGCTCGGATGGGATAGTCTTGAGACCAGCCGAGAAAAGAATTATGTTCCAACCCACGAACTGCCAGACAGTCACGATGGCCACGGCTGGCTTGATCCAGAATCCGCTGCCGCTCACATAGCCCAGCCAGTCGACCGGCGCCATCCCCAACACTTCCAACACGAAGTTCGCCAGCCCATTGTAGGCAAAGATCACACCCCACACCAGGCCCAGAACCACCGGCGAGGTGATGTATGGCAGGAAGAGCGCGGTCCGAAACACATCGCGGAACTTGATGCCTCTTGCGTTCAGTACAAAGGCAATCAAAAGCGCGATGCTTATCTGAACGATGCTGATGACCACCATCAGCCACAGGGAGTTGAATACCGCCGTGTGGACCAGGGGATCGATCAGCGCGTTCGCGAAGTTGGCGAGCCCCACCCACTCCGCTTCCATTGGCGTCCATCGCGTGAACGCCAGGTAGAAACTGAAGACGATGGGGAAAAGGCCGAAGACAAGAAAGCCGAGGTAGAACGGCGAGATGAACAGATAGGCCCACAAAGACCGCCTCCTCGACTCCTTAGACACCCGCCTTTTCTCCATTGCGATGGGCTTGCTCAACGTCACACTATTGACCTGGCTCATACTGATCCTCCTGTTCCGCCTGCTGGCCACAGGCGCAGAACCTCATGGCGATTCTGCGCCTGTAGCATCGCCAGCCTTATTCGGCCTTGGACTTGCCGATGGTGAGGTTCACGTTTGATACACGAGCGGCTCGCTCTTGCAGTTGCGTCGCCGCCTTCATCAGCGCATCATCCGCCGGTACCCGACCCGCTATGGCAGCGTCAACCTGCGCATTGAGAAGGTCAGTACCCAGAGAGTCGACGGAGCTGTAGTACAGCGGCCTCACCTGCTGGGCAAGATCGACCATCAGCCTCCAGGCCCTCTGGCCACCCAGGTAGGCCACCGGCTCGTCGTACAACGGACTGTCCCAGGCGGGCTTGTAGGCCGGGACGATACCCGTCTTGGCAAAGATCGCGTTTTGCGTGTCCGCGTTGGTAGTCACGAACTTGACAAACTCCCAAGCAGCTTGCTTGTTCTTAGCGAGCTTTGGAATCTGCAAGTATGTGCCGCCGTTGTTGAAAGCGCCACCCGGCGGGGCGGTCAGCCGCCAATTGCCGGCACCGTTCTTATCGATCAGGTTCTCCAGGTTGCCAAGCATCCAGCCACCCATGACCATTGAGGCTACCTTGCCACTCTTGAGCGAAGGGATCCAGCGCTCGCTCCAGGTCGCGATGTTGGCGCCAATCTTCGCATCGCTGGCCGTGATAGCCAGCTTCATCGCGTTCGATCCTTCTTTCACTAACTGGATCTCACTGCCGGCGACGATGTTTCCACCTGCCTGCCAGAAGGCGGCGTTGAAGACATCGTGCGCGTTGGCAATAATGTAGCTCTCGCCACCGGACTTCTGTGCCATCTGTTGGCCGGCCTTGATGAAATCGTCCCAGGTAGCCAGCGTCTTGGCTACATCTTCCGGTTCAGTAGGCAAGCCAGCCGCCTTGAAGGAGTCGGGCCGGTAGAACATCACGCCGGTCGCCACGTCCCAGGGGAACGCGGACATCTCGCCCTTAGGCGTAACAGGCGCGTTGAACTTCCACTCGACGAAGTCGTTGCGAAACTGTCCGGCGTTGTATGGAGCAGCCATCAAGTTCTCGCCCGCGTCCAGGAACCTACCGACCATGCTGGTGTCGAGACCGATCACGTCGGGAACGCCAGCCTTGGCTGCTAGAGCCGCCTGGTATTTCTTGGCCATGTCGCCAAATGGCTGCTGGACGAACCTGACCTTCAAGCTGGGGTAGGCCTTCTTGAGGAGCGGTATCGCCGTCTCCATAGAGACCTTGTCGAAGTACCAGACCGTGATTTCGTTGTCGGCCGATGCTTGCTCCGTAACTCCCTCGTCGCTCACCTTCCCGCTAGTCGGAGAACTGCTGCCTGGCCCCCCGATGCCGCAGGCCGTGAGCAGCACTATTACCCCTATCAGAACGAGCGACATCGCTCGAAATCCGAACTTGGAAAAGGATTGCATTTCCTCTCCTCCTTGTGACAATCTCGTGGTTTGCAGCTTGATTAGCCCCGCCCCACCCTTGGCGGACCGGGACGTCTCCCGATTCAGATTCGGTGTCCACCCCCTCTCTCGGAACTGGGAACTGACCTCGCTACGCTTGCCGAGCGACTCACGCCGCAAAGATCCTGGCCCCCAGATCTTTGATGTACTGTGCCAGAGCCTGGGCATCCCGGAAGTAGAGAACCTCGCCGCTCTGGACGTGCAGCGCCTCATAGCGTAGACCCCCGAGCACTCCGGGCTCCATTCCCTCCGGCCAGATCCTCAGCACGAGCGTCACCGTTTTCCTGGATGCGCGAATAATACCTTGAGACATTGCAACTCTGGCCTCCTTGTACCGTGGGGAAGTCTAACAAAGGGCGGTCATATGACAGTCACTTTTGGGTCATTTTTGGGTAATTTGGGGCACTTTGGGGTGGTTAGTACTTTTGGGCTATTAGCTCGGCTGTGCGGAGAGGTTGGCCTGTGCAGAGATGGATGGATTGGATGTCCGATTGGTGCTGAAACCTTGGGCGGCGAAAGCCGGCGGGCTGAGGCATCAAACCTAGGTCCTGGGACAGCAAGAGGTGACGACAAAGCGGCGCCGGCGGAGACCTGTCCTAGCGCCACCGGTCCTCTGTGATCTCCGCTTCCTCGTCGTGCCTGCTCGCTTCCTCAGCATAGGAACGCGCGATCCGCCGCAGCATCGCGGCAGTGCGCGGCCACCGAGCATTCATCTGCTGCGCGTGGTCCAGGTAACGTGTTTGGAGTGCACGTTCCTGCGCCCCTCCATCAGTCAATTCACGCCGGGTTACGCCTCGGCTGTTTCGCTGCCCCAGTTCCAGGCCCGCTTCAAGATCGCGGCTCTCAATCCGTTCAATGAGATCACGCACAGCCCGATGCGGCCAGAGCCCATCGGGATCGTCCGGAACGTAGCGCAGGATCCGACCAATCTGCCGGTCCGCGATCCTATCGCGTTTGTTCGTCCGAGCGAGGGAACGCGCAACGTTGACCCAGGCGGTCAATGCCTCCTCGTCGACGATGCCTTCATTGCATCCAGGCGGGCCACGCCAAGAATCCAGCAGTTGATAGCCAAGTGTTGCCTTTGCCTTCTGCTCCTGTGTGACGTTGCGGGACTCCTCATCCTGGGCGCGAAAGACCATGCACAGAACGTCTACAAAGAACTCCGGGCTTCGAGCGAGTTCGCGGTACAGCAAGCCTTTAGATCGCCTTCCCCTTCCAAAGACAGGCAGGTATGCCCACTCAAGCCGCGCGAGGCGTGGCATTTCAACGCTTCCAGGTCTATCGAGATAGTCCAGCAGCGTCGCCACGTGGTGCCGTAGGCTCCACTGGCACGAAACATCTTGTCGCAGCAGCTGCTCCAGCGCCGTCGCGATGAGATCAGTGTCGACCTCCTGCGCGATAAAGTGACCCCGTAGGAGCATCCCTAGCAGGGCGACGGTATTGTCAGCGCGTCCGAATCGGACCAGGTGCGCCGCGGCCCGCTCGACCTCCGCAGGATCACCGACCCGGCCCACCGGTGCTCCCGCCCAGTACGCGCGTTCTGTGTCTTCGCCAAACTGCTCCGCCCAATCCCACGTCTCTGGCCCGAAGGGCAGCGCCGAGAGAAATGCGGCACGAACCTCAGGCGTCCAACCTGGTGCCGTGTTTTCCAGCACTGGTCTTGCCCATTTCCAGTTCCCAAGTTCGAAGCGTCCCATCACGTAGCCCCGAGCAAGCATTCGGTCAGCCGCATCAGGTGCGTCGAGGAGATCAAACAGCGCTGTCCGCTCCTCGTTCGACTCAAGAGTCGCGGTTTGGCCAGCCACGTAGCCGACCTTCCCCGGCTGCTCAACTGCGTGTGCTAAGCACAGCAGCGCTGTGGGTCCGCCGTGTTCACGGAGATCCCGGATCACGCCCGCTTGAGTGTTTTGGACGGCTATGCATTGGCTGGTCCAGTCGTTCCGCTCGCCCTCCAACAGGTCGGGACTTTCCGCGAAGAGCCACGCTACGCGCTGGATGGGGTCACTTGGCGTGAATTGTGAGTAAACTACTTCCAGCCGATCCACCGCGCTGCGTGGAAGCGCCCATTCCGCATCCGCAAAGCTGCGATGGTTGGAAATCGCGGAACGCAAGGCACCCCAAACTATCGTCCGACCCTCTTCACTGAAGTCCCCAGATGAAGTGTTCTCCAACACAGTGACCACCTGCTCCCACGGTAGGTCGCTGAGCGCTCCAATAAGGGCGCTCCATCGTTTGCCGTCAACGCCAACGTCACGTAGCAGACGCACGAACACAGCCTCTACCGCCTGGTGATACTCCTCGAACGGGACACGCTCATCTCGCGCGTCCTTCCAGTCTCGCCAACGCGGCTCATGCGACGGCATTGCAAGGTCGTGTCTCTTTGGCAAGATCGCCAGCATTAGCTGCCAAGCGACATCTGGCTCTTTTTGGCGCAGAACGTCGAGGGCGGCAAGGCGGGACCCAAGGGGAGTTGACGTCTGCGGATACCAAATAAGGAAAACGGATCGAAGGCTGGTTGATGGACGATTGGCCAGCTTGCCGCCTGGATCGAGTCGGCTAAGGGCAGCGAGGTGTCGTGTCGAAGGGACGAGGAATTCGGCCGACCAGCCCAAGGTTTCCAGTGCCCACAGCAGCCCCGTGTGAGGGGAGGACGCGAATATGAGTTCCGTTGGATCGGCATCCGCGAAAAGCGTCAGAAGGGGCGAAGGATCGCGAGAAAGGGCAAACTCGATCGCGCGCAAGAACGGCTCAGGTGCCGCCTCCGCCAGGAGGGGAAGCACACCTGAGAGATAGGCCCACAATCTGCCACTTTCGTCGGCGTTCGCCAGGTCCAGGAGATCGTGCGTGATAACATCTGCGTGCCACTGTCCCGTATGGCCAGTCAAGAAGGTAGTTTCGCCGCTCCTGGCGCCCATTATGGCAAGCGTATCCACAAGGCCTTCGCGCAGATACGGCGAAAGCGGATGCTCGTGGCCAAGCACGTTCGCCTTCCAGCGCTCCTCAGGGGGCAGGTCGAACGCTGGATCGGGCATCCCCAACGCGCGAAGCAGCGCTTCGCGGAATCGCGACAGGTCACTAGGCGTCAGTTGGGCAGAGAGCAGATGCCAGGCGTCCTCCTTTGAAGCGAGGAACCAGTTTGTTCCCACTTTGCGTACCGGCGGATCGGAGGCCCCTGCCCAGCGGACCAGGCTGCGTTCCACGTCCTGGTAAGGCCGATCAGCGAGCGAGGAGATCACCTCTTGATCGCCGGGCTTCGTCTCGTCCCAGGCACCGGCTAAGAGGGCTGGTATGAGGGCCGGCGCCTCCACGCGGTGCGCCCACGCAGGCCGTTCCTTGCCTTTGTCGAACGCGAGGATTCGTCGTAGTGACGTGAGGCTGGCACGTCCCCGCGCCGCCAGATCGCCCGCCACTTCTTCTGCCACCCCCATAGTCAGCAGCGCCGCTTTGAGGGCATCGCGGCGGAGGCGGGGAAGCACGAGGTCGTCCGGTGTTCCCTCCTCCCGTCCGACTGGAATCAGGACTCTATGGCCATTTCGGATCGCGTGCGCGGTCTTCGGATCAGCGAACCGAGGAATGAGGATAACGGGAGTGGCAGAGTTGGCTGCCCAGTTCCAGCCGGACGTATCGCTAATCACGAGTGATCGGGCAAGTAGCACATCCGCCCGATCCATCCCCTGCATGGTAGCAGCAATAAAGGCGAGCGCTTCGTCTGCAGATTCGCCCTGCACCCTCTCTATGACAGACGGCCCCTCGATCCGCTTGCGGAGTTCGTCTTTGGCCTTGTCCCGCCCTGCGAGTACCACCTCGGCTGAGAGAGGCGGATCGGTTGCCTCACGCCAGTCTGTCCAAAAGCTCTGCAGGTCCTGAACCGACCCCCAACTCTTGCCCAGCAGAGCAGACAACCAGGAATGCGTTGCAGGCGCGAGACCTAGCCAGGTCTCCAGATCGTCGGCATCGAGCGCACGGATGTCGCGCCACAGCCCCTCTCGCTTTCGCCCGTTCTCCCAGATGCGCTTTGATGCCCACCGACGTGGAGTGACGAATACGAACGTCGTTTCGGATGGGGCTACTCCCCTTGGATCACCTGACCGCTTTTCGTAATCGCTGTCCGCCTTGCCCTTGACGTCGATACTCGCGCCAATTTCCCACACAGACTGCCCCGCCGGCACGAACGGGGTCGCCAGCTCGTTTTCCACGACGCCGTCGTACCCACCGTGCTGGATCGAATCGCCGGCGGGCATGCTTACACGTGTGAGACCGTTCGCAGTCGCAAGGATAAGCCAGCGGACCAGTTCAGGCATTCGCTCCTGAGCCGCTCGCGTGTCGGCCCACACGGCAAGATCGGTCGCCGTGGCCAGGAGTGGAGAAACGACGCTTTGCACTCCTCCCGTGCGGGACGTGCGCCTATCCTGTACCGCGATCGGCTCGACGGCGGCCCAACCGAGTGGGCTGGCATCACCTCGTGCAAGTGCATCTACGATGTGCCCACCCCATTGCAGCAGTGACACGGGGACCGTGCGCCCCGCGACTTCGCCGGGAGGGGCTGGCAAGTTGGCCTGCCGCACCGCGCTCGCTACCTCCCGCAAAAGGCGACGCGCCTCGACGGCCGCGACGGCGCGGTCCATCGCGATCACCCTCTCCTCGTACTCCAAGAGCGCGCCCAGCACCACGAAGATCGCATCCCAGCGAGGGAAAAACGAGGGGCGTGGAGCGGCAAAGAGAAGAAGGCTCTCCGGCTGGGAGACGAAGTGCTCAAGCCTGTTGCGTCTACGTTCGACGCCGAGCATCCCTGCCTTTCGCAGCGCTTCCAGTTCCTTCTCCACGTTGCGCTTGGAGTAGTGCGCAACCTCCGACAGGTCCGCCGCTGTGCCACGCACACCAGGCCTGGCAACGAAATAAAGGAGGATCTCCGATCGCGCACCGACGCCCATAGTACTACGTAGTCGGAGGCTGATAAGCGCGGGTCTTCGGAAGTCGTCGAGGCTGTATTCCTGGCGTTCTTCTCTTAACGAACGTCCCACTGGCTGAGGCTCTGTGGCATTGGGCCAGGTGAAGCCCCCCAGCACATTCACGGCCGCGGCAAATGGGCCCCAGCGCTCCTGGAGCGCTGGCGAAGCGGTTCGGAGAAGATTCTTGAGACGCGTGCTGGAGATATAGCTGGCATTCCGCACGCACCAGCGGATGCACTCGTCCCTCAGCCGTGGGTCGCTATCCCCAAGTAGTGCGGTGAATAGCATCAGTGGCTCCGGGTCGAGCGCCCAGTCTTGGTGACGGCGGACCCAGCCGGGGACACCCATCTCCGCCCAGAGACTCCAAGCCAGGTCGATCACCTGCTCCAGGAGTTCCTCTCGCGGCTTGCTTGGACTAGATATGTTCCTGCTCATCTTGAATTCCAAAGGCTAGTAGCACTTCCGCGACCATTCTCGGAAACTCGGGACCGACATCCTGGGTCCGTACCCAGCGCGCAGCATCCAGTAACTCCCCCCGGGTCGGAGCGAGGCGACGCAGGTCATCGACGTGCTTTCCTCGGCTGGGCCATTGATCGACGGCCGCCCACAGCTTCAGGTGGATGTGGTCGAGCCGGCTAGCGACGTGCAACACGAGACCGCGGTAGGTCAGCGTTTCGACCCGCATCTTGAATCCTTCCGGCAGTCCGCTTTCGATCATGTTTGTCGGGCCGCTATTGAGCCAGTCACCCTCTAGCCCGAGTTCCAGAGCGACGTCAGAGGCTGCCTGCTTGAGATCCACAGGGAGGGGCTGGGCGAGTGGACGCTGCCAATCGGGTCGATGGCAACAGTGCGTGATAGCGTTTGCATAGGGCTACCACTCTGACTCAGGCGACACTTGCGCAGGCCGGCCGTCGCCCGGAGGCGTAGCCTACCTCCCGCTCTCGGCCGCCTCCAGCAAGCGTCTCAGGTCGCTTTCCATCGCCTTCATATCCTCCTGCAACTTGAGGTAGCGGTCGAGCAATGACTTGGCAGCATCGCTCAGCTTCTTTTCAGGTGGAGGCGTTACCCCAGTCGCGGGCCCGACTCCGGGTGCTGGTGCCGCCGCTGGCGCCCCGGCAGCCACCGGTGGGGCTGCTGGCGCGGCTCTTGTTGGGAAAAGGCGTCTGAGGCCGATGTCGACGGTCGGCTCCATAATCACCCTGTTGCCAGTGGCCAGCACCACGCGCTTCATTTCGGGCAACTGGGTCTGCTCAGACTGCAAATAGATCGGCTCGACATACAGATTGGACTTGCCGATAGGAATCACTATCATGTTGCCGCGCATAACACGTGAGCCGGCCTGATTCCATAGCGTCAACTGCTCGGAAATGCGCGGATCCTGGTCGATACGCGCTTCGATTTGCATCGGCCCATAGATGAGCTTGTCCTTGGGATACTTGTAAGCTACCAGCTTGCCGTATGCATCTCCATCAGAGCGGGCGGCAAGCCACGTGATCATGTTGTTCTTGTTTGGAGGCGTGTACGGTAGGATCAACGCAAACTCTTCGCGCTCCTCACCCGGTAACCGCATGATCACATAGTAGGGCTGCATAGGCACCGGCTTGTCCAGATAAACCTCGTTCGGAATGTTCCACAAATCCTCCTTGTTGTAGAACACCCGCGCGTCCCTCATGTGATAGGTGCGGTAAAGTTCCGCTTGGACATTGAAAAGGTCCTGGGGATACCTCAGATGAGATCGCAACGCCTGGGGCATTTCCTCAAGCGGCACGAAAAGGCCAGGGAAAATGGCAGCGTAGGTATGGATGATCGGGTCCGAGGAATCGGCCAAGTAGAACCTCATGTCGCCCTCGTAAGCGTCTATCACCACTTTTACGCTGTTGCGCAGGTAGTTGACTTTGATTCCCCTGCCCAGACTGACCGGCTGGGAGTACGGGTAGCGATCGGTCTGAGTATAGGCATCGAGAACCCAGTAGAGATGATCGTCCGCTACCACGATGTACGGATCGCGATCGTATGATAGAAATGGAGCGACCATCTTTGCCCGCTCTTTGATGTTGCGATTGTACAAAATCATGCTTTCGGAAGTGATAGATCCGGAGAAAAGTATGTTCACGTCGCCAAACTGCCAGGCAAAGAGCAAGCGCCGAAGCAGCGAGCCCAGGGCCACGCCTGAGTTACCCTGGTATTCCACGTAGACGTTGTCGTCGCCCTTGGGATAATCAAACTCCGGTGTCGTCGTCTTGACGATCACCTGGTCATTTGTGTTTTCGCCGTAGTATATCTCGGGACGGGCCAGCGATAGCTTGCCTCGCGGAGGAACGTCTTGGACGAACAGCTCTGGCAATCCCTCTGGAGTAACCTCGTTGACCGGGCTCATTGCAACGCCATAGCCGTGCGTGAACTGAAGTCGCCGGTTTACCCACGTTTGGGCTTGGCTTGCCAACTTACCTGGCGATAGCTCGCGGGCAGCCAGCATCACCTGCCGATATTCTCCGTCGATCACATACCGGTCCACATCGACGTCGACAAAGTCGTAATACAATCTGATACTTTGGATCTGGTTGTAAGTGTTCAGCAGTGGCTCGGGGTCCCATAGCCTGATGTTCTTGATCGTGGCAGGGTTGCCGTCGACCTCCCCCGCTGTTACAGCGTCCTCGGCGGGATAGTCTACCTCGTTGATGCGATCCAGCGCGTACGCCTGACTTGTCAGATTCACGTTGTTCTCAATGTATGGTCGCTCCTTGTCCAGCTCGCTTGGCAAGACCTGGAGGCGCTGGACTATGCCTGGGTAGATGGCTCCACCCAGGATCGCAATACCAATCCAGGCAGCCAAAGCGTAGGCCACAAGCCCGTAGCCCCGGCGGCCGATGTTTACCAGCACAAGGATGGCGAATAGCACGGCGATGCCAACGAGGAGCCACATGACCGGTAAGCGAGCATTAGCATCGGCGTATCCGGCGCCGAACACGAGTCCAGTGGGCGAGTACACCAGTTCGTAAATGCCCAGCCAACCCTGCCAGGCAAAGCCCAAAGCTAGCAGCGCGACAAGAACTGACAGGTGAGCCTTGATGCCCGGCCCGAAATCCAGGTTGAGCTTGAGGTTTTGCACCTGGCTTTCCATCGCCCCCTCGGTGAACGAAACCTGCGGCAGCAGGAACCTAACCGCATAAACAGCAAGACAGCCAAGGAGCGTGAGGAGAATCGTAGCCAGGTACCATCCCTCAAGTAGTCCGTACATCGGCAGAATGAACACAAAGAAGCTGAGGTCGCGGCCAAACAGTGGGTCCGCCACACCGAAGGAGGTTGGATTCAAGAAACGAAGCACAACCTCCCACGAAGAGGCTATTCTTGATGCCACCAGGAAGGCCAGAAGAATACCCGCGCCGATCGATCCAAGCCTGAGCAGGAGGTTTATCTGACGAGCCTGAGACCAGGGCATAGAATCCACGTAGGCGTCGTAGCGGGAGGCAAGACGTAGGGCTATCACCACATTGGCGATGAAGATCGCGAAAAACGCCAAAGCCGCCACTACAAACAGAGTGATCTGAGCTACAAAACGGGTAGCAAAAACGGCCTGCAAGCCCACGCTTTGAAACCACAGCCAGTCCACATAAAGGCCGCCTAGGCGACCAGACACGATCAGTGCCACGAATACTACAAATCCGATGATTGCTAGCTTGGTCTGGCCTGCCATTGCTTGCCCGCCCTCTCGCGGCCCAATTCGTCTCGGCTCATCCACTGGTTGTTCCTCCCCTAAGCAATCCATTGAGGACTGGATCGGCAGCCTCTGCCGAAAAAGAGCTAAGCCACCATCGCCATTCTCTCGATAGTAGTACGAAGTCTATACGCTGTAACATTTGCTGTCAAGCATCGTCAGGTTCGAATCCAAACGAAGCGCGCTCCAGCACGAACTCGACATTCACGATTCCGCAGCGACACCACATCAAAGACTGCCCGGATCGAGGCCATACCTGAGCGCTGCATTGCCGTTCACATCATTCGCACGAGCCCTCACGGTGCAGGAGCGGTAAGGATTGGGTTAGAGATTTAGCGTGGAGTGGCAAAAAGGTCCGTTTGAGGGGTCGATTGAGGTGCCGGCGTGTTGACCAAGGTTAAGCCAGGTGCTAGCATAAGAATAAGCAACCCGCTATTCCAAGCCTCGCACGGGTAGGCCGCGACATACCGCGTCGTATGTATCGGGTGAGCAGCGATGCGCTACAGTCGGCCGGTATTTTTGGGGCTGGCGAGTGGACTGAGGGGGAGAGGCCCTAGAGAGGCGCCCAGATTGTGGGCGCCTCTTTGGCTTCTAGTCGTGGTGAGACACACTGGCCGGGGTGCCTCAACCGGGCGCCAGGCCGAGTTGAATTCCGAGTAAGGAGAGCTTGATGAATATCCGATGGCACTCACTTGCCCCAGTCGCTTTAGCGGCGACACTGATCTTCACCTTATCGTCACCTCTTTCTCCGACCGCTCCCGCTTCGGGTTCATCGTCCACCGACCAGAGCCTGCTAGCAACCGGGCCTGTTGCGCTACCTCACCCCCAGCCTCCAACGCCAGCCGTCAAAACGGCATCCGACGCGGCGGTGCGAAAACTGAGCCCCGAGCTGCGCGGGCCCGCAAGCGCTCGCTCTTCGCAACCGTTGCAGGTCATCGTCCTGATGCGCGCGGACACGCCGTGGCAACCCTACTTGAAGAATAGCGTGCCGCGCAAGCCGGTGGGAGAAATCCAGTGGGTCACCGGGGAAATACCCGGCGCGAGCTTGTTGAAGCTGGCGGCGCTGGATGGGGTGCTTTCCGTCACGTCTGTGCAAACCTACCGACCTATGCCCGCTCCGGGCCTCGAAGAGCTTCGGCAGTCTCCCGTGACGACGCCCCAGAGCCTGCGCGATACAGCGCGCAGCGGAGGCAAAGAGGCCCTGAGGAGCTTGCTGCTGGAACAAAAGCCGGGCCGACTACCGCGTGATGGCACGCCCACCGAGGCGTCGGCCTCGCACGATGTCTTACCTGACACAGTTAAGGCAAGGGACATTCATGGCAGCTCGTCGGCCTGGGCAAAGGGTTTCACGGGCTCCGGTGTGATCGCCGCCGTGATAGACACTGGAGTCGACTTTGCCCATCCGGACCTGAGGGGCACGCAGGCGCGCGTACCATCCGGACCCTATGCGGGATGGCCTTTCGCCTACAATACGCTTTCAGGCCTGTTCTACGCTTTTGATCCTCGGATCAGCATCGGGCCGGATACGTTCTGGGATTACGCGACCTTCACCTGGTACGCTCATACTCTCCCCGTCACAGGAGCCAGTTGCAATGGATCTACCTGCACGGCCAGCTTGAAAATCGACTTTGGCGTCGACGCTGGGTGGCCCTGGCCCTCTGTGGTGCTGCCCTTCACCTGGCGCGACACATCTAAGAGCCACAACTACTACTACACGGTGCAGCCGGACTTCTTCCTGGTGGTTGCCGGTTACTACCTGGGTCTCGGCTACGCGGCGACGGCCATCGCGCCCCCAGCGGTCTTGCTCTCGGACGAGCACACCCCTGGCGCATACGACACGGTCTACGTGGACGTAAACTTCAACCAGGACTTCAGAGACGATAAGCCGATGGCAAAAGGAGATGAGACCGCGGGCGCGGATCTCTACGATGCCGCCGGGAGCCGCGGCACCGACGGGGTATGGGACATATCGGCCGGTATGCTCACCTGGATCGCGGATGGGATCAACACGCCGCCCGGCACAAGTGCCCTCTACACTGGCGCGTCCATCCCCGCAGCCGGACGATTACTGTCGTTTGTGGGCGACGAGCAAAGCCACGGCACCAACGTGGCGGGCGACATCGCGGCCCAGGGCGTCATCACTGATCCAAGAGGCCTAGGGCCCGTCAACGGGAACTTCGCTGGCGCTGGCGCTGTGGGTGGCGTCGGAGGCCCGGTGCTAGCAGGCATGGCGCCCGATGCGAAAATAGCTGCCTTCCAGAATGGCTTCGTCCTGCCATTCGATGCCTGGTGGTTGGCCGCGCTAGGATTTGACGGCATCCCAAACAGCGGCGACGAAGCGCAGATTATCAGCAACTCGTGGGGCGTCAGCGATGCTGTCGAAGACGGCTGGGAGGTGCTCTCCCGCTTTGCTCAGTATCTGAACCGCTACTATGCGCCGAACGCCAGTTTCCTCGTCGCGACAGGAAACGGGGGCCCGGGCTATGGAACGGTGACTGCGCCGGATGGAGGAACCATAATCGACGTGGGCGCCAGCACTTCATACGGCAGCCTGGAGAGCTTCGAGCCAGTCCTTCCGTCACAGTTCACCTGGGGCGACGTCCAGCCCTGGTCCAATCGGGGGCCAGGCGCCCTAGGCGACATCGCTCCGGATATCGTCGCGGTTGGAGCCTGGGGCACCGGGGCCAATCCGCTCAACATCTACCTTGGCAACGGGCAAGCCGCGTATGACTCGTTCGGGGGTACGTCGATGGCGACACCGGTTGCGGCAGGCAACCTGGCACTGGTCTATCAAGCCTTCAAGACATCTAACGGTCGATGGCCCACCTGGGAGGAGGCAAGGGCGATCTTCTTCAATGGCGGGCGCGACCTGGGCTACGATGTCCTGGCACAGGGCTCCGGCAACGTGGACGCCAACCGTGCCACCGACATCGCCGCTGGAACCGGCTACGGCTACTGGGTAGCGCCTGCGCAGTGGACTGCCGGGAGCTACCGAGGTACAGAGTACCCGGCCTTCCCATCCACGGTAGTTGCCGGTGGTTCGACATCAAAGACCTTCACAGTTCGCAACACCTATACCAGCACCTTCGCGGTCAACGTTTCCGAAAAGGTCTTGGGGAAAGCAGGCGAGTTTTCTTTCACCCAATCCTTCGGCTCCTCGACCCCGCCACCCTTCACGCGACCCACCTGGATAAGCGATATCACCCCCCTGATTGCGGCATACGATCCCGACCTGGTGCGTGCCCAGGTGGTTCTCCCGTACAGCGTGCTGGACAGCAACGGCAACTACCTTTTCGATAAGAATGACCGGTGGCGAGTGCTTTTCTACGACTGGACCGACATCAACGGCGATGGCAAGCTGTGGAACGACACAAACGGCAATGGCCTAGTCGACGCGGGTGAGATACAGACCGGCGAGTACAACCGTTTCACCTATGGTTACCCGAGCGGCACCTATTTGGAGGCCAGCGTTGGGCGCGACAGCCTCTCCCGCAAGCACAGCGGCGTTTTCCTTGCCCTTCAGCGGCGTGGATCCGTGTCCAGCGACGAGCAAACGGCGGGGCCCGATGCCGTTTCGCTCCAGGTTCGCATCACCCTTTATCGCAAAACCGACTGGAGTTGGCTGACCACATCCCCCAGCAGCCTCTCGGTTCCGGCAAGAGGGGAGGCCACCTTCAATGCGACTGTTTCGGTGCCCCCCAATACCAGGCCGGGGGTATACGAGGGCGCCATCGAAGTGACCCACGGCCCGCACAAGCAACTCGTACCGGTGGTCGTCCACGTGGCGGCTAACTCGCCAACCTTCAGCCTGGGCGCCACATCGCTGTCAGAGCCGACTGGCAACCAGCCATACGATAACGGCCACCTTCTCGGAGGCTTCGACTGGAGTTGGCGCTATGAGGCCGGCGATTGGAAGCTCTTCTACTTCGACGTGCAGAGCGGAACGGCAGGTCCCGGTAAAGCGATGGTCGTCGACACGCAATGGGGCACGGCGCCCACAGACGTCGACACGTGGATTCTGGGTACGACCCCGGCCACGGCGCCATATACTGACACGAGCTTCTTTGGCCCGCAGAGTCTTGAACTGGTCGGAGGGAGCAACGACGCCTACATCGACGCGGGCAGATTCCGCTTCGACACGGCTACAGGCGGACCTCGCGAGGTTGTGGGCGCGCCAATCAGGGATGGCCTTGGCCTTCTGGCGTTGCACAATGTGCTCAACGCGGGCTCAGAGCTTGCGGAGCCCATCGTCGGCAAAGCCTACGAGGTGCGCACGACGCCTGGACAAGTCGAGCTGAACACCACCTCCAACACTGGCGGTCGGCGAATAACTTTCGTGTCGTCAGCCGATATTGGCGAGGGCATTGTTGTCAAGGCCTACGGCCTTTCCCAGCCCCTTCTGCGCAACGTCCTGTCGATCTCCCAGGACGACCCCGCCAACTACTGCACGGCCAGTTTCCAGACCTCCATCAACCTCGTCAACGCCGGCACGATGGTAATCAGTACCACCAGTTCTGTCAACGGCCTGGACATAGATCTGTATGTCTTGCGAGACGACGGAGACGGCGTGCTGGAATGCACCACAGCGGACCAACTGCTAGGCGCCTCCACGACGGCCTCTGCAGCGGAGCGCGTAGCAATGAGATTGCCTGCCGACGGGCGGTACTGGATTCTGGTGCATGGATGGGGAGTGCCCGGCGGGACGGGAACCTTCGATCTGACCATGGACGTGAAACAGGGTACTGACCTCGCTGTCGTGGGAGCACCCGCCGGCCCCGTCAGCGCGAATACGCCGCTCAGCTTCGACGTCAACTTCTCGCGAGCATTCACGACCGGCACTTGGAGCGGCGTCGTAATGGTAGGTCCAAGCACGGCACCCGGCGTTCTTGAGGTGCCCTACGTGGTCCAGTACACAACTGGCGCGGTCGGGACGTATCGGCTTAACCTGCCCGTGGTTTCGAAAGAGAGCCAACGATAGCGATCGCCTGCTACAAGACCAAGGCGTGTTCGAGAGCTTCCTGAACGGATGACACGCCGACGCTCTCGATGCCGATCGCTTTGGCCAGCCGGACGTCGTCGACAGACCTGGGTACGACACATCGCTTGAAACCCAGCTTGGCCGCTTCCGTGAGCCTTTTCTCTAGCTGGGTTATCCGTCTGAGCTCTCCGGAGAGGCCAATTTCACCGATGGCCGCCAGATCGGGGGCGACCTGAACGTCTTTGAAGCTTGAGGCGATGGCGAGCGCCACCCCAAGGTCGACGGCCGGCTCGGTGATCTTGATGCCGCCGACGATGTTCACGTAGATGTCCTGATTGCCGAGAGACAGGCCAATGCGCTTGGTAAGCACGGCGGCGAGCATCAAGAGCCTGCTGTAGTCAATGCCGTTGGCCACACGGCGAGGGAGGCCGAAGGCGGTGGTGGTGCTCAGCGCTTGAACCTCCACTAGCAGAGGGCGCGTACCTTCGACCGTAACCACCACCGTCGAGCCAGGGCTGGCCGCAAAGCGCTCGGACAGGAAGACCTGCGACGGATTCGTTACTTCGACCAGGCCCTCGGCGCTCATCTCGAAGACGCCAATCTCATTGGTGGACCCGAACCGGTTCTTGACGCCCCTGAGCAGGCGATAGGTGTGGAACCGCTCTCCTTCCAGATAGAGCACGGCATCGACGATGTGCTCCAGCACGCGCGGCCCGGCTATGGCGCCCTCCTTGGTTACATGTCCCACCAAAAAGATGGGAATGTGCGATGATTTGGCCAGGCGCATCAACGCCATTGTACACTCGCGAAGCTGTCCAACGCTGCCCGCGGCGGAACTGAGTTCGTCGAGGTAGACAGTCTGGATGGAGTCGATGACAGCCAGAGCAGGATTGAGCCTCTCGATGCGCTGGATTATGCTGCCCAGGTTCGTCTCTGGGAGGACAAGTAGCCGGTCGGAAAGCGTGCCCAGCCGATCGGCCCTCATTCTAATCTGTTGAGCCGATTCCTCGCCGGAGCAGTAGAGGACGGGGCCACACTGCTCGGCCAGTAGCCCTGATACCTGCAACAGAAGAGTGGACTTGCCGATGCCGGGATCGCCGCCGATCAGCACCAGGGAGCCGGGGACAATCCCGCCGCCCAGAACCCTGCTCAGCTCCTCGATCGGCACTCGAATGCGCTCAAAATGATTGGCGGACAGGATCGAGATTGGCTCGGGCTCGGCTCCAGTGCTGGAGAGCGGGCTGGAAGAGCGAGCCGACGGTTCCACCGTCTCGACCAGGCTATTCCACGCATTACAGGCCGGACACCTGCCCAGCCATTTCGGGCTATCGGCACCGCACTGTTGGCAGACGTACAGCGTTTTGGCACGGCTTTTCGCCATTGGTGACCTCGACCATTCTAGGCAGAGCCTGGTGGCTCGCGGAGGTATTGTACAGCAAATACACCAGCGGGGGCAAAGCGACAGCCCTTTCGTAGGGCGAACGTCCTGTCCCCTCTCCCTTTGGGAGAGGGTTAGGGTGAGGGTCAGACCTTAGACAGCTACAAGCAAGCTCCTACAACAGCGACAGCGCCTTAGTTGGAACTACCTGCGGCTCCCACTTCGACAAGTTCCTGGCTCGTCATCTTGAGCTCGCCATCCTCGACGTCGACGATTACCGTCGAGCCAGGTGGGAAGCGCCCTTCAAGAAGGGCCTCTGCGAGGGAATCTTCGATAAGGCTCTGAATGGTACGGCGCAGCGGGCGCGCACCAAAAGTCTGGTCGTAACCCTTGCCGACCAAGAAATTCTTCGCTTCATCGGTCATCTCAAGCTTGATCTGCTGCTCGGTGAGTTGCGAGCGAACCCGCCGGAGCATCAGGTCCACGATTTCACGAATCTCGGCCATCGTGAGGGCGCGGAACACGACCGTGGCGTCGATCCTGTTGAGGAATTCTGGCCGGAACGTGTTCTTCATCTCGTTCAGGACCTTTTCCTTCATCTTCTCGTAGGCCGCTTGAGCCGTCTTTATCTCGTCCTGCCGGACGGAAAAGCCAAGGCTCGTATCTCGCTTGAGCAGCTCAGCACCTACATTCGAGGTCATAATTATGATGGTGTTGCGGAAATCGACGCGCCGTCCCTTTGCGTCGGTCAGTTGCCCGTCCTCCATTATCTGAAGGAGCATGTTGAAGACCTCGGGATGGGCTTTCTCGATCTCGTCCAGCAGGATCACCGAGTAGGACTTGCGGCGCACGGACTCGGTCAGTTGCCCGCCTTCCTCGTAGCCTATGTATCCTGGGGGCGCGCCGACGAGACGCGCGACGGAGTGCCTCTCCATAAACTCGGACATGTCGATCTTAATCATCGAGTCCTCGCTGCCGAACATAAACTCGGCCAGCGCCTTCACCAGCTCCGTCTTGCCCACACCCGTCGGCCCCAGGAAAATGAACGATCCAATCGGCCGCCGCGGATCCTTGAGCCCCGCGCGCGCGCGACGTACCGCTCTTGAAATCGTTTTGATAGCCTCGTCCTGGCCCACAATCCGCTTGTGTAGAGCACCTTCCATCTGCAAGAGCTTGACCGATTCGTCCCGCGCGATCCTCATCACCGGGATGCCTGTCCACATAGAAGTCACCTCGGCGATGTGCTCCTCGGTCACCACGGGCTTCTCTGCCGCCTGTACGTCGTGCCAGCCGGCCTCGAGGTTTTCGATCTTCTCACGCAGCTTTACTTCGCGATCTCGCAGCTCGGCCGCCAGCTCATACTGCTGCGCGGCGATAGCGGCCTCTTTCTCGCGCTGAACGGCTTCAAGACCACGCATGGCCTCCTTGAGCGTCGGCGGTGCGGCGGACTTCTGCAGTCTGACGCGCGAGGCTGCCTCATCGACCAGGTCGATGGCCTTATCAGGTAGGAATCGATCGGTAATGTACCTGGCAGCAAGCTCGGCCGCCGCTTTGAGCGCCTCATCGGAGATCTCGAGGCGGTGATGCGACTCGTATCTCTCCTTGACGCCGCGAAGAATCTCGATGGTCTCCTCGACACTGGGCTCTTTGACCACCACAGGCTGGAACCGCCGCTCCAGAGCGGCATCGCGCTCGATGTATTTGCGGTACTCGTCGAGCGTCGTGGCGCCGATACACTGTAGCTCGCCGCGAGCAAGCGATGGCTTGAGGATGTTGGCAGCGTCTACCGCACCTTCTGCAGCACCCGCGCCGACGAGCGTATGAAGCTCGTCGATGAACATTATACAGTTGGCCGCGCCACGGATCTCCTCGATTATCTTCTTAAGGCGTTCCTCGAATTCGCCCCGGTACTTCGTGCCGGCCACTAGGGAGCCGATATCCAGCGTTAGCAATCGCTTGCCCAGGAGCGTCTCGGGCACGTCGCCGGCCACAATCTTCTGCGCCAGGCCCTCGACAATGGCGGTCTTGCCGACGCCCGGCTCGCCGATGAGCGCCGGATTGTTCTTTGTGCGACGCGACAGTATCTGGATTACGCGCTCGATCTCCTTTTGCCGGCCGATGACGGGATCCAGCTTGCTTGCCCGGGCCGCGGCGGTGAGGTCCATGCCCATTTGATCGATGGTCGGCGTGCGGGTCGTTTGCCTTGCCTCCCGCTCCGAATAAGTGGAGCTTTGGCTAAGGACGTGAATTACCTGCGCTCGCACCTTGTCCAGGCTCACACCCAGGCTTTCCAACACGCCGGCGGCAATGCCCTCGCCTTCGCGAACCAGGCCCAAGAGGAGGTGCTCCGTGCCGATGTAGTGGTGGTTGAGGCGCCGAGCCTCGTCGACAGCCAGCTCGATGACCTTCTTGGCACGCGGAGTCAAGCCAATCTCACCCATCACCACGCGGTCGCCGCGGCCGATGATAAATTCGACAGCCGACCTGACCTTGTTGAGCTCGACCCCCATATTGGCCAGCACCTTAGCCGCAACGCCCTCGCCTTCGCGGACAAGCCCCAGCAGCAGGTGCTCGGTTCCTATGTAGTTATGGTTGAAGCGTTGGGCCTCTTCCTGGGCCAGGGTCAGAACTTTGCGTGCTCTTTCGGTGAACTTGTCGAATCTGTCTGGCAACTGAAACCCCCTCTAGGTCGCACACCCGCTTCCCACTGTTCCTTCTTGCACAAAGTGTACCACTAAAAGCAAGGGCTTGGGAACTACCCGTTTTGACAGTCTTTTTCTAATCCTATGGTCTACGACCGAGATCATCCTGCCTATGGCCGGTAGTATGCCCCACCGCTGCCTGACCGTATCGTGGAGCCTCGCAACCCGGCAAAAAACTAATAGCCGTCGCTCATAGCACCCGCGCCAGCGCCTCTGGGAGAAGATTCCTCGGCAGCGCCGACGTCCCCAGCATCCTCAGGCGAGACCACGTCTGTCTCGTGATATTGAGCCTGTTTGAGGCTGAGTCCCAAACGGCGCTTACTGGGATCGATGCGAATAACACGAAGCGTCAGGTTGTCCCCTTCCTTAACCACATTGCGAGGGTGCGGGACACGACCCTCGGCGAGCTCGCTCACGTGGATAAGACCCTCGACGCCGTCTTCTATTCTAGCAAAGGCGCCAAAGCTAGCCAGCTTGGTGACCGTACCGGTAACCAGGTCGCCCACTTTGTATTTCTCGGCAATCCTGGTCCAAGGCCCAGGTTGACTACGGCGCAGGCTCAGCGCAATCTTCTTCTTTTCGCGGTCGACGCCCAGCACGAAAACGTCGACTTCGCCGCCCACTTGCACGACCTCGCTAGGATGAGAGACCTGACTCCAGGACAGCTCGGACAAATGGACAAGACCATCCGCGCCTCCCAGGTCGACGAAGGCGCCGAAGTCGCAGATGCTCGTAACCCTACCGTGGCGAATCTCGCCTTCCTGCAACTCGGTCAGCAACTGGTCCTTGCGCTGAGCGCGCATTGCCTGCACAGCGCCACGCTCTGAAAGAATCAACCTGTTGCGGCTGCGATTGACCTCGATGACCTTCAGATGAAGCCGACGTCCCACCATCGCGGCCATTTTCTGCTCGATCTCGCCCTCGCCTGCGCCATCGCGGCGTAATCCGACGACCTGCGAGACAGGAACGAAGCCCCTGATGCCGTCGATATTGACGATGAGCCCGCCGCGATTGAAGTCTATCACCTCCGCCTGGACGCTCTCACCGTCGTCGAACTGCTTCTGAACGATTCGCCATCCCTTCTCCGCGCGGGCGCGCGTCAGCGACAGGACGACGTGGCCATTCTGGTTCTCGGGTTGCACTACGTACACGAGCAACTCGTCGCCCACCTTGATCTCTTCGAGGGCTTCAGGGCCGAGGTTCTGTACCTCGTTCCCAGCGATAATACCCTCGGACTTGGTGCCTATGTCGACCAAGATGCCATCCTTGTCGATGCGCACAACAACGCCTTCGAGAACATCGCCCCGCTGAGGGTTGCGGTACACGCGATCGAAATCCTGCATGAGGTTTTGCATGACGGTTTGGCTCTGGCCAGATTCGGGCAAGGCAGCATTTGCCTCACCCGATTCGGTCGCTTCTCTGACCCCGCCAGCATCGTCCCCTATCACCTTGACCGCGGGAGCAGTATCCTGCACCGGTCCTTCCTGAACAGCTTGGCTATCTGCAGCCAAAACGACCGACATCTCCGTCCGAGGGTCCCCGTCGGAGCTAGGAACGCCCGAGAAACTTTCGGGGCTTTCCTCAGATCTGTCCAGTTGTCGAACGCTTTGCCCGTCCACGATACTCTCGTCCACACGTACCTTCCTCAAGGCGACAGCTTCAGCTTATTATAAACCATTCCATGTGAAAAAGCAAAAGAGGGCCTTTCTTGCAAGCCCTCTGACAACGGCCTATCAGTGTCAGCGCATCCAGAGCAGCACTGGCAGTATCCTCGGTCAATTGGTTCGCCCGTCGCGGCTTGCGCCTCTAACATATGTAGTGCGTCGCTCCTCAACCGAGTCGCGCCCCAAAAGCGACTCACGATACCTGCGCCCGCCACCGCCACAGGAACCGTCCCTCTGCCGCGTGCAGGCCACTGACCTGGCCACGGCACTCAAGGAGCAAAACATTTTGCCAGCGGTTGAAACAACCGCACGATCGATGACGCGTCGCAAGCATGGCTGTCTAGCACGAATACTATTATAGCAGAGAGAAAGTGGATTAGGCAAGTGGGCAAACAGCCCAAAAGGGATTGATTTATGGGCGCACTGAGTATATTATTGAAATGCACCACCGCTATTTTGATTGGGGGATTGTCGTGATGCAAGAAGGTTACACGCCTCTACAACGCGTGCTGACGACGCTAGGACATGCCGAGCCGGATCGTGTTCCGTTCTTCTTGCTGGTCACAATGCACGGAGCAAAAGAGCTGGGATTGTCGATCGAGGACTATTTCTCGAGGCCGGAAACCGTGGTCGAGGGACAGCTTCGTATGCGCGCAAAGTATGGACACGATTGCCTATACGCCCTCTTCTATGCCTCTATCGAGGTGGAGGCGTGGGGCGGGGAGACTATTTTTCGCGACGATGGTCCACCCAACGCGGGCGCTCCCATTATCCGAAAGCTTGAAGACATCGCCAGCCTGGAGCCACCGAACGCAAAGGAATCCTTCTGCCTGGCGAAAGTCTTGAACGCCATTCAGATGCTGAAGGAGCGGGCCGGCAACGACGTGCCGATTATCGGCGTGGTAATGTCGCCCTTTTCTGTGCCGGTAATGCAGATTGGTTTCGAGGGTTACATCGAGCTGATGTATGAGCGCCCGGACCTGTTCCAGCACCTGATGAAGGTGAACGAGGAGTTCTGTGTGCAGTGGGCAAATGCCCAGTTGGATGCGGGCGCCACGGCGATCGGCTACTTTGATCCAGTGTCCTCTCCGAGCATCGTGCCAAGACCTGTGTACCTGCAAACCGGATTCCAGATCGCATGTCGGGCTATTGCCAGGATCAAGGGCCCAATCGCGGTGCACTTCGGCTCGGCGCAGAACTTGGCTCTGGTGGAGGATCTCGTCAAAACGGGCGTCGGCATTACCAGCACCTGCGTCCTGGATGATTTGGCGCAGATGAAGGCAGCGTGCAAGGGAAAGATCGCCGTCTTGGGCAACCTCAACGGGATCGAAATGCGCCGTTGGAGCCCGGCGCAGGCGGAAGCCGCCGTGAAAAACGCTATCGCCAAAGGTGGTCCCGGCGGTGGGTTCATCCTCTCCGACGGCCACGGCGAGATCCCCTGGCAGGTGCCAGATGAGGTGCTGCTGGCCATGTCACAGGCCGTCCGGAGATGGGGGACGTACCCGCTGAGTTGGGCTCGGGATTATCTCGATTAAAGGATGCCGACCTCGGCCTCGGGACACATGTGCTCCACTGAGCCGTTCGCCACGCGGAACAGGTTTGCCTCGGACAGGAATCTGCGGTCGAATTGATAGAGGTCCGAGGTAGTAATGATCACCTGATGGCTCGCGTCCACGGTCGCCAGCACGTGCTGCCGCCTAGGTGGATCGAGCTCGGACATCACGTCGTCCAGGAGCAGGATCGGCGGCTCACCCGCCTTTTGGAGCATAAACTCCGCCTCGGCCAGCTTCAGCGATAGTGCCACAGTGCGCTGCTGGCCACGAGAGCCATACACGTTCATGTCCCGGTCGTCGACGATGAACACCAGATCATCCCTGTGCGGACCGGTCAAAGACAGACCGCAGAGGATCTCGCGGCCCTGGGAGTGCCTAAGCTGCCGGGCAAAAACATCCTTGATTGCCTCCAGCTTCGCGTGCGAGCTCGCAGCACGCGGCGCTTCGGCGACGAGCTCTTCAAGCCTTCCCCCGCCGTCTGCCGAGTCGAGACTGAAGTGGCAGCCGATGCGCAAACGCTCCTGGCTCCCCGTCAGCTTACGATGGATGCCTTGAATAAGATCATTCAACGCGGCAACGGTTTCCAGGCGCTGCAAAGCGATGTACGAGCCGGCGCCGACAAGCTCCTCGTCCCAGAAGACCAACTGGTCGGGCAGGCCATGGCGGTCACGAATCTGGCGCAACAGATGATTGCGCTGCACAAGCACTCGGTTGTAGTGCGCTAGGCTGCGGCAGTAGTGGGAATCGACCTGCGAAATGGTAACGTCCAGGTAGCGACGACGCAGTTGCGGTGCTCCCTGGACCAGCCCAATGTCCTGCGGCGTGAACATAACCACGTTGACCTGGCCCACGAGGTCGATTGCACGACGTGAGACGTTGTTGACCTTGATCCTCTTTGCCAGGGCCGGTGGCGCAACGCCATTGCTCCCACCGACCTTCATCCCTTCCTCTTTGAGGACAATCTCAATTCTCACCGCGGCGTGCTGGCGCTGAACGCGCGCCACTAGTCGCGCAAACGGCGTCTCCTCTTCGGGCGCCAGCCAGTTGATGACTTCCCTGTCGCTGCCGGCACGGAACGATTTGGAGGTGGCCAGGAAGTAGATGGCCTCGAGCAAGTTGCTTTTGCCCTGGGCGTTGTGACCAACCACGACCGTGGCGCCGGTGGGTAGTTCCAACTCCAGGCGGGCGTAGTTACGGAAATTCGTCAGGGAAAGGTGGCTGCAGTACATCGCGCTCCTCCATCCCAACATTGACGAACTACTGGAGGAAATTATACCAGTGGGCTATGACTACAACAACCTCGCCATCACCTCATCCTCTCCCTTTTGCAAAAGGGGAGAGGGGATCGATGACAGACGCGGCCCCTCGCTGGCTGCGAGTTACCTTGGAGTGATAACCTCATCTCGTCGTGTGCATGGGCATAATCACGTGCGTATAGCTATCGCCGCCTACCGGCCGGACGACACCCGGGCTGGAGGGGCTAGTGATCTCCAGCCCGACTTGATTAGCGCTGATGACTCCCAGTACCTCGGTCAGGTACTTCACGTTGAAGGCTATCTGCGCATTGTCGCCCTCGACGACCACGTCGATGCCGCCAACCGCATCGCCGATCTCGGCGGCGGTGGCAGTAACCATCATCTTACCAGGCGTCATCTCCTCACCGGGCAGGACCTGCAGCTTGACGATGTTAGAAGCGTCGCGGGCGAAGAAAGAAGCGATCTTGGCAGCCTTGAGAAACTCGGCCGTGTTGACCAGTACCCGCGTGGTGTACCTCTGCGGAATGATCTGATGATAGTTTGGGAACGTCCCCTCGATCAGTCGCGAGACCAGGTCGACGTTTTTCATATGGAACAGTACCTGGCTCTTGTTAGGCGTCACGGTGATCTCGACCGACTCGTCCTGGTCGTCGAGCACGCGGGCCAACTCCTGGAGCGCGCGCGACGGGAGGATAACGTCCTGTCGCTCAGCCACAGCAGCGGCAAGGTTGATCTTCCGGACGGCGAGACGGAAGCCGTCGGCAGCGGCAAGTGTCAGAGTATCGTCGTCGAAGCTGGCTAGGACGCCGGTTAGAACCGGGCGGGTGTCGTCGGCGGCCGCCGCGAAGACGACCTGCGTGATGGCCTCCTTCAGCAGGTGGGGCGCCAAGGCGGACGTCACACTGTCGCTAACGGTAGGGATGGGCGGAAACTCCTCGGCGTCAAGGCCCTTCAAATTGGCCTGGAACTGAGCACACCTGATGCTGAGGCTGCGTGTGCGCTCGTTGAGCTCCATTTCGACTCTGTCGTTGGGAAGGGAGTTGACGAATTCGGTCAAGAGCCTGGCAGGGATCGTGATGGCGCCCTCCTCCTCTATCTTGGCACCGATCCAGCAAGTTACGCCAATCTCAAGGTTGGTGGCGGCCAGTTTCAAGAGCGAACCATCCGTCGCTATCAACACGTTGCTGAGGGCCGGCACGGTGCTTTTCGTGGCCACCGCCCTGGCCACTAGCGATAAACCTTTCGCCAAATTCTCTTGTAAGCACGAAAGTCTCAACTGCTCGAACCTCCTGCCCGGTGAGTTATCTTGGCCGTCATCCACCAAAGCCGCCTATCGGGCGGTGAGATGCGGCACAAGTATACTACAATGGTGCGGGTGGCTTCAAGATGCTGGTCGCGTTTTCTGTGGCCACGGTAACTTCTGTTTGCGCTCACCTGCCAGGAGTTGCGACCTCCACGGTCGCGAGCATCAGGCTATCGCCCGTGCCGTCGGCAAGTGGAATTCTGCTCCCCGTTTCTTGATTGTAGAAGCCGATCGACAACCGATACCTCCCTGCGGGCACGCTCGACCGCAACACGATCTCGTAGCTGTCTTCCAGAATCTCGCCCGGCACCCACCCGTTCGTAGGAGCGTTTCCAGCGAGGGGGATGGAATCCGATTGACCGTAAATCTGTCCGTCCTCCCCCACCAGATGGGTGAACACCTTGTAGCTCTCCGCCATCTCACGCAGGGCACGCCAATTCAGCTTCAGCCGTAGCGTCTGACCAGCGTAAATGGCAGCGCCCACGGGGGGCTGCGCGTCATAGCCCAGCAATTCGACCAGGCCGCCGAAATTGGCCGTAGCTGCATGGCGTATTGCCGGGACCTCGAAGCTCCGCGCGCGCGAAATGACCGCTAGACGGGGTAGGCTGGCGAATGCCTTCACGTCAAGTCCGCCTCCTTTGACCAGCAGCGAGAGACCATAGTTCCCCGTCGCAGCGCGGGGAGGCACTGGGACGTCCACATAAGTAACGAAGGTCCTGCCCCGAGACCACCGGCTGGTGGGAAACCAGGGCGGCCCCAAGCCCAGCACCTTCTCCTGCACGAGCTGCCCTTGCTCGTCTACCAGGCGCACCACGATGTCGAAGTCCTGGCCGATGTTCTCGGTGGTCTGCCAGAATAGCTTCGTGGTAACGGCATCGCCCGGCCGGAAGGCACGTACTGGCAGGTCCAATCCGAGCAGTTCCAGCCCACCTATGGCGAAGCGGGCCTGTTCGAACGGCGGGAGGTTGTCAATGGGATCGAGCGGTCGCTCGTCTAGCACGTCTACGCGACCAAGAGGGATGAGCCCTCCTGGCAGGACTTTGTCTTTAGGCTGAGCCTGGCAAGCACCGCCGGATGCCTTGTCATAGACCACCGCTGCCAGGGAATATTGGCCCGGAGTGACATACGTCGGAATGGGCATTCCATAACGGTCGGTCACTTCCTCGTCCGGCTTCCAGTTTCCGCTGCGCAAGAACCCGGAGGCAGGGCCGGAATCCCGCTGCAACACAAGACGCCCCGAGGGATCGAGCAAGCGCCACGAGACATCGTAGTCCCTGTTCACATCTCTCAGCGCTTGCCAGCGGAGCGCCAGACGCAGGATCTGGCCCGGCCTGGCGGACGTGGTATCCATAGTGAACTCCCTCAGAACCGCCTGCTCGTCGCATGTGATGTCGAGCGGCATAGCGATGGGCGGACTGGAAGGCGCCGAGGCGTAGTAGACGACGCGATTTAGTCTCACCCGCTGGTAGAGCGCCTGATAGTAGCTGGTGGCAAGGTGCGCCTCCACCAGGCGCCGTGGATCGAAGGAGAGCACGTCGTAATCCAGCAGCCAGACCCCTTGATGCCGGAACATTATCTCGTCGAGCTTGCGAGGCGTCAACTGGTCCGCATTCGCCTCGGCGAGCGGGAAGAGGTAACTGGGCACGGGCTCTTTGGCACGCAAGGTGTAATAGTACCAGAACTGGAACGCCTGACTCCAGCCGTCCAGAACGATGGCGTCGCCGGGTCTGCTGTGCTGTTGGACGTAGGCCACGGCGTTGGGGAAGTCGGTCTTTACGTAAGCATCGTCGTAGAAGTAATTGTTAAGCGAGAAGACCTGCGCAGCGACCAGAAACAGGCCTGCGGCGACGCCGAGGATGCGAAGCCGACGGTATAGCGCCACCACTCCCAGGCCAAGAATCAGATAGAATGCCGGGCCGCTGACAAATAGATACCGCGCCGCGAACATCGGCCGTAGCAACGACACCAGTAAGCCCACCACGACGGGGATAAAAGCATACCCGAACACGAACGAAACCCCGAGCCAGATGGGAAGCCTGTGCCGACCACGGCAGGCGAACCAGAGCCCGGCAGCGCCAATGGCCGCAAACCCAAGGGATAGGGAGAAGCCCGTGTCGTCGGGAACGGAGAGCCCGAGGCTGTAGCGTACAAGGCTCTCCTTGACTATGGCCAAGAGGTCTACAGTGCCCCTGGCGAAACGCGTATACGAAAGAGCGATTTGGTGAGCCGTGGCCAGCCAAGGGAAGAACAGGACGACGACGGTGGCTTGTGCCGCCATCCAGGCTCCAGTCGGCAGCCTGAGCTTGTCCGGCGAGAGCGACCAAACTGCCCAAAGGACATTGATGAACACGAACAGAAAGATCGCATAATAGTGCGTGTACATGGCCAACAGAATCGAGACTACGTACACACTCAGTTCGGGCAGCTTGCCCTGGAATAGCGCGCGCAAAGCATAGTAGATCGCGACGAGTCCGAGGAGAGCCACCGGGGTGTACATCCTGATGTCCTGGGCATACCAGACCTGGTACGGGTTGAGAGCTAGCAATAGGCCGGCTAGGAGTCCGGCCCAGCGCCAGTGGAACAAATCGGCCGTCTTGAACAGGAAGGCCACAGTCAGCACGTTTGCCAGCACGGACGGCACTCTAAGGGCAAACTCGCCGGTGCCCACCAGCATGTACCATGCTCGCAATAGCGCGTAGAACAGAGGTGGATGAGGTTCCGCGGTGGAGGCCATCTGCACGATATTGGAGAGACCCGAAAAGGCGGCCTGGATGCCGAAGGCCTCGTCTCCCTCGAGACCCATCGCATCCAGCCGGTGCAGGCGGACGAGAAACGCGACGAAGATGACCAACAGCGCCAGAGCGCGGTAGATCGCTTCTTCGCGGAGTGTTCGGGAAGCTGAGATCGATAGACTCACCACAGGTCCGCAACAAGGTTACTCAAGGAGACGTGCTCGACGCGGCGGAGCATAGCACAACGCGTTGGACCAAGTCAACGAACAAAGGGTACGTCAGGGGGCGACCTCGACCGAGACCTCCATAACACCTTCCCTGGGATCGGCGAGTCGCGCGAATGCCGCGAGGCTCAGATCGACCACGATGGGGTAGGAGAAGTCGCCGGTGTCCTTGACGACGACCGTAATGCTTGCCCCGGTCTTGGCTCTCGTCACCTTGAGCTTCGTTCCAAAGGGAAACATGTTGCTCGCGACGGTAGTGGGGTCGTTCATGTCATACCTCTGGCCGTTGGCCATCACCCGACCGTGGTACTGCTGCCCGTACCACGTGGAAATTCCCTTGACCCTGTAGAGAGTGGACATCTTCCAGGTGTTCTCGGGGGCAAAGTGTGGGTACAGGGCATTCTTGGGCAGCAGGCCCATTTCCTTGGCAACGTCGCCTCCGTTGGCGATGGAGACATCGCCTGACTTGGCCCAGGGCACGTCGACTTTCCACTGCTGAATGACCGTTCGCTGCAGCCGCACCACATACGCGTTGCCCATATCCTGGACGCGCGACGTCGGCAAACCGAACATGCTGAGCGGGTCAGCCGCGCTCTCGTAGCGAGCACTTATCTTGGGGAAGTCGTTTAGCAGGGCTCGCCGGCCAACAATGACATCATTCCAGCTCTTGCCCTTGTCGAAGTCACTTGGCAACTGCTTGGGCACAGAACGGACAAGAGCAAGCCAATCGTCCTTGCCCGCATCGTGCAAAAGGTCAAAGACGTTCACAAACCAGGCCTTTTTCTGGTCTGGCCGCCACTGCAGGACGCCCTTCTGCGTAGCCTGCGAGACAAAACCGTTCCAAAGGAAGCGGCGAGACACAGGGTAGCCGATTCCAAGCATACCGCCGAGGCGTCGGAACTCCGTCCAGAAGAGCACATCGCCATCGTCCGTGATGGAAAAGCCACTGGGGCTGCTTCCCACGGGGAAACCATTTGCCTGCGTGTAGAAGTGACCTTTGGGAATATCCCATTCGACGGGAAGGGGAGACTCCGCCAGGGCCGCGGCCGTCGAGAGGAGCATCAGGATCAACACCCAAAAGGAGACAAGCAGTGCTCTGACGCGCAAGCCCAACTCCAAACCCACCGCCCCCAACCTCCCATTCGCGTGCAGACGCCGGCCAGGTAATTTGATGGCTAGAAGTATAGCATACCGGCAGGACAGGTGCAATCACCTGCCCGCAGCCAAGGTCCCTTTCACGCTTCGCAGCTATGACCTATAATTGTGGGGTGAAGGAAAGCGCTGTGCGACGTAGTGCTGCAACAACTGAAGCAAGAACCCTGCGGGTCCAGCTTACCGATATTGCCTACGGGGGCGACTCCATTGGACGAGTGGATGACCAGGTGATCTTTGTGTCCTTCGGCATTCCGAATGAAACTGTCATCGCCACCGTTCACCAGGCCAAGCGCGACTTTCTCCGGGCCACGGTGAGCGAAGTGGTAACCTCCTCGGCGGCGCGAATCGAGCCGCGCTGCAAGTACTTCGGCGCTTGCGGTGGCTGCCAGTGGCAGCATATCGACTACCAGACACAGCTCGTGCTCAAGCGCAAGGTCGTCGTCGACCAGCTCCGCAGAATCGGTGGCTTTGATGGATCGCGCGTCGAGTCCACGCTGCCTTCGCCGGAACCGTGGCACTACCGCAATCACGCGCGTTTCTCGGTCGGATCCGGCGGTCGACTGGGGTTCACACGGGCCGGAACACACTCCTTCTTGCCAGTTGATCACTGCGCGTTGATGCACCCTGCCATAAACGACCTGCTGGCCAGGATGGGAGGACGCCTCGCCGGGCGGTTTCACCAGGTGGCCGTGCGATGCGGCATGAACACCGATAGCCTCCTGGTCGACCCGCCTGTGTTCGTGCCGGGTCTTTCTGCATCGCAACAAAAGCCGTTTCTCGAGGAATCGCTTCTCGGCCGTCGCTTCAGGATATCGGGGGCTTCGTTCTTCCAGGTGAATACGCCCCAGGCGGAGAGGCTCGTGCAGCTCGTGATCGACCGCATCGAGCCTACAAGGGACGACATAGTGGTCGACGCCTACTCTGGCGTGGGCACCTTTGGTTTGCTCGTAGCGGGCCGGGTCAAACAGGTCTTCGGCATCGAAGACTCTGGAGCGGCGCTCAGTGATGCCCGGCTGAACGCCGAGGGGCTGGAAAACGTGCGATTCGTTGAGGGTGCTGTGGAGCGTGTCTTGCCCACGATCGACAAACCTGTCGACTGCGTGATTATCGATCCGCCGCGGTTTGGCTGCCGAAGAGACGTGATCACGGAATTGAAACGGCTTCGACCGCGAAGGATCGCTTACGTTTCCTGCGACCCCGCTACGCTGGCACGGGACTTGCGCCTGCTTTGCGATCAGGAGTTCGAGCTCACGTCGGTACAGCCCATAGATATGTTTCCCCAGACCTACCACGTCGAGAGCCTAGCGATCCTCAATGGGAGAAACCGTGTGAATTGGTCAGAACCCTGCTGAAGGTCGGCTACCCTCTGTCAAAATCCACTCTGGCCAACGCTGACAATGCCTGTCAGCACTGCATTAAATACGCGTTAAAGGATGTATTGACACCCGTCCAGGAACACGTATCATAGAATCGCCATATGAAAGTGCCCTCACACATTGGCAAGGTTGGAGGAAATCTGTGAAACTAAACTGGCCGCTGGTCCTCTTTCGCCACTTCTTCGCCGGTTTGCTCGTGCTCGCCTGGATGGCCACCCTTTTCACACGTCAAAGCGAGTTGTTAACAATCGTCATGACCTTCGTAATGCTCGGTGCGCTAGCCGTGATTAGCGCGCAAACCGTCCTTATGATCGAAGCGACCACCGGGAACTCCGAGAGGCATTAGAAGGCTCACGTTCGTTATCCAGTACCTCGCTATCCTAACACCTCCTCGGCACGACAATTGCACCAGTGTTTACATTCGACAAAAAGCAAAAAAATCGGTTCGGTCGAGGATAACGGCGCAAGTGCTGTCGAGGAGGTTGAGGTGATGCGAGTAAACCTTCCCGCCGTCGAAATAGAGGTCTTCCGCAGCGCCTTGAGGACCCTTAACGAGGCGAAGATAGGGTACGTCCTGGGAGGCGCTTTCGGGCTGTATCACTACACCGGCATCTGGCGCCACACGAAGGACATGGACGTT
This sequence comes from Chloroflexota bacterium, assembly GCA_016210495.1. Next base: position 35,617 of record JACQUC010000269.1, read on the forward strand.
TTTGTAATGCCCGAAGACGTCTCACGAACCTTGAGCCTCCTCAGTGTCGCCGGCTTCGACACCAGGTTGGTCGACCGCCACTGGCTGGCCAAAGCCGTCAAGAAACCATACTTCGTCGACATCATCTTCGGTGAGGGCAACTGGCTCCGTCCCGTGGACGTGAACTGGCATTCGCGGAGCGAAGCGGCCACCATTCTAGACGTGCCCACACGCATCGCAGCCGCCGAGGAGCTTATCTGGAGCAAAGCCTACGTGGCCGGCCGCGAGCGCTACGATGGAGCCGACATCCTGCACTTGATTCAGGCCAAGAAGGGCAGGTTGGATTGGGAGCACACGCTGGCCCTCTTCGTGGAGCACTGGCAACTGCTGTTCATCTACCTGAATCTCTTCATCTTCGTGTATCCTTCAGACCGAGACTACGTGCCGCAATGGGTGTTGGCGACACTTATGGAGCGGTTGGAGACAGAGATGAAACAGCCGGCACCAAAGGAGCGCATCTGCCGCGGTCCGCTGTTGGACCGCCTGCTATACATCCACGACGTCGAAGAGCGAGGCTACAGCGACCCGCGCGAAAAGCTGGCCATCGCGCGAGGGTTCGACTTGAGGGACGTCCTCGCGGAGCGACGCTGGGCAGCAAGGAAATTGCACGAGCGAGAGGTTCACGCGGCGTAAGAGGGCCCTACCCCGCCCTCTTAGCCGCCGCCTTCTCCGCGGTGGTGCACTCGACCGGCTCGAAGCGCCGGTCCCGGTCGAGGCACTCATTGCAATAGATGCATTTCAAGATCTCCTTTGGCCTGCCCTCCATATGCTTCCTGGGCCAGTCGGGATCGCAGAGAAGCGGACGAGCTAGCCCGATCAGGTCGGCTTTTCCTTCCTTCATGAGCGATTCGGCTATGTCGGGAGTAGAGATTTTGCCCGCGACGACCACGGGCACGCCGTAAGGCTCCACCACCTTGCGCAGATCGGCGTAGAGATATATGTTCACGAGCTCGGGTGCGTAATCCGGGGGCATACTGCGCGTGCTGCTATAACCCGTGTACCACGGGCCGTCCTCGGACTTGCCTCCCGCCGACATGCTGATGTAGTTTAGGCCAAGCTCGGCCAGCAGCCGTGCGATGGGCCTGGTCTGCTTGAGGGTGTTTCCGCCGACGACGAAGTCCTCGGCATTGAACCTGCACCCAATGCAATAGTCCGGGCCAAGCTCGCCTCGGCAGCGCGACACTATTTCCCCGATGATGCGCATCCGTCCGGAGAGAGACCGCCCGTATTCATCCGGCCGCTGGTTCAGCAGGGAAATGAACGAAGCCAGCGTGTAACTGTGGGCGAGGTGCAGTTCCACCGCGTCGAAGCCCGACCTCCTGGCACGCACGGCAGCGCCGGCAAAGTCGTCGACGATCTGGTGGATATCCGCGACGCTTAGGTCCTCGACTTTCTCCCTGTAACCGGAGCGTGAGGACCGAAGAAAATGGATCAACTGGATCGAGATCTTCGCTCCTTCGGCGTGAACGGCGTCGACGAGGCGCCTGAGGCCAGGAATGAACTGGTCATCGCAGATACGTAGAAGCCGCGGGCTCTTACGAGCGATCACACCCGTAGCTTCGACGACGACCATTCCGGCCCCACCTCGTGCCCGCCGTCGATAACGTTCGATAACCGCGTCGGTGACGAAACCATCCTCGCTGCCAAGCCAACTGACCATTGGTAGCCAGACTAGGCGATTGCGCAGGCTAAGGTTCCTAAAGCTAACAGGCTCAAACAGCTTCACAGCAAGCACGCCTCCTTGCGCCGCAGTTTCCAGTCGATCTTCGGCCAACATTATACTGTGCAAGCACACGCGTCGCAATGCGCACAGGACCGCCGCGGTTGGCATCGAACGCGCCGATGTCAAGTGTGATGGCTTGCCACCGCTTTCAGGCCTTGCCGACAAACACAAGCACAGGCTATAATGAAAACAGCAATGCTGGCGTTGCTGCGGCACGTCGAGCAGTCACCGAGCAATTCCAATGGATAGAGGCGGGGAATATGAGCGACATACCATCGACTGCAACCGAGGCCCTCAGAACCTACATCCAAAACGAAATCGACGGTTATCATTTTTACAAGCTAGCGGCAGAACGGACTAGCGATCAGCAGGGAAAGAAGATGCTGTTGTCGCTGGCCAACGATGAGCTCGGCCACATAGTGCAGCTTTCGAGCCAGTTGGACAGCGTGCTAAAGACGGCGACCTGGCTATCGTGGGAGGACATATCGCTCAAGCAGGCGCGCGAAGGCGAGTCCAACGCCGTTTTCCCCACTGACCCGCAAAGGGTCGCGGCCATGATACCGGAGGGCGCCGACGACCTTCAGGCCCTAACGGTGGCGATACAGATGGAGAAGGACACCTACGAGCAATACGCTCGCTCTGCTGCCGAAGCCACCGACGATGCGGCACTAGGGTTCTTCAAGCACCTGATGGACACCGAACTCGGGCACCTGCGCCTATTGGAGAGCAGCTACACCTACCTTGCAGACTCCGGCTCTTGGTACCAGGAGTGGGAGAGGCCGATCTTCGAGGGCTAAGCTAGCCAGTTTCTGGTGCGAAGTGCAACGGCGTAGATGGCGAGGTGCCTCGCCTCGGGGCGGGGCGCGTCGTCGCAGCGATTTCGCACCGAGAATTAGCTAGCCCGCACCCAGGTGCGCCCAGGCGAAGGCCGATGCGAGAAACGGCGCGAAAATGCCTGCTAATCCACAGGAGTCCCTAGCAACGCCTTTTCCAGTGCCAGCGGAACTTCCAACGCAAAGAATCGATCTACCGCAAGGCGTAGTCTTCGCCGCTTTCATCAACTATACGTATGTACCCGTGTTTGGCAGCCTCATCGTCGGGTATGACCCGGTACAACTTCCCGATCTCAAGCGAAGCCTGGTAGCCCTCATTGTTGACGCACACTGCGAAATGGAACTCCCTTTTTTTCATCGTCTCATCCGTAACCGACGATCTGAAAATCCATTATTATTGTATCTTGGAGGCTCCAGGCATGCAAAGACGCGATAATGATATCCGCCTGCCTCGACTGACGCGCCTTCGCGTAAGGACCGGAAACCGGCGGAAGCGTCATCCGACCACGTTAACAGTGGATGCCAATTGCTACAACGCTCGCCCCAGCTCGTAGAAAACCTCCTGATACCGCTGCAACGGCCTGGCCTCTTCGTCGACGTGCATCGCCACGACCTCGCCGATCAGCAGCGTCCGGTCGCCGTTCACACTGGAGCCGATCAGCTTGCACTCCATACAGGTTGCCGAGCCGGCGATGAGCGGCGATTTCACCTTGCTCGCGGCCCGGGTCTCGATGCCGTAGTTGCCGAACTTGTCTCCGTCTCGGCCAGATACCTTGCCCACCTTGTTCGCCAGCTCCGCCTGCCCGACGCTGGCGATGTTCACGACAAACTCGCCGGCCTCCTTGATCAGGTCGTAAGTGTGGCGACTCGCGGCGATCGAGACCGCCATCAGCGGCGGCTTCGACGAAACACAGGTCACTCGCGTGGCCGACATCACGTTGCGTCTCTCTCCAGCGGCCACACTGATCATAGCCACCGGCGTCCCCAGTTGATCCAGCGCCTTGGTTGGGTCAGATTCAACCATCTTGTCCCCTCCTCCTTATCATCCCTGGTGCATAATCAGGCAAATTCCCGGCGACACATCGTAGGGGTCCTTCCGCAGAAGGCCGTGGTTTCCCTGTGGCTGCCACGCCAACGAGCTCTTCTCCGACGATGCTCTCTGCGAGCGAACTAGACAGTACGTAAGGCTGCCACCCATTCTAGCCGGCCGGAGTCGCCCGTGTCAAGCGAAACTGGTATAATTGAAGCGAGCCATGGCGCGGGCCACCGGCAACGCGATTGAGAGGAGATATCTATGCACACCAGGTTAGTCGCCCTCACTATCGTTCTCGCCGCGGCAACTGCTTGTCAGGCGGCCATCCCAGCCACGCCCACTGCGCCGGCAATGACGCCGAGCCCGCTGGCTCCTGTATCGCCCGCTGCCTCGCCCACAATGGCAGCCGCAACGCCGTCGCCAGCCGCAACGGTCAGGCCAGCAACGCCCACGCCAGCAAGTTTGCCCACGGCGCCAGCGCCTACGGTCGCCAAGCCAGGCGCCACGCAACCCTCGCCGGCGCCGGAGCCCGTTCGCACCCCGACGCCCACCGCGACAGGAGGACCTATGCAAGCTGTACCACCCGTTGCGTCCCCACAGGTAGAACGCTCGGTCCAGGATCTGGCCCAAAGGCTGGGTATTTCCCAGGATCAGATTACGGTGGCCAAAGTCGAGGAGGTTGAATGGGGCGATACCTCCCTCGGCTGCCCCGAGCCCGGCAAGCTCTATGCTCAGGTAATTATCCCTGGCTACCGCATCACCCTCAGCGCCAAGGGGCAAACGTATGAGTACCATACCGACACAGGACAGCGAGTAGTACTCTGCCAGCCGACACGCTAGACGATCCAATACCATTTGGATACTGTACGGACTATTGCAGAAACGTAGGGGCGTCCGCCTAAGGCGGACGCCCTGGGGTGCGGCTGGGCTCAGGCATTTCTGCATTCTGGCGTACCTTATTTGGGGATTGACTTACAGCCCTCCTAACGCTATAGTATCCGCAGTAGATCTTAGCCCACAACCTTGATCACCCATCCCACAGCCTCATGGCCTGCGCTTCGCGAAGCCCCTGGCGACGCGAGGCAATGGCGAGTTGTGCCCCACCAAAGTCTCACATATCCCGATCACGCCTTTCGGCGTGTCCGGTAATACGAAACACCAACGCGAGGTGGTCCATATGAGTAGACTCGTTCGAGCTGCTGTGTTGCTGGCGGCTACGCTCCTGATTCTAAGTGGATTGTCGCAGGCATCTCCTGCGCAGAGCAGCCCTGGCTTCGTGGCGGCTAGATCCGACGGCCTGCTGACAACGCCCGAGGGCACCCCTATCTTCCTCGTGGCCGCCAACTACGAGGGGTATGCCGACCGGAGCTGGAGAATGTGGGAGGACGATCTCTTCAGCGCGACCCTTATCGAAAAGGACTTTCTAAAGGCCAAACGCGCGGGCATCAACGCGTTGCGCATATTCGTGCAAACTCCACTCGTGGCGGATGTCAAGGCCGGCAAGTGGTCCAAGTTAGATACCGTGATGGCGCTGGCCCGCAAGCACAATATCTACCTGATCCTCACTTTTTATGATTACGGTGATTCAAACCTGCAACAGGTCGCCAGCGTGGATCGCGCCATCGCTCAGCGGTATGCAAACGAAGGCATCATCCTGGCCTACGATCTCAAGAACGAGCCGCATTACCAGGACCTCGTCACAGCGTCCTATCCACAGGGCACATCTGCGGCGCTTCAGGGAGATGGCCTGATCAAGCAGTATGGCGAGCGACTGACGCAACAGGCGGCCAAGGCCTGGCGCCAGACCGACGACGGAAGGGCACTTGTGCCTGCCAGATTCGATGACAGACAGGCCTACATCTACGCCAACAACTACCGCTACTATCGCGACTTTCTGGCCGATCTTGGCGCCTGGGTGACGGCCCGTAACTACGAGGTTTCCTCGCTGGACTACATGGACTCGCCCGACGCCGCTCGCTGGCATGGTTTCACGCAGGCGCTGGACCAGACGCTGGCGTCGTGGATTGGCGTGCAAGTTAACGCCATCCGCGGCGTGGATGCGAAGCACCTCATCACGGTCGGCTACAGCGACGTCATACTTGCCAAAATGGCAGCAAACAGGGCACTCGATATCCAGTCGGTACATCGCTACCCGGGCAGGTCGGCGCGGGAAGTCCGCCTGTTCTTCAACATGCTTCAGAATCTAAGGACCACCTTTCCCGGACGTCCTCTGATACTGGAGGAGTTCGGTTACTCGAACGCGGGGATGGACCCGGCTGTCAGCGCCATCTACGAGTCCGCATTTCTGCTCTATTCGTGGAAGCAGGGCATGGCCGGCGGCGCCAAATGGGTGCTGAACGATCTATCCGTGGGCTACAATGAGCAGCAGATGAATTTTGGGCTGTTCAAGACGGACGACGGGCCGAAGCCGATAGTCCACGCCTTGCAGGCATTATCGAGCTATTTCCAAAACAGGCCCGCGCGGGGGGATCTAGCCTTCGACTCCGATGAAGCCACGGGAATCCGCTACGTCTATTCCGCGCCCGACGCCCTGTTCGTCGCGGCCAAGGAGTATCAGGACAATCGGCTGCGCGTCAGTGCCACCGGCCCCACCCAGGTTTTCCTGAGCTGGACCGATCCCAAGGCGATGTGGATCAGTGCCACATCTGGCACGAATCTCCGACTGAATCCGGCCGCCATCGTGGGGGACACCAGCCTGCGGGGGAGGTTCACCCTGGAGAAGATGGAGGGAGACAAGTCCGTCGCGCATCCCTTTACAATGGAGGCCGGCAACGTCGCCTTCACCGCCCAGGCTGGGCAGACTTACATACTGAAGCTACCACGCACCTACGCCGACGCGAAGATCCAAATCGTGTGGCCGCAGGGAAACAAGCCCGTCAGCCAGGCCGACAAGGCTAACATTGGCATCTATCTTTTTGACCGCAAGACCCCAAGGTCCGTCTGCGGCAACCTGAGCGCCACGGTGAAGCTGTGGCGCGCGCTCAACAACGGAATGGAAGAGCCCGTGGGCACGGCGCAAAAGGTGGTGCGAGCCATCGGCGGGGCCAGCATACCCGCCTGGGAGTTCAACGACGTCGACGTCGGCGCAGCCAAGGACCCCTTGAACAAGTACTACTTTCGCCTGTCAGTGGAGGGCATGGGCGGCTATTACAGCAACACGTGGAGCCACGGCGAGGATGCGCGGACGTACTTCCCGCGGCAAGATGTTCCAACGGGCGTCAGCACCGCTATTCCCTCGGGCGTCGACGCAAAGATCGAAATAGTTTGGCCCCAGGGTGGAGCACCGGTTAACCAGGCCACCAGGGCCAACGTCGGCGCCTTCCTGTTCGAGCAGGGCACCACTCGCTCGGTCTCCGCCGACTGGAACCCCGTGGTGCGGTTGTGGCGTGCCCTCAATAACGAGCCGGAGGAGTTCGTCGCCACCGGCCAGAAAGAACCGAAGACCGCGGGCAGCGTCACCTTCCCGATGTGGACGTTCAACAACGTGGACGTCAGCGCGGCGACCAACACCTCGAACAAGTACTATCTCCGGGTCACCGTAGATGGGGTGCCACACAGAAGCAACATCTGGAGCCACGGCGTCGACGCGCGCACCTACTTCCCGAAGCAGGACGCACCCCAACCGGCAACCGGATGCGAATAAGCTACAAGACTGCTAACGTTTCTGGTGCGAAACGCAAGCCGGTACGGGTGGACGTCTCTGTCCGCCCGAGGTGGGGGCCATCGCAGCCATTTCGCACCGAAAACTAGGATAAGCCCGGCACCAGCGCCTGGTACATCATCAATCCACCGAAGCCGATGAATATGGCCGCCGAGCCAATCTTGATGGCCCGCTCCGGCAGGCGCTGGCTGAAGATCACGCCCACCAGGATCGCGATCGCGTCGGCAACCACCATGCCAAACGTCGAGCCAAGCCAGACGCCTATGAACTCCATCTCGCGGCTGGCGATCGTGACGGTGGCCAGCATCGTCTTGTCGCCAAGTTCGGCGAGGAAGAAGGTGCCCGCCACCACGAACAGCGGCCCGAATTTGGCAAAGCGACCGCAGGGCTCGGGACACTCGTAGGTATCCCCACGCAGCGTCCAGAGTCCGAAGCCCAAGAAGGCGAAAGCTGCCCCGATATTGATCCAGAAGGTCGGCAGGGAGAGACCGAGCATCTCGCCAATGAACACGGAGAAGAGGTGGACGAGAAGCGTCGCGAGAAAAACGCCCAGCAGCACAACCCGTGCGCGATAGCGCGCGGCGAAGCACAGGGAAACGAGTTGCGTCTTGTCGCCCATCTCTGCGGCGGTAACGAAGAACAGAGAGGCCCAGAACGCGCCCATCGACGACCTCCGAATCAAGAGACTCGTCCTTCGCCTTCCCGACAGCAACGGAGAAGGATTCGCGTCGCGGGCCGTCTGGCTTTTCTTGAAGACCCCGGCCCGCTGGCGACATAGTCAGTATCGCCGTGTTCAGGCCGAAGGTCTGGCTGCGCTAGAAGCTCTAGCCTGCGCGGCCAGGGTCATCCCCAGCATGTTGACCGCGCCTCCAGCTTCGGGAAGCTGGCAGTTACTCCCCTTCGGGACGAAGCGTTATTATTATAGCGGGCAGCGACCGCTGGCGCAAGGGTCTTGAAGTGCCGGCGAACCCCGACCAGCGCAACCGCGTGCTATGATGTTGTCAGAATGCAGGCGGAGGACAATATTAAAAAGGTATATGGCGCGCATCCAACTTAAGAAGACGGCCGCTGGTCCGTCTGGGCACCAGACCTGCCGGGGTGCGGCTCCTGGGGAGACACGCAGGAACGGGCCATCGCCCACATGCAGGAGGCCGTTGCCCTCTACATCGAGAGCCTCATCGCCCGTGGCCTGCCGATCCCACCAGGGATAACCGTCAGCGAAACACCCTCCGTCAACGTCACCGTCCCCACGGCATGACAACACTTCCACGCTCAATCACTGTCCGCCAAGTCGCCGCCGTCACTCAAGTGAGGATAGGATGGACGTTTTGCACGGCCGATCGTCCAGCGAGACACTGCACGGATACCAGCTCGAGTACTGCGAAGCGCTTTTCCCATGGCTAGCGGAACTGAAGGGCGAGGACGTTGATGACCTGATCAGGCAGGCGCTCGAAAAGGAATCACCAGTCAGCGAGGTTCCCAGCGATGATGATCCGGCCAGGCCCTGATCGCCACAAAGGCCAATGCCGTGGAAGTTATTCAGTGCAAGTACTGGTCCAGCGAAAAGACCATACACGAAAAACACGTTTTCCAACTGTACGGGACGAAGGTTGCCTACGAAATTGATCAGCCTTATACCCAGGCCTCTTACTGGTCGCAGGAAGATTTCGACGGAGTTGGCCGTGTTACGCCTAGACTCTTCACCTCAACCATCCTTTCAGATAGGGCCAAGCAGTTTGCACGGGCTCTGGAGGTGAAGTACACGGAGAATTTCCGCTTACAACGGTATCCCTGCAAGTGCAACGTATCTTTACGAGACGGGAGCAAAATATACCACCTTCCATTCGACCAGCAGTACGATCGGACAGTGATCCTGCCAGAGAAATTGGAGTGTTGGGTAGACACCGTAGAAGAAGCGGAAGCTCTGGGTTTCAGAAGAGCTTTTCGTTGGAAGGGATTGGACACTTGATGGCCAGTGGTACACTCGTGGTACCACACCAACGAAACGAGGTGCCCTGGCGATCCTCGAACATCCCAAGGCCTGGCCAGCCGGTGAGAGCGACTGACGAGGCTAACACAGTACATAAGCCCGATCGTTTCAATTAGGCGAGCTGGTTTCAAGACCACAGCAGAGATGTAGTGGCGGCTACCGGGGCGACAAATCCGACTGCCTTTGCCGAGATGGGGAACCAAGGTCGGATCTGGGATAAGTCGAGCCTGAACATAGGAGCGGCCGACGCAAGACTAGCCCGATCCCTCGGGCCACTCGGCTGGGGGACGAGGATTCGAACCTCGGCAAGCAGATCCAGAGTCTGCTGTCCTACCGCTAGACGATCCCCCAGTGCTTCACAAAGTTTATCATGGCACAGACCTTTTTGCAAATCGGCCGGGCAACCTTGCGGGCCCGAAACAGGGACGGAGCCATCTCACCAGACCGACTCGGTTTCAAAAACCGAGTCGGTCTCAGGCGGCAACGGATTGTTTTGCCGCGCCCTAGGACTGCTTCATTGTGAACTTTGCCTAGTGCTCGGCCCTCCGTGCTGTTCGTCGCCGCGCCTTGTGCAAGGCGACAACCTCCAGATTGTTGTGGACGTCCCAAACGCCCGGAGTATACCAGGCATCATCGCCCGCCGCGTGTTTGACGAGCTTGTTCGGCACCGTGCCCGTCAGCGTGATCACACCATCGCTCACCTCGACGTCGATGTTCGCCTGGGGAGGGATCATCGGATCGTTGGCGATGGCGCTGCCGACTATTTCGCCAAGCCGTTCGTCTTCGATGTGCAGATGGCTGTACATCCACTGGCGGCTAAGGGCGCTGGACGGCGGGAAGTGCGGCCCCCACATCGGGCCGAAAGGAGCGTACGCGCCTGTCCATTCGGGGCTGAAACCCGTGGACCAGGCCGGGGCTGTCTGGCCGGTCGACGCACCCACCGCCGGACCACCGCACGCCGGGCAGGCCATCGATCCAAAATGAGACGACATCTTGCATGCCTCCTTGTTTGCTGGCTTGAGAGCTGACCTACCGTAGTCACAAGCTCCAGTAGGGCCTCCTTAGCCCAAAGTGCGATGCAAGGAATGTGCCATTAGCCGGATTTCCCGGCAAACTCGACCAGGCGCCGCCGGACTTCCTGCAGAGTCTCTTCTCGCTTCGGAAACGAGAAGCGCAGCTTGGTGCGCCCCAGCTCTTTTCGGTGGTAGAAGCTCGTGCCGGGCACGGTCGCCACGCCGGCCTCCTTGACCAGTTTGTGCGCGTATCGGACATCGTCGAGGTTAGAGAGACCGCGGAAATCGGTCATGACGTAGTAGGCGCCTTCCGGCTCGAAGCAGCGAAAGCCGACCTCTCGCAAGGCATCGAGCAACAGATGGCGACGGCGGGCGTACGCGCTGCGCAAATGCGCGTAGTATGAGTCAGGAAAGCTGAGGGCCACCACTGCGGCCTCCTGTAGCGGCGCTGGCGCGCAAACCGTGAGGTAGTCGTGTACCTTGCGAAGAGCGTTGGTCAGTTGCGGAGCGGCGATCGCGTAGCCGACGCGCCAGCCCGTGACGCTATACGTCTTGGAAAGAGCGCTGATGGTGATGGTGCGCTCGCGCATGCCCGGCAGCGTGGCTATGCTGATATGCTCGTGGCCATCGAAGGTTATGTGCTCATAGATCTCGTCGGTGATGGCAACGACGTCGAACTCCCCGCAAAGAGACGCGATGGCGCTTAGCTCGTCCCTATCGAAAACCCGGCCGGTCGGGTTGTTGGGCGTATTCAAGATGATGGCCCTGGTCCGGGCCGAGAAGGCATTGCCTAGACGCTCATCGTCGAGGCGGAAGTCGGGCTCCTCCAGGGACACGTAGGCCACCTTTCCACCGGCCATCGCAATCCCTGGCACGTAGTTCTCGTAGCACGGCTCGAGGACGATCACCTCGTCACCCGGGTTCACGGTGCTCAGGAGCGCGGACATCATGGCCTCGCTGGCCCCGCACGTCACCGTGATCTCACGGTCAGGGTCAGCCTTGATGCCGTTGTACTTCAAGACCTTTTGCGCTATGGCCTCGCGCAACCTCAGGGAGCCCCACGTGATCGAATACTGGTTCTCGTCGGCCAGTATCGCCTGCGCGGCAGCGTCCTTCAGCTCGGCTGGTGCGGGAAAATCGGGGAAACCCTGGGCAAGGTTGATACCGCCATACTTGTCGCTCAGGCGCGTCATCTCGCGGATCACGGACTCTGTGAAGCTGGCGATACGCTCGGCAGGCAAGCCAGACCCTCAGTCGCAAAATAAGCAATTAAGCCGAATGCCTTTGGATACGCCCCATATTGCCGGCGGCATCGTGGCCCCTTCAGAGCCGCTTCAGGCTGCAAACTGGCGCTATCTCCTGCCCAGCGGCCTGAAGCGGTTGCTTTAGCGCCGCGACGCCACCGCTGCCGAGACGCTTCCCAAGCGCGCAGTTCAGGGCGTATCCATTCACGTTTGGTATTACACCGCCACTATAGCACCCGCGCTTACCGCTCCGCCAGGGGGACCAGGCGGCCATCGGCGTAGCGGAAGAAGGAGCGCCCCGGAAACAAGGCCATCAGCTTGCGGTTTTCGTCGGCCCCCAGGTCGATAGCGTAGACGACGTTCGAATCGAGCGACGGCGCGTTCTGTGAGAAAAACGGCGCGTAGTCGGTCCAACTGGATTGCTTGACGAAGACGATCGCATTTTGTAGGCCGGCGCTGCCGACGAGCCGTAGGCCTTCCCCGTCGACGTTGTACCAGCGCGTGAAGTGGGCGAACTGGCGCGGCGCAAAACCGGTTAGATTCTGCACTACGAGCCAAGCTACAACCGCCAGCGTTGCGCCCGCCGCAAGGGCTCGCGGCCAGCGTCGCCCGCCGAAGGCGAGTTGCAGGCCCTCGGACGCCATTGCTGCGGTCTGCAGCAGGCCCCTGGCACTCAGAAGCGCCAGCGCGCCCAACGCCTCGAAGTAGTACCGCGGTCCGTACATCTGGCCGGGCGCCCAGTACGCTATGTGCACGGCCATCAGACCGCCGACCATTCCCACGACGAGAAGGTCCCACAGTTCGGGGAATGCCTTTGCGTCCGATGCGCATGCGTTCACTTCCGGCCGCGAGCGATTGCCTTTCGAGTTGGCGCCTGCAGGGTCACGCAACGGCGCAAGTGCCCCCCCACCTCCCGGCGGACAGAGACGTCCCCCGGTGGAATCGGGATCCTCCCGCCATGCGGGATCCCGTTCGGGAGGTTTCGGGACGCCACTACGCGTTGAACTGTGCACACGCAGCCGGCGCGCAAACCGGCCTGCGAGACCTAGCAGGGCGAATTCCACCGCGATGGCGGCAGGCAATAGGCTGAGACGACCGGGCCAACCGAACAGCCACTCGGCCAAATCCTCGAGGTTGAGCCTCGTGTTGAGCATGCCGTCCTCCAGGGTGTGGCTGCCCAACAGGCCAAAACCGGTGCCGAAGCCAATTCGGTCATACGGCCACCAGACCTCGTAGGCACTCCGCACCGGGTCGCCCGTGGTAGCGTAATTGTAAGCGGCCAGCACAGCTACAAACGGGAGGAAGCCGATCGCCAGGGACAAATAGACCGGCACGCGCTGAGGCTTGCCCACGGTATCGACCAGAGCCCACAAGGCAAACGGCAGGCCAATGCCTACCGCGGTGAGAGGACGTGAAAGTAAGAGCGCGCCCAACGCGGCACCCGCGACGAGCGCGACGCCTCGCGAGCGTCGCTCCCACGCGATCACAAACAGCAGCAAGAAAGCCATCGCCCAAAACAAGCAGACAGCATGCGACATAAAGGAGCCGGCCTGGAGCAGAAAGAAGGGCGAAAACGCGACAAGTGCCGCGGCCAACAGCCCAACCGAGGCGCCATAGAGCCGACGCCCGACCACGTAAATCAAGCCCACGGAAAGCGCCCCGAACAACGGGTTGACCAGCCAGGGCTGTCCTACCAAAACGCCAAGCGCCAGAACAATTGGGTATCCAGGGGGATACTTGCCGAACCACTGGCCGTCGCGAACCAGGACAAAAGGTATGTCGAAGAACTCGGGCCGGGCCGGCGCGGCCGCGACAAGCCCCCCTGCCGCGATAGTCCTCGCCTGAAAAAGAAACGCTACCTCGTCTTCGACGTGCGGCAGGCGATCGAACACCGCCGTCGACACCCACGCCGCCCCGAATAAGGCCACCAGACAAAGCCCAACCGCCAGGGACCCAACCCCAATACGTCTCATCCGACCGATCCCGATCGACGCCGCCAAACGTAGCTCGTGGGCAGCATCAGCCCCACAAAAAAAGCAAGCCAGGCAACCGCGAGTGGCCCGCTCTGCGCATTGTGGCCGACGATAGCTGGAAAGAAGCGGATGACGTCGACGCCGACGAAGTTCCCCAGCCAGATAAGCAGTTCGCTGCGGCCGGTGGGCTGGTTGTACATCAGAAGTGGCACCGTGACGAAGGCGGCCGAGATCCCCAGGCTTACGGCCAGCAGCCCGACAAATAAGGCCCGGTCATAAGCCCTCCGCCCAGCGCGCAGGGCCTCGACCATAGGCACCGCCAGCAGCGGCAGCACCGCGACGAGGTAGCGGGCCGGCGGACACCATTCGCCCCACCACTGCCGATAAGAGAAGACGAGTGCAAGGTACGGTGCCGCGGTCGCGAGCAACAGAATCAGATCCTTACGCGCCTGACTATCCGGCGGGTCTGCTCGCCGCCATCGCCAGTAGAGCGCGGCCAGTCCCGCAAGACCAATCGCATAGACCGGTGCGTGCACCAGCAGCCCCCACTGCTGGTCGATCAGCGAGCCGACGAGCCCGACGAGCGCACCATCCGGTCCGTACAACCCGGCGTGATCCTGGACATTGGGTACCAGCGTCGCGTACAGGTAGTAGTTGAGCGCGAGAAATGCTCCACCAGACAACGTCGGCGGCGCCAGAAACGCCGCCAAGCCACCCCATCGTTGGCGGTCCAGCAGATGCCTGCGCCAAACGTAGAGCAGGACCAACGGCAAGGCGATGAGAGCGAATCTGCTATTAAGCCACGGTAACGTTCCGAGGGCGATGCCGACCAACAGGTCACGAGCCGAGCCACCTCCTGCGAGTCGGGCGCGCCGAAACGCATAGATAGCGCAGAGCGCCGCGGGAATCTCGGGGAAGATCAGAAACGAGTAGCTGAGCAGCGGGTTCGTCGTGCCAAGCGCGGCGGTGGCGAGCAGGGCTGTGCCAATCCCCGCGCCCGCCTCCCGAGCGAGAAGATAGATGTTTGCTACTAGCAGCGCGCTAAGGATGCCCATGAAACCGCCGACAGCCAGTCGACTGGCCGTAATTGACCCAAGCCGAAACTGGTCGCCAATCCAGTATGCTGGAGCGATCAGCACGGCTAGACCAACCTGGTGCTTGGAGTAGTGGCCCGGAGCGACGGTTTCGGAGCGATGGGACATCAACGGCAGCGGGTAGAAACGAAGATAGTCCTCCCGGAGGTCGTAATTGTCTGTCAGTTCTACGTCGTGGTCGTAGACAATGCTGTGGGCCAGCTCGAGGTAATAGGGCTCGTCGCCCGTGGGCACCGGAACGCCGATGGGGAATACTTGCAGCGCGTCGATTCGATAGGGCAAGATGGCCAGGTAGAAAGCCAGCGCCCCAAGAAAGACCAAAGATGGCCCGCCACGGGCCATCAGGCGCGTCCACGACCCATTCAACAAAGGTCCGGCCTTCCCCAACACGATTCCGTCAGCCTTTCAGAGGCGCGTCGAGAAGTACGGGCGCAGTCCAAGGCAGACGTCCTCTGGCTTCTTGTCCGTCATCGACTCCCAGTGGAGGCGCTCAAAGTAGGTGGCGTCGCTGCGGTAGTATGGCTCCAGGTTCGAACGGCTGACCAGGCGCAGGTTGACCCAATAGTCCTCGCAGCCCGAAAGGGGCCCGGAGTAGATCGCCAGGTTGAAGCTGTTGAACCCCTGATCGCTATAGAACCTGAGTACTCGTACGAGGCCCTCGCCAATGTCCTCGATATCCTCTGGCTTCAGCGCCGACAACGAAGATTGGCCGACGACGACGGCGCGCACCTCGTTGAAGCCGATGGGCGCGTAGCTGGTCAGCCATACGGTGTTGCCGATTGCTCCAATGTAGCGCTCTTCCCTCTCTCTCTCCGCCTGAATAAGATCGTGCCAGAAGTGCGATCCATAATGCTCGCAATACCGCTGGCTGCAGCTAAGCATCTCCGCCTGCACGTTGGTAGGAAACGGATCTATGCAGCTTTGAAGGTGCGGATGCGGCATCGAGCTTCCCGCCGGAAAAAGATAGTTCCCGTTGATCGAGCAGTACCGCACCGAGGAATCGTAGGCGGCGACGAGCTGGATGTAGCGCTGGCTGGCCTTCAAGTTGTTGTAGATTAGCTCTGCGGTGAAGTCGCCGAGCGGTACGAAGTGCTCGCCGGAGAAAATGGACACACCGCTGTACTTGCCGTAAGCCATCAAGTTGGGAAAGAGGATGGCCTGGCCAACCTTGATGCGCTCCTCGGAGGAGATCTCCGGCCGGATTCTGGGCGTCAAGGTCTCCACCTTGTCGGGGCAAAAGAAACAGTTCCTGGTCTTGTCGATCAAATCGGAGAAATCGTGCGGCGTCGGCGGTGGGCCAAAGCGATCGACGATTCGGCTCGTCCGGCCCGTGAGCGGGTCCCGGCGCACTTCGGTGATCTTCGTGTCCAGCGCGAAATTCTTCATTGGATTGAGCAACTGGACCTCGAGAATATCCTTGTCGAAGGAAATGGCCATCTACACCCCCTCTATGCCGCCGAGGCCGCGATCTGCTGCTCCAACAGCTCGATGGCCCGATCGATCCGCCGCAAACTTATGTCCCGCCCCAGGACCGCCATCGTCTGGAACAAGGGCGGCGCGACGGTGCGCCCGGTAACTGCCACCCGCAGCGCGCCGAAGAGCTGCCCAGTCTTCATCGCCAACTCGACCGCCAGCGCGCGCAGGACGTCCTCCAGCATCGCCGGCTCCCACTGTGGGAGGGGCTCGACGTGCTGCCTTACCTCGACCAGCGCCGCGCGCGTCTCCAGTGGTGTCAGGCCCTTACTCACCAGTAGCGAAGCATCGTACGCCAGCTCCTCCTGGAAAAAGAACTCGGTCAGTTCGGGCGCCTCGGCCAGGCGCTTCATCCGCTCCTGAATCAAGGCCACCACGCCCCGAGCGTAGGCCAGTTGCTCGTCTGCCAACTGCCCCGGAGGCAACAGGCCCGCTTTCTGAAGGAACGGCAACACGGTGTCCGTGACCTTGTCCAACGGCATAGCGCGAATGTAGTAGCCATTCATCCAGTCGAGCTTCTCGACGTTGAAGATTGCGCCCGTTTTGCCAACACGTTCGAGCGTAAAGAAACTGATCAGCTCGTCTCTGGTGAAGATCTCCCGCTTGTCATCGTAAGACCAGCCGAGGAGCGCGATGTAGTTCACCAACACCTCCGGCAGATAGCCCAGATCCCTGTACTCGAGAACCGAGAGCGCCCCGTGCCGCTTCGAGAGCTTGGAGCGGTCGGGGCCCAAGATCATCGGCAGGTGTGCAAACTCGGGAGTCTCTTCCCCCAGTGCAGCGTAGATGTGTATCTGCTTGGGCGTGTTCGGTATGTGATCCTCACCACGAATGACGTGGGTGATACGCATAGTGGCGTCGTCCACTACGACGGCGAAGTTATACGTTGGGATGCCGTCGCTCTTGACGATCACCAGATCGTCAAGCTCGGCGTTGCCGAAGCTGATGCGCCCGCGAATCAGATCGTCGAAAGACACAGTGCCCTGCTGCGGCATCGCAAAGCGAACGGTTGGCTTCCTGCCCTGGGCCTCGTGCGCCCGGCGCTCCTCGGCTGTGAGATTGCGACAGCGTCGGGAGTATCTGTAGGCGATCTTGTTGGCCTGGGCCGTCTTTCGCTCGGCCTCTAGCTCTTCCGGCGTGCAGTAGCAGTAGTAGGCTGCGCCTTTGGCCAGGAGCCGCTCGGTGGCGCTGCGATACGTGTGCAGGCGCTCCATCTGGAAGTAAGGACCAAAGAGGCCCCCGATTTCCGGGCCTTCTTCGTAGTCCATCCCGAGCCACCGAAAGGACTGCACGATGTTGTCGACGTACTCGGCGCGGGAGCGCAGCACATCTGTGTCCTCGATGCGCAGCACAAACACGCCCTCGTTATGTCTAGCAAAAAGCCAGTTGAAGAGCGCGGTCCTGGCCCCGCCCACGTGGAAAGGTCCCGTTGGGCTGGGCGCCATCCGCACCCGCACTTTCTCCGTAGGCGACACGTGGTTTTTCCTCCTGATATCTAGAGCAGGCTCTCTACCCGTGGATGCCGCCAGTTCCGCTGCAATTCGTAGAGAGGATGCGGCTCAAACGTTCGGCGACACGTGGCTGGGTCTTCTCCGATCACCTCGATCTGGGATAGATCGTTGATTCCCAAGCCCTTCCTAGCGCAGTAGGACAGGTATCCGATTTCAAACGCATCGAAGCCCATCAGATGCGCGGCAAGGCTGTCGGCCGCCACCGAATCTGCGCTGGCGATGGCAACACGCAAGTCGACAGGGTCTCCATCCAGCGGCCCCGCGCCTTCCATCGCGTCGAAGCCGTCTATGACGGCCAGGTGGGGCAAAAGGCGCTTGGCCAGCAAGTAGAGGTTTAGATTGATGCCATGAATATCTTGATGAATCGCAAACTTGCTGCTGGCGTTGCCCACGACCTGGCTCGCCACAGCGTTCTTCAACCCCTGCAACGGCGCCCAGGTCTTGACCGAGCGAGGGACGAGGCGCACCAGCTTGCGAACGGCTCCGGCCACCGGGCGCGGATCGGCGCCTATGTCGCTAATTAGACACCCAACCAGTACGTTTTTTAGCGCGGCGGTGACGATGACGCAGTCGTGGGTCTTCGGCGGTGTCACCGAGACCAGAAAATCGCTTTCGAGGGCGGTGCGCGCCACGCGTAACTGAATCGGTCGGAGTTCCCTGTCAAACCCCTGGACCATCACCGGCTCATCACGATTCAAGTCGACGAAGCGGATATCGTAGCGTTCCTGTAGCTGCGCGTAGCCAAAGTTAGCGAAACCCTCGTTAGAGTCGAAAATGCCCGAGGCCTCCCCGAGGACGAACTCCTTCGCGCCGCGCTCGCACAGGAAATCCAGGGTGGCGCGGACCGCATCTACGTGTGTTGCCGCAAGCTGTCGCTGCGTGGAGGTGAAATTCGGCTTGACCAGAACCCGTCGCTTGTCGCTCACATGTATATCGTCGGCGATCAGGTTGAGCGCCTGTCTAACGTTGTGGTAGCGGTCCGTCCCTTTGACCAGTGAAACCCTTGGCTTCATTCCTCGGTCCCGTCGATCGGCGAGCTACCATGCATTTTAGCGGAAAACACTAGTCAAGGCAAACCGAAGGGTCGGACGGCCCTGTCCGCCCGGGGCGGGGTGGCGCATCGCAAGTTTGCCGCGATTCCCGAACCTTCAGCGGCCACCCGGCCCAGGGCGCGAAGCCGCGTCAACCGTGCGTCCGTTGCGTTTCAACAAATAGGCCAACACGGGAGGTGTCACAAACGTTGTCAGGATAACCATGACGACGATGACAGAGAACACATCGTCCGAGATTACGCCGAGAGACCTGCCCACGGCGGCGAAAATCAAGCCTACCTCACCCCTCGGGACCATACCCCAGCCGACAATCCACTTATTTGCCCGCCCGGCGGCGACGCCTGAAGCGATCTTGCCGGCAAGGGCCACGCACGTCACTCCTAGCGCCACAAGAACCATGGACAAATCAAACAAAGTCTCAAGTCTGAGGGCCGCCCCGGTTACCACGAAGAAGATCGGCACGAAGAAGTAACCGAGCGGCTCAATGAGATCCTCAATGTGGCGGTGCGAGTACGGCTCTATCACTCGCAAGACGCGCTCCCTAACCGCCGGTTCGGCGTCCGCAAGGCTTCCCCTCACGACGTCGACGACCCTGGGGTCTTTGAAGTACCGAAAATGAACCGGGTCGAGAGCCAGCCCAGCCCCAAAAGCGCCAAGGATCGGCGCCAAACCGAATAGCTCGGCGAGGTAAGCGAAAACCAGGCCAAAGCTGATTGCCAGAGTAAACTTTGCGCTGATGCCGTTGTGAACCCTGGAGAACAGTTGACCGATGTGACGCGCAAGTACTCGTCCCAAGACGATCACTGCTACCAGGAAGACGACGGCCTTAAGCACGATCCAGCCGACCGTCCCCAAGCTGACAAATCCTGCGGTCACGATGGCCGAGACAACCGCCAGCACGATCAAACCCAGGACGTCATCGATGACCGCCGCCCCCAGGACGATTTGCGCTTCGGTACTCTGGAGCTTACCAAGATCGCGGAAAACCCGGGCCGTGATGCCGACTGATGTGGCCGTCAGGGCCGCGCCGACGAAAAGGTAGGCCTCGAAACCAAGACCAGGCAGCAGCCAGGGGCCGAAGACGTACGCGCCCAACATAAAGGGCACAATAACTCCAACTGAAGCCACCAGGGAAGCGCGAAGCCCCACCTGAATCATTGCTTGGACATCTGATTCGAGCCCGATTTGAAACAGCAGGATCACGATGCCAAGCTGCGCCAGGAAAGCCAGGAGGGCGTCGCTCCTAACCGGTTCAAACACGCCGATGCCCAGAAGGCCCAGGTTGCCCAGCACCACGCCGACCAACAGCTCGCCCAGCACCCCCGGTTGGCCAAAGCGTTCCACCAATCTGGACAACCTGGCAGCAAGGAGAACCATCGCGATCCACAGGAAGCTGGTCGCGATGCTAGATTCGGTCTCAGCCACCTGAGCGACCGCATGAACGTAGCCGTCAAGCATTCTTACTCATCCAACACCGCATGGTCATGGCAGTTCAGCAAGAAGTATACCCAATGGGTCGCTGTTAGGCAACGCAACTGGATTGACGACGCGACTTGTGCGGGGTTGCTGCGTAGGCAACTGTCGCGGTACTAACAGGCTATGATAGGCTCGTTCGGAAGGGACAAATAGGCTATTTTACGCATTGATCGGGACAACTATAATTGTCACGATGGTAATCACGCCAGCACATGCCGCCTGCAACGTACCCTCGAGACTGGTGTGAACTGATCCATCCTTTTGTCATTACCCATCCCTTTCGACTGTAGGGACAGGAGGTATGTATGCTTGGACACGATGCGGGCCAGGCGCTGGTGGAATACGGCCTCGTCATTGTGCTGGTCGTTCTGGTCGCGGTCGGAGGAGTATCCTTCTTCGGTAATACTTTGTGGACCGCGCTATATCAAGTCAGCACGGCCGCGATCGCCAGCGCGATTTGACTTCCGAAGGTGGTCCAGAGCCACGGCGAGGTCTGGCGGGAGCGGAGAAGCGAACTCCACGTACTCGCCGGAGCTCGGCAGGGAGAAGCCGAGTTTCTGGGCGTGTAGAAACTGCCTTGCTAATGGCAGGTCGGTCTTCCTGGAACCGTAAACGGCATCGCCGGCCACCGGATGCCCGATCCAGGCAAAGTGTACCCGAATCTGGTGCGTGCGACCGGTTTCGAGGCGAACCCTCACGACGGTGTAACCGGAGAAACGCGCCAGAACCGTGAAGTGCGTTTTGGCCAGTCGTCCTCCTTCCACGACGGCCATCTGCTTCCGCTTCTTTGGGTGTCGTCCTATCGGAGCGTCGATCACGCCCTCAGACTCTCTCATCATACCATGAACCAGCGCCAAATACTCCTTGAGCACCTGCCGATTCTTCATCTGCTGGGTGAGACGAGCCATAGCGCGATCGTTCCGTGCGATGACGAGGAGACCGGAGGTGTCCTTGTCCAGCCGATGCACGATACCTGGGCGGAGCGTGTCCGAGATGCGCAGGTTGGGATAGCGAGCCAGCAGCGCGTTTACGAGGGTGCCAGCCGGATGCCCGGGCGCCGGATGAACCACGAGGCCCGCAGGCTTGTCGACTACGATGACGTCTTCATCTTCGTATACAACGGCAATTGGCATTGCCTCCGGCACGAGCTCGGTTGGCTGGGGTGGGGGTATTTCCAGTCGAATGCGGGCGCCGGCAAAGAGCCTGGTGCTAGGCTTGGCGGGCTTGCCGTCGACCAGCACGCGCCCGGACGTAATCAGCTTCTGAACGTGTGAACGCGAGAGGTCCGGATACATCTCGGCAAGGAGCCTATCCAGACGCGCGCCTGCCGCAGAGGACGGAACAGCGGTTTCTCTAATTTTTGGTGCAAATTCCCGATTCGTAGGGGCGTCCGCCTTAGGCGGACGCCCGGGGCGGGGCGGGGCATCACCGCCATTTCGCACCAAGAACTCTCTAACCTACACGCCGCTGGCACGGCGTAGGGGCGAGGTTTCCTCGCCCTGGGCGGGCGGGGGCGTGCATCACCATTTCCATCCAAGAACTCTCTAACCTGCACGCCGCGCTTCTGAGGAAGTCAGAAAATAGGTCGCGAGGACAAACACGCCAATGACGAACGCGCTGTCGGCGACGTTGAAAGTGGGCCAGCGGAGATTGCCGACGCCTACGTCGATGAAGTCGACGACGTAGCCGAAGCGCACCCTGTCCACGAGGTTGCCCAACGTGCCACCCAGAAGCAGGCCAACACAGATCTTGGCAATCCAGCCACCGCTGGGCAAGCTGTTGTGGAAGAAAATCAGAATGGGAATGGCGAGAAAGGCGATGATCGTAAACAGCGTGGTCCTGTCCTGGAGTATGCCAAACGCAGCGCCGGAGTTGGTCACGTACGCGAAGCGGAGCCACGAGCCGATCACTTCTAGATGCTCTCTGCCGTTGGCCGATCCTAGATAGCTGGCGGCCATAATCTTGGTAGCTTGATCGAGCGCGAACACGACTAGCGCCACGCCAAATGGCAGGAGGCTCTTGTATCGGCGGGCGACCGCACCGGGCACGGGAACTGCCTTGCCTACCACTGGCCCGGGCCCTCCGCAGGTGGCGGGGCTGATCTTGGCAGCGGTCTCGTTCTCTATCGTCGCTGGCTCTCCTTTTCCTGCTTGGACTTGCACTCGATGCACAGCGGGGCGTAGGGCAACGCCTGTAGCCTTTCTATGCCGATGTCCCGGCCACAGCGCTCGCACCTGCCGTATGCGCTCGTTCCGAACTTCTGCAAGGCGTGCTCCACGCTGCTCAAGAGTCCGCGCATATGGGCTTCCAGGGCAAGCAACTTCTCTTGCTCGAACGTATCGCTGCTTGCCTCGTCCGCCAGATGGTTACCATACGCGTCACGTTCGCTCGGCGGGCCGGCACTCGTGGAAGACTGGCGCTCCAGGCCCTCGATGTCCCTCTTGAGCCTGTCGCGCTCTTCTTCGAGGCGCTTCTTAAGTGTTTCGTTCGCAACCACAGCCTCGATCACTCCCTTTCTGTTGCACTGCCCATTTCTCCCCCAGGACCTGGAGAGACGGGCGTCCGGATTGCCCCATCCACACAACACTATCTCAAGGATCGCTGAGGCGATCGGCCACGTCGACCACGCTTCAAACTATTGTAACCAATGGAGCGGCAAAAAGCAAGCCCAACAGGAGTCAGGC
>JACQUC010000040.1 GCA_016210495.1 Chloroflexota bacterium
ACGGTGGCCGTGGGCGAGAGCGGCACGGTCGGGCTGAGCGTAGCGGTAGGCAAGGCCGTGCCGGTGGCGACGGATGCCACAGCCGGCTGCGTGGAGGTAGGCGCTGTAAGCGTGGCAGCCGTGGGCGGCGGTGCAGGCACGGTGGCCTCGGCGCCCTCCGCCCTCGCGGAGCGGGGGACGGCCGTGGGCGCGTTGTCCAGCGGCGAAGGGAAGGTGCTCAAGAGCAGGGAAGCGACGCATAACAGGCTCAGGACGCGGAGCAGGGGGGAACGGGTGGAAAGCCATCTCGCCATCATCACACCTCCGCCGAGTAGAAGAATCGCGACCAGAGGGTATGCCGGCAAGTAGGTTAGCACAAAACCCGTACGTTGTCATCCGGGTTTGTACGTATTTTTCTACGTACAAACCCTCAAAAACGAGTACGGGGTGCGAGTACGTAGTAGTACGTACAGGGTGGCTGTGCGAGTGGCACAGAAGCGCCCTCCCATCCCCTCTCCCAGAGGGGCCCACAGGGGGGAGGGGATAGGACGGCTGCATTGTCCAGGTTCTCTCACCGTCGTGCCAAGCTCTTGGTTTGATGCCACCGGAGAGACCGACTCGGTTTTCGGAAACCGAATCGGTCTGGCGAGTTTCCAGGCGACACTGTTTGTGCCGGACTATTTAGGCCCCGGCCCGGCCGGCAGGAACGAGAAGTGGCCTGGCAATGCTCTACCGAACTATCACGTGCGCCGCGGAGGCTTTGAATGAGGCGAATACTTGCTGGCCGGGCGATAGCGATAGCGTGGCGGCGGATCGTCGGGTGACGAGCGCCACCAGCGGAAAACCGCAGTTCACGACGGCGCGGACCTGCGGGCCGAGGGGTGTGACTCGATCGACCACTCCACGCAGACAGTTCAGCGCGCTGCTGACCTCACCGTGCGCGGGGGCTTTCAGCAGCGTCACGTCTTCGGGCCAAAGGCAAAGCAGCACGGCGCTGCCCAGCGGTAGGGGAGAAACCACCTCCACGACCTGCCCGCCGATTTCGACGCGGGCGAGTCCTTCATCCTGGCCGACTACGACGCCGTGGGCCACCGTTTCGACGCCGACGAAGGTCGCCACCTCGGTGTCGACGGGCGATGAGAAGACCTCTTCCGCCGTTCCCAACTGGCGGACTTGCCCGCCGATAAGCACGCCAACGCGATCCCCCAGCGCCAGCGCCTCCTCGCGATCGTGGGTGATGAGCAGCGTGGTGACGCCCGTGTCGCGCAAGACCTCCTTGAGATCGCCGATGACAGAGGCGCGGGTGGGTGCGTCCAGGGACGCGAAGGGCTCATCCAGCAGGAGGATCTCCGGGGCGAGGGCGAAGGCGCGAGCGAGGCTTGTGCGCTGGGACTCTCCTCCCGAGAGTCGCCTGGCGTGTTGGCGTGCGAGATGGGCGATGCCGAAGCGTGCCAGCCAGGCCTGCACCTGTCCTTGCGCCTGCGGGCCTTTTTGGCCCCGGAGCCGCAGGCCGACGGCAACGTTATCCTCGACGCTCGTGTCCAGCAGCAGAGGCTCCTGAAAGACGACGGCCATCCTTCGGCGCATCCGCAGGAGGTCCCGGCCCCAACGAACAGGCTCGCCGCCGATGCGTATCTCGCCCGTCGTGGGGCGTTGGAGCAGGCCCAGGCTCAGCAGCAGCGTGCTTTTGCCTGCGCCATTGGGGCCCATAATGGCCATCACCTCGCCGGCGCGGACCCCAAGGTAAGGCACGTCCAGCACCTGCCGGTCGCCCAGGGTCACGGCCAACTCTGTTGCCTCGAGCGCCGGGCTGCCAGCCGGCCTGGAGTATCCTTCTTGGAAGGACGCCCCAGAAGATTGCACTACGCCCCCGAAAATAGATGGACGTTCGTCCGAAGTACCCACGCGTAGGGGCATCCGCCTTAGGCGGACGCCCGGGGTGGGGTGGGGTACAGCAGCCATTTTGCACCGCAAACTAGCCACCGCAGGTCTCCCACTCATAGCGGCCGCCGACCTTGTTGAATGAATGTCAGCCCCACGTTCACCAGGTACACCAGCACAAGGAGCAGCACGCTCAGGGCGATGGCGACGTCGAAGTTGCCTTTGGAGGTCTCCAGCACCGTCGCCGTGGTCAGGACCTGCGTCTCGTGGCGGATGTTGCCGCCAACCATCATCGAGGCGCCGACCTCCGAGATCACGGCGCCGAAGCCGGCCATCACGGCGGCCAGCAACGGCAGCCTGGCCTCCCGTAGCAGCAGCCATACCATCTGCACGCGTGAAGCGCCCAGGGCCAGTATCTGCAAGCGCAGCTTGGGGTTCAGTTGCTGGATGGCGGCGACGGTTAGCCCTGTGACGACGGGCGCGGCGATGATCAACTGGGCGACCACCATAGCTAGAGGCGTGTAGAGGATTTGCAAGAATCCCAGCGGCCCGTTGCGCCACAGAGTTATCGTGATGAAGAGTCCCACCACCACAGGCGGCAGGCCCATGCCCGTGTTGACGGCGCTGATCAGGATGCCCCGTCCCAGGAACCGATTGAGCGCGAGAAACGTCCCAAGTGGAATGCCTATCAGCAAGCTCAAGACCGTGGCCGAGCCGGAGATCCCCAGCGATAGCACGGTGACGCCGAGTATCTCGGCGTCGCCGTGAACGACCAGCCAGAAGGCACGACTCAGCCCATCCCAGATGAGATCCACGCTTGGTTAGCCTCCGATATCCTCGTCGTTCTTATCGGCGTCGGGGAAAAACAGAGGCTCGCCAAAACGGTCTGTCCCGAACTTGCCAATCGCCGCCTGCGTTTCAGGCGCCACCATAAACGCGGCAAAGGCCCTCGCGCCGGCCACGTTGATCTTCGGCGACTTCTGAGGGTTCACGGTGATCACGTGGTAGACGTTTAGCAGGCTCGTGTCGCCCTCCAGAAGGATCGCCAGGGAGAGGTTCTTCCTGGTCGATAAATAGGTCGCACGGTCGGTGAGGGTGTAGCCGTTCTTCTCCGAAGCCACGTTCAACGTTGCCCCCATCCCCTGCCCGCTTTGCCTGTACCATTCCTGTCCCGCGGGTTCGAGACCAGCCTCTTTCCAAAGCTTCTTTTCGAGCTGGTGTGTGCCGGATTCGTCCGCGCGGCTGAAGAAAGGAGCTTTCGCGGCGGCTATGCCCCGCAGGGCCTCCCGGGCGGTCTTCTTGCCCTTCACTCCGGCGGTGTCGGACGGAGGACCGACGAGCACGAAGTCGTTGTGCATGATGAGCCTTCTATCCGCGCCGTGTCCAGCTTGCATAAACTTCTGCTCCGCATCGGGCGCGTGGACCAGAAGCACATCGGCCTCGGCGCGCTCACCCATGGCAATCGCCTGGCCGGAGCCGACGGCGATGGGCTTCACCCTGTAGCCCGTTTGCTTCCCGAACAGCGGGATCAAGAGGTCGAGCAGGCCGGAATCCTGCGTGCTTGTCGTCGTGGCAAGAATGAGCTGTGGGTTATCCGAACGAGGAGCCGCTATGGGTGCCGCCTGGCCGGGCGTTTCCGCGGTCCTCCCCACCGCACACGCCAGCGACAGAGAGCTCACGCCGAGTATGAGAACAAAGATACCGAGTACCTTGCGCAATGGTTACTCTCCTTGTAGACGTTATTCCTTAGTGACTTGGCCCACCTTTGCTGGGCGTCCCTCCACCTGATATGCTCCTGCCAACCATCCCACAATGTGACATTGCCAGGTCGAGAGCTTTCACAGATACCGAATCTCGTCAATCTGCGTAATCCGCTAATCTGCGTACATCAGCGGTTCAGACCCGTCTCCCCCACTACCTGCCCGGTCGCCGAGATGTCGTAGCCGCCCAGCTCATGGACGAGGCGGCGAAAAGCCTCACCGCGAATAGTATCGAGCAAGGGCTGCAGGAGCGGCGCGTCGTAGTAGCTGCGCGGGATGGCTAGATCGTAGCGCTCTTGCCAGAGCGGTACGAAATCCAGCTCCATCGCCCGCGCCGCGGCGAGGATGCCGAGGCCGACATCGGCTACCCCACCCGAAACGGCCGTGGC
Source organism: Chloroflexota bacterium (assembly GCA_016210495.1). Next base: position 4,010 of record JACQUC010000040.1, read on the forward strand.
GACCCCCAGGTGCGTCGTCTCTTCGTGCTCGTACCCCTTTATGTCGAGGGGATCCATGCCCGCCTGCCGCAGCCTGTAGTCGAGGAGCACGCGTGTTCCCGAGCCGCGCTGTCGGTTGACGAAGGTTACTCCATCGCGGGCCAGGTCGCTCAGGCCGGAAACCCCTTTCGGGTTGCCCCGTGGAAGCATCAGCCCCTGGATGCGATGGACGAGATTCACCAGCACGATGCCCTGTCCCGGCAGCAGGCGCTTGACGTAGGGCAGGTTGTACTCCCCTGTCTCTTCGTCGAGAAGGTGGCAGCCCGCCACGTGCGCCTCGCCCCTCGCCAGGGCGATCAGGCCGCCGAGACTTCCGACGTGGGAGGAGGTCATTCTGGTCGGCGGAGTGCGCTGTCGCAGTTTTCCCGCCAGTAGGTCGAGGGACAGGTCGTGGCTGCCGACGACGGCGATGACGTCCGGGGGAAGCAGCGCGGGCGCGGCCTGTATTGGAGATGTCTGCATAGCATCCCGCCATTTCGCCAAGCGCAGGGCGAAAGCGGCCTCCACCTGATCCGCGGAGTAGCCCAGGCTAAGGGCCTCCAGCGTCGCCCGCCCCACTATGGCCTGCAACCTCGCCTCCCTCTCGGCGGCTATCCGCTCGTCCTCGCCGGTGGCTCGGATGAAGGAGCCCTGGCCTCTATGGCAGACGAGCACGCCGGCCTCCTCCAGCTCGGCGTAGGCGCGGGCCACCGTGTTGGCGTGGATGCCCATGTCCTTGGCCAGTTGGCGGACCGTCGGCAGGCGCCAGCCCGGCGTGATGCGGCCGCTGGCGACGGCGTGTCGCACCTGCTCGCTGATCTGGTGGTATATGGGAACGTCGCTGGTTGGGTCCACGTGAAACCGCATCGCCTAACTTGTCACATTTGAGATGTGACAAGTATAACATGTGGTCGGCAAATGTCAAGAGTGCTATAATGCGTGCAACGTAGGGCCAGGTTTCACACCTGCCCCGTGAATATCGGCCAAGGGTCAATGCCAACACGAGCCCTATCGACTGGGGACGCAGCCTAACGTAGGGGCGAACGGCGTTCGCCCGCGACGTTGGTGCGCAGATGTGAGAAATCAGCGTGTACACCGATCGGGGGCTTCGGGCCCACGTTGCGCACGCTGGACAGGCGTCTCGGTCTGATCGAGAGATCGTTCGGGCGAACACCGTTCGCCCCTACGATATGATGGTTGGAAGCCCATGGGCACATCGTAAAGAGGAGCTAAGAGATGGCAATCGACGAGTTCCTGGACCTGGTGCGCCGCCGCCGTACGGTGCGGCGGTATCTTGACGACCCCGTTTCTGACGAGCAGATCGACAATATCATCGAAGCCGGTAGATGGGCTCCTTCCGGGGTAAACACCCAGCCCTGGGAGTTCCTGATCGTGCGCGACCGGGCCACGATCGGCGATCTGGCGAGCTTATGGATCGCGGATCAGGCGCTGACCGAGGAGCGGGACCCGACTTTCAGCCCGTCGGACAAACAGTACCTAAAGCGCGTCCCGGTTATGATCGTGGTCCTCGCTGACACAAGGTGCAGGCGGGTGTATCCGCGTCTCAATGAGGAAACGCCCGACGTTATCTTCCACCACAGCATGGCGGCGGCGATCCAGAACATGCACCTGGCCGCGGCGGCGCAGGGGCTGGGCAGCGTGTGGCTCTCGGTTCACCCGTATATGCAGGGGCCGTTGCGTAAGCTGTTGAACGTGCCACCCATCCTCGATGTGGAGGTAGTGATACCTGTCGGTCACCCGACGAGGGAATTCGAGGGTCGGCGTCGTGACACGGCCAGGATGGTGCACCGCGAGCTGTACGACCCGAGCAAGCTGCGGGACCTGGCCGCCTTCGAGGAGTACCTGCCCGCAAATCGAGCCGGGCGGGCGCTCGAATAGATTGAATCTAGCATTCCGTTAGGAAGACGGATGCAGCAGGCGCCTCGCCAAGCGCATGAACCAGTAGAATGCTGCAAGGACACCGGCTATTAGGGCTAGGACCCAGAAAATTTGCTGACCGGAAAGATACCAGGTGTCAACAAAGAATATGGCTAAGGCTGCGAGCGACAGGGCGACTCTCACTGCCTCTTGGACACGCGGGACTCCTAGTGCCAAGAATAGAACCAGCGCCACGGAAGCGACCGACGACAACCATGAAGTGTCAGCTTGGGAGGTGCTGAACTCGACGAAGAACTTGGTGATCATAAGAATAAGCAGAACGTCGTACAATGTTTTTCGCATTATCGTTCTCCTCCGTGGCTACCGGCAACAAGCCGGGCTACTCTTTGCTCGGGCCTATTGGTCACCGGCTGGGGTGGAACGAGGAGGGACGATGTGCTACTGCACCGGGACGAGGAATTTAGCGGGAATCCAGCCGATGTTTCCACGAGGATCCTTCACTTTGCTGTACTAGCTAGCGCTCGTCCTTGGTCTGTTCTTCGTCCTGATGTAACTACTCGGGTGCTCCGGATGGGCTCGGTAGCTGGTCACACCTTGGCCCCATATCAACCTATTGTACGATCAGTTGGTAGCTAGTTAGTTTAAGCTACTCACTCGTCAGACAATCCGAGCCTCTGGATAGTGGTTGCCAACCCGGGCGCGGGGCCTTGCTCTTCATCTGGTCGCCACTCCATGAGGATTTTCGATGCTCGGTCCAGGTTGGCCTGCGTGAGGAATCCCTCCACCAGTCGAGGAACCGTGCCGTTCACTATGGTCTGCCTGTCGCCGAGGACGACCTCGGCAGACGGGCTATCGCAGCCAGGATCACATCCCCGCAGCCGATGGGTTAGATAGATCAGTCGCTGGTTTCGCGATCCCCGCCAACGCAGCGAGGGATCGTATTCTCCGAGAACGAATGGGCCATCGATGAGCAGGTCCGTAGCAGCCAGCAGCCGGTGTATGGCGTGATCTGGGTCCTCCAGCAAGTTCTCATAGACTCGACCCGTGAACACGACCGTCGAGAATCCTAGGTCCTGGACCCCCTCCAGCAGTGCTGTGACCGCCTCAACCTGTTCGGTTGGCTCACCGCCGAGCACGGAGATTCCATTGATCCTTCCGCCCCTGCTTCGGAAATGAGCCAGCAACTGACGAACCGAAAGAGACCGGCGCGGCACGTGAGGAAGGAAAGCCACGTTTGCACAGCCCGGGCAGAGAATAGAGCACCCCTGGACCCAAACAGCATCGCGTCTCCCCGGACCCACGGCGGCCGAGTCCTTCAAGAAGGCTGCCGCGTTGATCGCCATATCCATTGGATGCCTGGAGGAGGCAGTGGAAAGTCTAGCCAAGACCGGTCGTACCTCGATTTGCGCTAAGTAGCTCTCGATGCCGCTTCTGATACTCTTGAGGCAGCAGGTCGGAGTATCTCACCTCCATCAGCGCCAGGTCCTCCATGTCGCGATAGTCGTTTCGGACTTGCTGAGGCGCATACACGTCCAGCACCGTCTCGAAAGAGCCCCGATTGATCTCTACCACATTGTCGGTCTGCACGCGCTGCCGGGCCGCTCGCCGCAGCAGCTCGGCCACCAGACCTTCGATCTCGGCGCCGCTGAACCCGACAGTTCTCTCGGCCAAAGCCCCATAATCCTCCGCACTCAGGGTCACGGTGATCCCCTCAATCCTGTCCAGCTTGCGAGCCAACTGCATCCTCAGTATCTCTTCGCGACTGGGCCCATCAGGGAGCAAGAAGGGCAGCACCAGGTCGAAGCGTCCAACCCTTTTCATGGCCGGGTCTAGCTTGTCGGGACGGTTGGTGGCCCCGATCCACAGGATCTTCCCCCGATGGCTCGTATCGCTCATGAACTGCAGTAGCTTCCCGAAGATCCGTTTGGACACGCCGCTGTCTCCCGTTTCGCCGCGAGTTCCTTCCGACTGGTCCAGCTCGTCCATAAAGACGATGACTGGATGAAGGGCCTCGATCAGCGACAGCAAGCGGCTGAGGTTGCGCTCGGACTGCCCGACGTACATACCCCGAAAGTCACCCATCTTTGCGATGTTGATCTGCGAACTGCCCGCGATGGCCTCGGCGGCCCAGGTTTTCCCTGTGCCGGGCGGGCCGACGAACAGGATGCCCATGGGGATGGTTGAGCGCCACAGGGAATCGGCCTGGTTGTTGATGGCATGGATGATCTCTTGCAACCGACACTTCAGCTCCGGGTATCCTGCGAAATCGCCGAGAGTGCGACTCGGGTCGATCACCTCCAGAAGTCCCTCGCTCTCCTGCCGCAATCGCTCGCGCTTGGCCTGCATCACCTGCTTTCGGTCCAGGGCGTGTCTCGGATCGAAAGCGGCCTGCTGCACAATGTCCTCGATCCCTATCAGCGTGAGGCCCGCGATGTCCTGGGCGATGCGCAGCAACTGCTGCCCGTCGCTGTCGCCGTAGTTCTGGAGGTCCAGTCCCTGGGACAGTCGGGCGACCCGGGTCTCCACCATAGAGGCCTGGGGCTGGAGCAGCGGCAGGAGGAACTTCAGGCGCGATTCCGTGCTCGAGGGCCGTTCGACGGCGATGTTGTCGATCTTCCCGCCCCGCACCCCCAGCTCGTCGCTGACATCCTCCAGGAAGTCCGCCATCAGGATCAGGCAGTGGGGGCTGTGGAACAGGGTTGGGGAAACCGACCAGCTCAATAGGCTGTCGATCAGAAAGTTCCGTTCTGTGGATGCGCCGGAGGGAGGGATGATTAAATGAACGTTCTCCACGACGATGGCTATCCCTTGGCTCTGGTTGTCGGGCTTCTCAAGCCACCTCCGGAGTTCATCGAAGCACTCGCAGATCTGCACCGCCAGCGGCTGTTTGAGATCGAACCTGCCGATCCGGTCCAGCGGAAATCCCCGGTCTTTCAGCGTCTGTCGGATCTGCTGGTCCTGGGACTCCAGCGACCACCCGCGTGAGAGGCTGAGGGTGAGAACGAACTCCTTGTGGCGCCGCAGGGTGTCTACCAGCAGGCGGATCCCCGGGCGATATCCGAGAACCGGATCGAAAGCGTAATCCGAAATGTTACCGGACAGCAGAAAGAGGCGGGCGATCTGGGCACGGTCACGTTCCAGCAGCTCCGTCAGCCACTTCGGATCGTCGGCGAGAAAGCCGTGCTCCAACCAGGCGCGCTGAGCGTCCAGGCTGATATCCTCTCGGCTGAGAAAGCCGGCGAGCCACGCGGCGTACGGCTCCCCGCTCCGAAGGTACCGGGGGATGGATGGCTCCGCGTGGTTCCCCGAACGGAAGCCAGCTCGGAGCAGATCGCGCCCATGGCGCTGCTCGATCTGGCTAAGCACTTCCCTGGCCCACTCGGCGAGGGAGGGCGAGGCCACCATCTGTGCGAACCAGTCCTGGGGCGCCAGGTCCGGACGCCCCGAGGCGGTATCCTGGAGTGTGCTCAGAGCCCCCGACGCAGGCGAGCCCGCGTCGAGATCTGGGAAGTTGGTCGAGAACGTCGACATGGCCGTCTCCTCGGTACGAAGTTCCTGACCGCAGTAGCTACTGGGTCTGTTGCTGTTGCTGGTGTTGCTGTTCTCCTATTGACACCGAGGCATCTTCAAGCTCCTGGGGCCATGGCTGCTGTGGTCTCTCCGCGTGGACAGCCTTCCTGGCCCGGGCTCGCGCTTCCAGGTGAGAAGGCATGGCAATCTCGAGCCACCGCTCCCTGGTCCCGCCAACTGCTTCCGAAGGGATTTTGGGTGTCTCCACAGGAGGTTGAACATCCACCAGCGGCTGTGCTGCGTGGAGCAAACCCTCCGTCGTCCCGACTTCGGCTCTCTCCGTCGGCTGGCTCCAAGCCGGGGGCGACAATCCTTCCGGGCACGGCGGTCGGGCCATAGCCGTCGAGATGGCCTCTGTCACCCCACGGTGTGTGGCAGCGGCTTCGGACTCGATGGCTTCAAGTCCGTTCCGCATGGCTTGCCCCTCTTGCTCGCGCGAAGTAAGGGCCGCTACATGGCCGTGGGCCAGCCGCAACTCTCCATCGGCACTTTGTTGCGCCTTTTGAGCTCGGTGCATGATCACCCTCAGTTCCCGACGCTTGGCATCAGCCTCTCCCGCAAGCTGTCGCGAAGCCGCGAGGTAACGTTCAATCTGGCGGCAGGCCCCGTCGGTTGCCACTTCTTACTCCCGCTCCCGCCGGATTGTGGCTGCCCGCCCGTTCTGCTCCTTCTCCCGCTGTCGAGGGAGAGGAATGCCCGACTCGCCGTCCCGCTTTGGGTAGCGCCGCTCGACGAGCTCGGCAGCGACAACCGACGTTTCCTTGACCCCCTCGACGAAGTCCTCCAGAACGTACAAACACTCCTCGCCGGCTAGGTGGAAGGTTTCCACCTCCATGCGCCAGCGCTCGGAATGCCCCGAGCCAGCTTGCTCTGGTGGCTGGATCCGCACCGCGATCTGGTGGGTCTTCTCCCGATCCTGGAAATAGCCCACCAGCCCGTCCTTGTCAACGGTCTCCCGCAGAACATAGCCGTTCGCTTGCATGGCGCTGAGCGTCGCCATCGCCGGGACCCGCAGTTGCGGGTCCTGGGAGACGAACTGGACCTCCCGGCTCAACCGGGCGCTCTCTTCTGCCATCGCCTCAAGCTGCTGCCGTTCACCTTCGTCGCGTTCGATGCTGATACCCAGACTGCGCAGAGAGCCCGTCACAGCCGCGCTCACGTCGGCAACCCGAGTCAGTGACTCCTCGCATATGCCGGTGGCCTCGCGGATTCCCTGCAACTGCTCGACTACCGCCTGACGGTTCTGGTGGCCCTCCGCGCCCGCCCGCTCCAGAAAGCTCTGGGCCGAGCGGACAGACTCCTCAGCTTGGGCCAGTCTCTGCTCCATCGCATCTAGGCTGTACAGCAACTCCTGGTTCTGCCCGGCCGCAGCGTCGAGTTGGGCACGATAGCGAGGCAGTTGGGTCCTTTCGGCCCGAAGGTGCGCCTGCGCACGCTCGAGCCGTTGCCTCTCCACGGCCAGCCGCAGAGCGTTTATCATCACCAGGGAAGCTTCCAGACCCCCGATCGCGGGGTTCACCCCGACAACGTCTATGGTGCTCATCTCGACCTACTCCTTTATCACAAGGATCTCCGGCTACCCTTTATGAGGTTTGGAGGAGTTGGTGTCTTTCCACTGCCTGAGAGATATCGTGGGCGTACCAGAGCATGCTTTCCTGGTTCTCCCAGGTCAGCCTTTCGGCCGCGAACTGCCGCTCCCTTCCGGCCCGATCGGCGCGGGCGCTCTCAACCCCTGCCTGATCGAGCAGCCTATCGTAGTGCTGTCGGCCCAACTCGATCTCGGCCCCGGTCTTCTGGGCCTCGGTGCGGCCTCGTTGTATGGCATCGTTCGTGGCGACCATCTTCCCGCTAGTTTCGGACAGTTGTTCCTGTATCCGGTCGAGCCGTGTCCTTACCGACTGCAGCGTGCTGGTAGTGCTATCCAACTCCGACTGGTGGGCGTTCCGTGCGTCTTCGACCTGCGTTCTCAGTTCGTCCACCTGTCGGGTAAGGTCTGCAATCAGGGCGCGTAGCCGGTCCCGGACAGCTTGTCCGCTCTGAAACCGCCGCCGCAAGGTTTCGGTTTCCGAAGAAAGGGCGGCCGCACGGCGAAGGACGGCTGCGGTTGCTTCCGCAAGACGGGCCAACGCCGTCTGCCCCTCCCCGATGCCTTGGGAGCAGGTCCGTGTCGTCGATTCCGCTTCGTGCGCCCTCGCTCTTGCTTCCCTGATCTCGCGACGAAGGCGCTCTACCCCGCCGACCTCTGAACCGGGCCTGTCCCTTAGATCCCTTTCCAACCGCTCCAACTGCGACAGGGCGTCCCGGTGTATCTGGTCCGCCCTCGCCCGTTGGCGCTGGAGATCGTCTATGCGAGCGTCCCAACCGTCGGTCTCCGCGGCAAGGGTTGCGGCCTCGTCTCGACTGCTTTGAAGCTGCTGGACGTTGAGGTCAATGGCGTTGGACAGCTCCTGCAGCTCGGCCTCGCACCGACTGCACTTGGCCAGCGCGACGCTCAGCTTCTCCAGGACCCCACGCAACTGGACCTCCAGGTCGGTGGTTCGCAGCAGGTAGCTGGTGTTGACGAGGTCTCGCTGGAGCAAGAGGGCCCGAACCTCCAGGGTCAACTGGGTGCGATCCACGTGCAACTGCGTCGCCTGGTCGGCCAGCGCATTGAACTGTCTTTCCAGCTCGACCAGTTCCTCCCCGAGATCCCTCAGGTGCAGCCGGAGCCGCTCTAGGTCGCGACGCTTCCCCTCTCGCTCCAGCTCGGCAGCGTAGCCGGCAGCAATGATGGCGTTTCGTGCAGCGTCCCGCACGGCGAGGTCAGGGTCCTCCATCGCCGTCAGGATCAGCGGCGGGACGCCGATGTCGGTCTTACTGACACTCTCGTAGCATCCCAGGGCCCTCGCCACAAGGCACAGCTGTTGCACTCGCTCGCGCCGCCCTGGTGTACTGGCATCGCCTTCCAACAGCCGCGCCCAGGCCCGGTCCACATACTCCCAACTCTCTCGCTGGTAGCGTTCTGTTGCCACGTCGAGGGTCGCCGCGAACAACGCCGGGTTGGCTGCCAGGTCGCCCGCCAACCCACGCTGGACGAGATCCCGGCGATCCTCTGGCAGCGAGCGCAAGAGAGCTTTCCAGGCTCGCTCCCGAACCGCCACCGGGTATGCCTCGTCGGTACTGAGTTGCGCCAGCAGATCTCGCACGAGGCGGTCGTTCGCCAGCGCCTGCTGGCGCGCCCGCAACAGTCGGCGCTTCTCGCGCTCCACGTGTTGAGGAGGGCGATCGCCGGCGGCAACATCCTCCGCATCCAACTTCGCGACGGGAATGCCGGTCACGACCGATTCCAGCAGCTCCATGATGCTGTCCCAGGTCTGTGGGCGCAGCGATCTCAGCCGATCTTCTCCTATCCAACAAGCCAGTTCTGGCAAACGCTGTCGCACCCCCGGCAGATAGCGAAGAGCCTGGAACCCGGCGACGAGAGTATCCTCGCCCTCAGAATGGGTGTAGCGCTCCCTCAGGAGCACCAGCAGGTCGTTGGATCGAGCCGGCCCTGGCAGAAATACCAGGTGCGCGGCCAGGTGCAGGGCAACCAGCGGAGGAAGCTCCTCCCACGGGACGCCTACGCCAGCTCGTCGGGCATGGGCCGCGTAGGCAGTTCTCTGCGCCAGGTCGTTAGGAAGTGCCCGAAACCAACCGACCAGATTGTGCAGGGCCCGGATACGGGCGCTTGGGGCATGGGATTGGACCTCGATCAGGGAACGGTAGCCCCGCAGGTGATCGATTGTCACCTGGGTGACCTGACGCTGGGAGTCCTCGATCAGGTAGGCCAACAGGACGTCTTCCGGAGTCCCCGGATTGGTGTAGGCCCGAAGTTTGTGAAAATCGGCCAGAGCTGCGGCAGCCAGGGCATCGCTGCGTTCGAGGTCCTGAGCCAGGGCTTTGGCCAACTGGAGGGCTCCGCGAGTAAACCACACCCCATGATGCATCTGCTGCAGCGCCTGCTCGAGGAGGAGAACCTGGGTGCGCAGGTGCTCGTGCTGGCCGGGGTTCGCCAGCAGGTAGCTGGTGATGTCACTTAGCAGGCCGCGACGGATTTCGGCGGTGCGCTGATCCTGGCTGAAGTGACAGTAGCTGAGGAGGGATCGGAAGAACAGGTCCTGGGCTTCAGGTGTCGCGGCGAGCTCTTGCAGTCGGGTGAGGCAGGCCTGCCGGACCTCCGAGCGAACGGCCTCGTCCGGATGGTCGAGTGCCTCGAGCAGCGCAAGATTCCACGTCTCCTCCGGCGGCGCCGTTTCCAGGACCCGAACCGCGTTCAGGGCCTCGGCTCCTGCGGTGCGATCCCCGCTGACTAACAGAAATGCTGCCGCAGCCAGGACTTCGGGTCTTGCCAAAGATCTAACAACCATCGCCAATCACCTCACAATAGCCACTACGAGGGCCGTGGCCGCGCTGGCGATGATCACGAGGATTAGTAGCGCGTTTTGCTCAATCTGGTGCCGCCTGGTGGGCAGTTCCCCCGCCAGCCGGTTGACCTGCTCAAGCAGCAGGTCGTAGTCTGCCTGGAGCCGCTTGTGATCCCTCTCCAGGCCAGCCAGCGTCTGCTGGTACCGCGCTGCCGTGGAACTAGAGAGCGACTCCATGTTGCTGGCCATCGTGGCGATTTGCGCCTGCACGCTTTGCTGCAGGTCCGCCTGCCACCTCTCCACCGCCTTGCTGATCTGGTTGATCCGCTCCACGGGTTCGGCGAGCTGCCGCACCGCGGCTTCTTCTCGACGGGCTATCTCCCGGGTGCTCCTGCCCAGCTCCTCGACAAGTGTCTGCTGGCTGGTGACGAGGGTTGTCTCTCCGCGCGCGATCTGCCCTAGCAGATCCTGCATGACCTGAAACGACGTGTGCAGGTTCTCAGAACTCTGTGCCAGCCTCGCCACCTCGGTCTTCAACCCGTCGAAGTTCCTCGCCAACAGGTTGCTCTGGTGGTTGTTGTCCTCCAGTCGCTGGACGATCCGGCGCTCGATCTCGGTTCGGCTGGTCGACTCCCGCGCCGTCCAGGTTGCCAGCAGACCGGACATCCGCTCGCACTCTTCCGCTACGGAGGCTGCCTGGGACGACCATCGCGTCAGCAGGTCGCCTGCCGTGGCCAGCAGCCGCTCGTTCGTCTGGTAATGGCCGTTTACCTCGGCATGTATCTCGCGGATCGGCTGGACGGCACCTTGAAGCGCGTTTATCCACTCCTGGAGGCTGCCCGGCTCGGCCAAGGTCATCACCACGCTCTGGAAGGTGCGGTGCGAGTGGTAGAGCATCGTCTGGAGGTTTCCGACCTGGTCGGCCACCGTTCCCAACTGGTCCTTCGACTGGCCGAAAGCCGAGGCTATCTGCGCCATCTGCTGAACAAGAGGGGTTGTTCCTTTGGCGATCTCTTGCGCCGCAGTTTCCGTGAAGACTTGGGGCAGCGCATTCCGGGTGCTCTCCAAGGAGCTGACGATTTGCTCCAGCAGCGTCCGCAGGAACAGGCCGAAAGAGACCACGGCCACCGCGGTAACGACGGTTGCCGCAGCGACCAGGATAGTCCAGTCCATCTTCCTTCACCTCGCCAACAGGTGTAGTTGCGGCCGGCCCAGGAACTCGCTAAGGCCGCGGGCTGAGACCTCGCGCAACCCCTCATCGAGGGCGTTCCAGTCCACGGTGTTCGCGGGTAGAGCGTTGCGCCCGTTGCGAAGAAGCTGTCCCGCCACGGCCTTCCCGTGGCGGACGAGTATCAGCTCGAGATTGCGGAAGTTCTCACTCTGCACTATCGGGTGTCTGGAACGCGCGAGGACGTCTCGGGTGTTGACGAAGTGAGCTAGGACAACCCGAAGCTGACGCAGAGTGAGGGGTAGGCTAACCAACTCCGCCCAATTGGCGCACCAGGCAGCCCGGTCGCCCCATTCTCTTCCCCGCGACATGGCGCTCTCCGCGCCGCCCGTGACGGAAGCAAGGAGGCGGTAGAACTGGGGTTCTGGATAGGGGCAGGCAGTACGCAACGCTTCGAACTCTCCGAAATGTCGATCAACGAAGGCTCTGAGTCGTGGCCACAGAGCGAGTTGTACGAGTGCGTCGAGGTAGCCTCTGGCCGCATGCGGAACCAACCAATGCAGCTTCAAGGATACCTCGCCGAGGGCCCACTGCTCATAGAGGCGGATTCTCTCCTCCGGACCCGCGGCCAGGGCTACCAGCGCAAGCTGCGCATAGCGGCGAAGAACATTGCGCATTCTGCTGTCGGTGGAGCTTCCACCCGGGTCGGGCTGCACCAGAAGCTCCCAGTGTTTGCGGACCCATTGGGAATAGGGCGACGGCTGTTCCGGCAGAACCCGAATCAGAGCCTCGGTCAGCGACAGGAAGCATCGCTGAAGGTCCTCCTCTTGCGACAGGAGGCGCGGCCATTCCCCGGCCGGAGCGTCCTGGGGGTCCTGCCCCGCCTCCGATTCCTTGGGACGGGGGACAGCTCTGGCGAGGGATTGCTGAAGCAAGGCAAACCAATCGGAAAGGGTGTCCTTCCAAACGCCCCTGGAGTTCTTGAGCTCGAGCTGCGCCCAGAGGGGACAATCCCTCCCGTCGCAGTGGCTCGCGAGATGCAGGCGGTACGGCAGCTTCTGGCCCGAGAGACTCGGCAGCAGCTTGCTCGGGTACGGAAAGACCTTCTCCGTTTCAAACCAGTGGCGTCGGTAGATCACGAGAGCGTCTTCGTGGCGTCCGACCCGCGCCAGGGAGGCGATCTGAATGGCCTCGAGGTCGTTCCATTGCTCCGAGTCGGGCTCCTTCTCCGACTCGCCCACGTGAAGGCACCTGGCGCCTTCAGGGCCGAGACTGAAGGTTGCCGCGGCCTCGGCGGCTACCGCGTAGAGCTCGTGTGCAAAGGCCAGACGGCAAAGCTGCGCGAGGCTTTCCGCGTCGCTCCCGTGCGCGAGGACAGCGCGTCGCAAGAGCACCTCCCCCAGGGACCTCAGCTCGGGAAAAGCGAGTAGGCGCCCGAAGATGGCGACCTCGTTGGGATCTCCCATGGGGCCCTGGAGCCACTTCAGCACGGCGTCTCGGGCCAGGGGGCGATCGCCCCCTTCGGCGAGGGCGATCGCCGTCCAGCCGAGGGCCGCCTGGTGCGGTTCCATCCAATCGAAAAGACGGCGGTGTTCGGTCAGCATGGGGTTTTGGGGCCAGGTGACCCAGCCGCGCGCAAAAAGCACCGCCTGGGCGTCGCTCAGCGAGGGGCCCCTCGCCAGCCTTCCGGGAAGGCCAGCGGCAGTACGAGTGCACTGGTTGATGACCCACTGCAGCATCGCCCCGGAAACCCGATTGCAGGCCTGCACCGGCAGGCTGACGGCGCGCAACTCTCCTCGTCTGCCGCCTTCGGCATCAAGGAGGCTTCGAGACAATCGCCATTCGATCAGGCTCTTGTTGAGGAGCCAGTCATAATCCCGCACGTAACTGAGTAGTGTCTCTTCCCGGAAGGGGGAAAGGGCGTCAGGGGCCAGGTATAGAGTGGTCTGGTGCAGGGACTCGCCGACGTCCAGAACGCCCAAGTATGCGTGGCTTCGTGGAGCAGTACCAGAACTCATTCGCCCGTTCCCCTTTCGTCCATCAGAACGCGCTGGCAGCCGGATGGACGCGACCCATCGTTCAAATAATCCAACGTCCAGTCGCGAATATCGAGGGCGCCGGTCACAACTACCACATCCTCGCCAGGATGTTGCAGTAACCCCTTAGCTTCATCCCCATGGTCCCCTGTCTCGAGGAGTGGTCCTGAAGAGCGGACTACGCCGGAACCTCAACCCACGTCGCTCGAAGGTGGCTTCTCCTGGTTCCAGCGGCTCGAACCCAACATGGCGGTGCGCCGCAGGCAGCCTTCTCGCCACCGCGTCGGCGCTACTTCCGGCCGAGTTGTTCTCGGCAAATCGCGCATATGCCGTCCTTGATATGGCTAAGACAAGCGTATTTGCCGCAAACTCGGCACTGTTTCCCCGATGCAAACATGGCGTATGGTTCAATCTTGTCGCCACATACCCTGCAGGTGTAGTCGGACATACTATACCCCCTTGAAAACCCTGGCGCGCCGTCCCCTCACGTGCGGAGGAAAGAGCGCGACGCCGCAAATCGCGATACATGTCGTTGGAACCCCTAGTAGGGACCTCAGCAGCCCTGCGCCCTCCACCCAATGTTTGCTGCGGGGTAGACTGGCAAGCGACCGGCAGGAGAACAATATCATAGGTAGACTTGCCGGAAAAGGCGCCCGGCCCGCTCGGTCGTCCCGAGAAATACGGCGCCGAACCAGGCGGATGACCTGCTTCCGGAACAACGATGGGAGCCGACCAGCGGGTTGCTCACCGGCAAATCGAGCGGCGTGTTACATAGCAGGGTACACGTTCTCGTTCTGGATTGTGGCCTCCTCGTTTCTGTGAAGGAATATCAAGGGATCATAACACGCCTTCGCCAGTCTTTATGGTTGCCCGTCCACTTCTCTGGAGTCCATCATACGGCATGCCGCGCATATCTTCGCTAGCAGTTCAACCCGGACGACCGGGTCGCCCTGAGCCGCAATCTCCACGGCCTGATCGATCTTCCCACTATTGGCGAGGAACTCTGTCAGGGCGACCCATGGCTCGAAAGCCCTATAAGCGTGCGTTTCGGGAATCTGGTTGATTATCTCAACGCATTCATTGACTTGCCCATCTCTAGCCAATCGGGTCGCAATCGTCTCCAGCGCCTGCGAACGTTCTTCGTGACCGAAGATTCTGCGTACCACTTCCTGCGCTTCGGTTATGCGGCCGGCCGCGACCAACGCCATACAAATGGATAACAGAGCCTGATCTGTTTGGTCGACCTCCACGGCGATCTGCAAGGCCCTGTCGAGCCTCGCTGTTGCTGCAAGCGCACCGCATATTGCACGAAGAGCAAGCGAACGGCGCGTCGACTCCTGTATGCCTCTGGCGGTCGATAGTGCCTCATCGATGTCACCCGATGCAGCCTGTACGGTTGCCGTCCGGAGGGAAGCCCAGTCGCGCTCATCACCGGGAAGTGCAAGCGCCTCGTGCGCAAGTGACCTCGCTTGGTCTAGGTTGCCGACTCTGGCCATCTGTTCAGCCACAGCAAACAGCGCTGATTGTCGGGATGACACGAAGGCCACGCTGATGGATCTCGCCACTGTCAACGCTTCCTCAACCTTGCCTGCCTCGCATAGAGCTTCACACATACGACACAGTATGAACACCCTGTGGCAATCATCAGCGATGCTCTGGGCAAGGGATAAGGCTGTGACGAATCGTCCCGCAACGGCGGCTGCCAGACAGATGCCGCCCAGCGCAAAGTCTCTCTGCTCCATGTCCACAAAATCAGGGATCATCTGGGTGGCCTTTTCGAAGTCGCCGACATCTTCTGAAAGGCTATCGACGATCCAGCGAAGGATGTTGTCTCTATACTCATCTGCGGCCGCAACGCCGATTATGTTCGCGGCATCCTTACGGATCTTGAGAGCATCTTCCAGCCTATCGGCAATCACTAGAGTTCTGCATACCTCTGCTAGCGTGTCTCGCCGGGCGTTCTCATCCGTTATCTCCCGAATCCGTGGAAGGACTTTGTAGCCTTCTTCTGCAACGACCGTGACTTCTTCTGCGAAACCGGCGTGATGTAGCGCCTTCGCCACGCGACGTAAGAGGTAGCAGCGTTGTGGCAGACTAACCTCCGGTTGACCGCTGTCGACAGTCCAGACGTTTCTCACTGCCTCGCGCAAGACCGCTCGGAGCTCACTGGTCACTATGGGCGATGTCGGCGCCACTCGTTGGGGTATATCTCCAGACTCGGCGGTCGGTTTGTAGAACCGAGAAAAGTACGCGTCGTACAGCTTTTGAGGAATCCAGCCGTAGATGTAATACGGGAGGACAACGATAACAAACCGGATCCAGCCAGTCCACGATGGGATACGGTCTGCCGCAAGCGCCCTTTGCCAACTTGCATCTAGACGCGCAATCGGACCATCGGTGAGGGCAGCGACATAAATGGCGATTACCGCTCCGCCAAAGAGGGCCTGTGCTAACAGCAAAGCGACTTGGCCTATACTCACATGACGGATGGGCGGCAAAAACAGATTGGACACGAAGATCACTGGAATGCTCCAGCCCCAGGCAACCAGCCAGTAAATTCTAAGTGGACTGCTCCGGATCCATTCGGCAAGGGCAGCACCTTTCTGTGCCATCAGCTTTTTGGAGGACCGCTGTTGTGGGCCGCCCTCCCGCTCGGCGTCTTCCCGTCGTTGCTCAACCAAATCAGGGGGTAAGGCGACGGTCGCGTGAGTTACCGGCTGAGCGGCCATTCGTGCGAGCGTCTTCTCCTCAAGGACTTCATGCTGCCCCGCGCTGTCGGCGGCCACCTGGGGATTGGCTGGCGTTGTTAACCGCGAGCCCGACGCGATGTTCTCGGACATGGTCATCTCCTACACATGCCATCATCATCCACTTGCTGACGGCTCGGCCCGAAGCTTACGTCTTCATTTTGCTGAGATGATAACATCTCGCTAACAATAAGTCAACTAGGCAAATAATCGATTGGGTGGATGACATAGACTCGCCCTCGAAGTAGCAGGAGGTCAGGTCGAAGTGAAGGACCGCAAGGTCCACGCTCTCTCGACGAATGGCCTGAGCTGCCAACTCGACCCAGCGCGTACCCAGGTGAGGGAAGAGAGCGTCCAAGGCACGTCCCAGGCGCATATCGTGCAGTTGTTCGCCGGGCATCCCCGAAGACCGGCCAAGGCCGTCCTTTGCGCCCAGTCGCCAACGCCGGACAAAAGGTTCCGGTGCGAACAGGCGATTGAGTGCCAGTACTACCGCGATGTGCCCCAAGTCTACCAACGCCTTGCGTGGGCCAATCGGTTGATAGTTCCGCAAAGGTCGAGATCGTCCAGAATGGCAAGACCAGCGGGCTGGCGCCAAGTTGACGCGTCCGCAGTCGCTGGCTCACTCGGGCAAACTGATTAGCACGAGTTTCGTTGTCCATCGAGGTACCTCCTTCACGGTTGATAGGAAGCACCTTTCGTGCCACGTTACGCGCTACTCATTGTATAAGGGTTGAAAACAGGCTAAGCATCCGGAGTTACGAACTGAGGTCTTGAGAACCCTTCCTATCGGTGTTTTGTTGATCTCGGCTCAGCGCCCATTTGCAGCTGCCTAGCGTCAGCTATGACAGACTGCCTTGTGAGCGAAGCGTCCGCGCGGCGCGGCGGCCGAGTGGGCAGCGTATTCGGCGAACTTCCCAGATTCAACAATCTACCGCTATGTGTGCGTATAGAAGGAACTACAGAGGTGGCGATAGTCAGAATCTTTGAATCTAAAACGTGTAGAACTTGACCAGCCGCTTCTCTACCTCGCCCTCGATTCTGGCCTCGATCTCGACGTAGTCGGCGATGCTCGAGTTGCGCAGCTTGCGCTTCAATAGCTCGTCTATTTGGAATATGCCGGCCGAGTTGCTCATCTTGATCTCGATGCCGATGGGCTTGACCTCGCCGCTTTTCAGCGTGACGCTGTCGATGGCGGCGGCGGATACGGAATGGATATTCACCTGGCCGGCCTCGAATAGAATCCTGGACCGCCCTTGCGTTATGTCGAGGGCATCGGCCACCTTGACCACCCCAGCCTCGATGGTCAGGCACGGCGTGTCCCAGCGGTGTGCGACGATGGCGTGGAGAACTTCGCTGGTGATAATGGTACCTTCCTCTACCGCATAGATGCCGTCCAGGAGCTCCTTGAGCTTGGGCCGGGCAAGGGTCAGACTGTGCCGCTCGTGGTCCTCCCTGTGGATGGCGATTCCCAGGTCGTGCAAGCATTCCGCGAGCACCACGATGACCTCGGCGTCGTCGCCGGTCATACCGTAGTTCTTCACCACACTGGGCTCGATTCCCTTGTCGACGAGCAGCCGCAGCAGCTTGAGCGCGATGTTGGCGATGATGCGAATGTGCACCTCGCCGTGGTCGGTCAAGCCCGAGCGATCCACGGCGTTGACGTTGGCGCACTTCCAGAGCTGGCGCAGCTCTACGTCCTGGTTTATCTTGCCCACGACCTGCTCTAGCTTGTGGTTGTGTCTCGTCGGGACGTTTATGGGCATATTACGGTCGGTTTCCTCCAGCGGTGCTCAATAGGTGGACACATTCATTTCCACCATCTTTCCGGTTACGGTGAAGACCACGCGCTCGCAGATGTTGGTCACGCGATCCCCGATGCGCTCCAGATTGTGCGCGGCCCACAGTAGATAGGTAGCCCGTGTGATGGTCCGCGGATCCTGAATCATGAAGGTAAGCAGCTCACGATAGACCTGGTCGTAAAGCACGTCGATCTCGTCGTCCTCGGCGGCGATGATCTTCGCGGCCTCCGCATCTCTGGCCACCAGGGCGTCCAGAGACCTTCGCAGCATGTCACGTGCCTTCTCGGCCATGCGGGGAATGTCGATCAGCGGCTTGATGAGCGGCTCCTCGCCCAGCATCAGGTTGAGCTTCGCGATTCCCTCCGCGTGGTCGGCCATCCTCTCCAGATCGGTGATGATGCTCAGAGCGGCCGCGATGAAGCGCAAGTCGCTGGCCATGGGCTGCTGGGTGGCGATGAGCAGCAGCGCCCTCTCTTCGATGTCGAAGCGCTTCTGGTTGATCTTCAGATCATCCTCGATGATGCGCTGTGCCTCCTGCAAATCCCGCTTCTTCAGCGACTCGATGGACCGATCGATGGCCTTGTCCACCATACTTCCCAGGACGAGCACCTCGTCTTGCATCGCACGCAGTTGCTTATCGAAGCTCTCTCGTGTCATATCAGCCGATCCTCCCCGTTATGTAATCCTCCGTGCGCCGGTCACTCGGGTTGGTGAAGATCCTGCGCGTTGGGCCAAACTCTACGATTGTCCCGGCACGGTCTTCGCCCGCCATCAGCACTGCGGTCCAGTCGGATACGCGTGCCGCCTGCTGCATATTGTGCGTGACGATGATTACAGTATACTCCTCCCGCAGCTCGCGCATAAGGTCCTCGATCTTGAGGGCTGCAATGGGATCGAGCGCGCTGGCAGGCTCGTCCATCAGGATGACCTCCGGCTCCACGGCCAGCACGCGGGCGATGCACAGCCGTTGTTGCTGGCCGCCCGAGAGCTCGAGCGCCGGGCGATATAGCTTGTCCTTGACGTCATCCCACAGGGCCGCTCTGCGAAGGCTCTTCTCGACGATAGTCGCGAGGCGTCCGCGATCTCCCACGCCGTGGACCCTGGGTCCGTACGCTACGTTGTCGTACACGGATTGAGGAAAGGGATTGGGCCGCTGAAAGACCATCCCCACCCTCTTCCTCAGCTCCACGACGTCGACCGTGGGAGCGTATATGTCCTCGCCTCTCAGCAGCACCTTGCCCTCCAGTCGCGTGTCGCGAAACACCTCGTTCATACGGTTGACGGTGCGCAAGAGGCTTGACTTGCCGGATCCGGAGGGACCGATGATGGCCGTGATCTGCCTGGCGAGGACGTCGAGGCGCACGTCCTTCAAGGCGCGGAAAGAGCCGTAAAAAAGGCTCACCCCTTGCAGACTGGCCTCGATGGGGGCATTGTCCTTTGGGCCGTGGCCCTGGTTACTCAGTTTGGTACCATTTGCAAACAATGGCATGCCCTGTCACCTCATTACGCGCAATCGTGCTCTTATGAGTGTAGCAATGACGTACGACGATAGGACGAGTGCCAGCAGCACCAGCGCCGTGCCGTACTGGATTCTGGGGGGCATATTGGGCACCTGGGTCGTAATGACGAACAGGTGGTAGGGCAGCGCCATAACCTGGTCGAAAGGAGACGTCGGGAGCCTTGGCAGGAAGAAGGCGGCGGCGGTGAAGAGAATGGGCGCCGTCTCCCCGGCGGCGCGGCCCAAGCCGAGCACGATGCCCGTGATTATACCGGGCAAAGCGTAAGGGATGACCTGGTGTCGGACCGTTTGCCACTTAGTGGCGCCAAGGGCCAGGCTGGCCTGCCGGAAGTCCTGCGGAACGGCCCGAATAGCCTCTTCGGATGCGGTGATAATCACGGGCGTTATCAATATGGCCAGCGTCAGCGACCCGGCCAGAATCGAGGCTCCGAAGCCGAGGAAGATGACGAAGATGCCGAGGCCGAAGAGACCGTAGACCACAGAGGGCACGCCGGCCAAGTTGACGATGGCGATCCTGACGAGCCTGGTAAAGCGATTGTCCTGCGCATACTCGGACAGATATACTGCAGCGCCCACGCCGATGGGCACAGAGAAAACCGCCGTCCCGACGATCAGCAGCACCGTCCCGTAGATGGCAGGAAAGATGCCCCCCGCCTTCATGCCGCGTCGGGGCATCTCGGTCAGGAACTCCCAGCTCAGACCGGGCAGGCCCTGGGCCAGGACGAAGACCACGACGAAAAGCACCGGAGCCACGATGGCGATGGCCGCCGCCGCCATAAGGGCGAAAGCCAATCTCTCGGAGGCTCGCTTAGAGATCATGCCGGCCTCCTGCGCATTCGGTGCAGCACCACGTCGGCGACGGTGTTTATCATCAGAGTGATGATGAACAGCGCGATGCCGATGGCGAAGAGGGCGTGGTAATGATCGCTGCCGCGCGCCGTCTCGCCCATTTCGGCCGCGATGGTGGCCGTGAGCGTTCGCAGAGGCTCGAGAAGCGTGGTGGGCATGACCGGCGCGTTGCCGGTTACCATCCAGACGGCCATGGTCTCGCCGATGGCGCGCCCAATGCCCAGCATGATGGCGGCGGCGATTCCCGACAGGGCCGCGGGCAGGGTCACGCCCCGAATGGTCTGCCATTTTGTCGCCCCCAGGGCCAAGGAGGCTTGCCGGTACTCGTCGGGCACGGCCCTGATGGCATCGTCGGAGATGCTCACGATGGTGGGCAGCGCCATGTACGCCAGTATTATGCTGCCGGTGAGTCCCGTCAGGCCAGTGGGCAGATCGAAGGCGTTCTTCACCATCTGGGCCAGAACAAGGTAACCGACGAAACCAAGGACGACCGAAGGGATACCCGCCAACAGCTCGACGGTAGGCTTGAGAATGCCCTTGACCCAGTTGGGCGCGACCTCCGCCAGATAGACCGCGACGGCGAGACCTAGGGGAAGGGCGATGGCGATGGCGCCGGCCGTGACCAGCAGCGAGCCGAGGATCAAGGGCAGGATGCCAAATATTCCGGACAGCGGGAACCACTCGACGCCGAGGACGAAGCTCACGGGAGGCACGACCGCGAAGATAGGCAGTCCCTCGCGGAGCAAGAAGATCAGGATCAGCAGCACGAAAACCATGGCGGCGATGCCGGACAGAAAGATTAGCCCTTCGGCCAGCTTATCGCCGAGCCGGGTTCTTCTCGATGTCTTGGACCACGCCGCTGCACTTCTGTTCACTCGGACCTCACTACAAACTCACGCCATACGCTCTGTCGCCGCACGCTTATCGTCCTTGAACTATTGGATTCGGTGTCTCATCCACGCGGGTTGCACGGGATGTCGTGCTTGGCCGCTTTGGTCGTCCTTCGCGGCCCCGATAGGTCTCCAGCAATGTACCGGGGCTCGCGTCAAGCCTTTTTCTGGCGTGATTGCTGCTAAGCGGCTTGACGGCGTCCCCGATGCATCGGGGCGCCGAAGGAAGCCATTCGCCAACCTCACGACCCGCCGACCTTCCTCAACGGCACGAAATCCAGATCCAACACGATTTGCTGGCCCTCGTCGCTGAGGGAGAACTCGACCAACTCCCTCACGGTTCCCTCGGGCTTCCCTCGGGTATACCAGAAGAGAGGGCGGGAGATCGGGTAGTCGCCGGAGACCACCGTAGCCACCGTGGGCAGCACGGCTTTTGCGCCCGGTTTGGGCGCGATGGCAAGAGCCTTCTGTCGATTGCCGACGTAGCCCAGTCCGTAGTAACCGATGGCATTACGGTTGGTGGCCACCTCGTCGGCGATGGCCTGGGATGAAGGCATGAGCAGCGCCCTGGGCGCGAACTCCTCCGGCCCCTTCTCGTTGCCGCGCCTCAAGACGTGCTCCTTGAAGTACAGGTGGGTGCCCGAGTTGCTTTCGCGCGAGAGGACGACGATTCGGCCCTCCCGGCCTCCAACCTCGCTCCAATTGGTTACGGTGCCCATAAAGATATCGCGTAGCTGATCCATCGTCAGCTCGTTCACCGGATTAGCCGGGTTGACGACCACCGCGAGCCCATCCAGAGCGACCTTGAACTCCTGAGGCTCGACGCCGTTCTTCCTGGCGCTCTCGATTTCCTCCTGCTTCATTTGCCGGGAGCTCTGGGCAATGTCGGTCGTGCCGTTGATCATCGCGGCGATGCCCGTGCCCGAGCCGCCGCCTGTCACGGCGATGCCAACACTCTTGTTCTCGATCATAAACTCCTCAGCCCAGGCCTGGCCCAGATTGACCATCGTGTCTGAGCCCTTGATCTGGATAGAGCTGCCGGGTTGGCCGGCCTGCCCGAGGCCGGCCTGTCCGCAGCTTAGGAGAAGGAGACTCAATGAAGCCAAAAATAAAAACCAAACGCGCGACAGGTGTTGGGGGTTGTGGGTTCGTCGCATACTTTCTCCTCTTCAATCACTTCTACTTGATTGAAGTATACCTGCCGGATGTTAGGGCCGGCTAACCGTATTGTAAACTCTATGTAAACAGTCTAAGAGTAAATATGAAGGTGGCGCCCTGGCCCTCGACGCTTTCCACCCAAATGGACCCGTTGTGTGCCTGGACGATGTGCTTGGCGACGGCCAGGCCTAGACCGGTGCCGCCGGAAGAGCGCGACCTGTCCGCCTTGTAGAAGCGCTCGAAGATGCGCGGGAGATCCTCGGCAGGGATACCTACGCCGGTGTCGGCCACGGCGAAGGTCACGTGGTCGTCCTGCCGCCGCGCAGAAATGGCCACCTTGCCACCGGCCGGGGTAAACTTGATGCCGTTGTGGATCAGATTGATGAGAACCTGCTGGATGCGCTCGGCATCCGCCTGCACAGGCGGAATGTCGCATGGCACTTCCAGCAGTAGCTCCACGCCGGCTCTGTCCGCCTGCGGCCGGAGCCTTTCCACCGGGTCCTTCACGAGAGCGGCGACGTCGGTCGGCCGCAGCCGCGGTGAAGCCTGGCCCGATTCGATGCGCGACAACTCGAGGAGCTCCCGCACGAGCTGCGTCATGCCGTCTACCTCGACGTCCATTCTCGACAGGAAGTCTCGTGTTGCCACCGGGTCGTCGACAGTGGACTCTTGCAACGTCTCCACCAGGGCCTTCATCGAGGCGAGGGGCGTCCGCAGTTCGTGGGACACGTTGGCGATGAACTCCCTGCGGACGGTTTCCAGGCGGCGGAGCTCCGTGAGATCCTGGAGCACGAGAAGAACCTGCGCGGACCGATCGTCTTGGACAGGCGTCGCTATGGCGCGCACTGAGCGCTTAGGAATGCCGTATTCCACCACTCGCGCGTTTCCCGCGACGCCGTGAGTATGGTCCTGGCCTCGGTACATCTGTCCCTCTGCTCCGTATCGGGGCAGGCACTCCTGGGCCAGGTCTACCAACTCGTGATCTCGCAGCACCTCGACGTAAGAATGCCCGATGGCTTTGCTCTCCGTCGTTCGCAGAATTCGCGCGGCAGCCGCGTTCATCAGGGTGACCTTGCCCTGGTCGTCTATTATGAGTATGCCGTCTGCCAACGTTGCCAAAATGGCCGCCATTCGGTTGCGCTCGGCAGAGATGGCCCCGATCGTTTGCTTCAGTTGCTCCCCCATATGATTGAAGGCCCGCCCCAGTTCCCCGATCTCGTCGCGCGTGTGCACGCCAATCCGTTGATCCAGGTCGCCGGCGGCGATGGACTTGGCCATCCTGGTCAGCGCCACCACCGGCCGCGTGGTAGCGCGCGCTAGGTAAAGAGCCAGCACGATGGCCAGGATGGCTGTCATCGACGCGCCTGCGACAACCGCTCGGGTGACGCTGTCCACCGAGCGATTGATCTCCGTAAGGGGCAGCGAAATGCGGGCGACGCCTACATTGTCGCCGCTCATCTTGATGGGCACGGCCACGTAGATCATGTCGTAGCCCACTGTCTTACTGTGGCGTCTGGCCTCCCCCAGACCCGAGGCGAGGGCTTGCGTGACCTCCGGGCGAGTCCCGTGGTTCTCCATCGCGGCGGGGTCCTCGTGCGAGTCGCCGCGCACGACGCCGTTCTTGTCGATAAGCGTGATGCGTGCATTCGTCTGGCGTCCCAACCTCTTGGCTAGTTCGTCCAGATCAGCACTCTGGCGCCCAGAGCTTAGATAGGTTTCCGCGTTGTCGGCGACGAGACGAGCCTGGGCTGCCAGGTGAAGCTCCAGGTTCTGCAGGTAGTGGTCGCGCACGAGGTTGAGGAGGTACACGGAAAGGAGCAGCATGCACACCAAAACAAGCGCGACGTAGGACGCCGCTATCCGCCATTGAAGACTCTTGAACACAGCCTATTCCCTGAAACGGTAGCCTACGCCTCGCACGGTCTCGAGGTGAAGAGGTTCGCCGGGATCAACCTCGATCTTCTCCCGGAGACTGCGGACGTGAACGTCGACCGTGCGCGTATCGCCGGCGAATTCGTAGCCCCAGACCCTTTGGAGAAGAACGTCCCTGGAGAAAACCTGGCCACGGTACTTTACCAGGAAGGTCAAGAGGTCGAACTCCTTGGGCTTAAGCGTCACCTCCTTGCCCCTCTGGACTACACGGTGGCGGGCGAGGTCGATAACCAGTCCGCCTGCTACTATGGGTGGGGGCACATCGGCGGCCGCATCCGTGGCTTCCTCCCGCGACATCTGCGCCCGACGCAGCATGGCCCGCACACGTGCCATCAGTTCCCGCATGCTAAACGGCTTGGTGACGTAGTCGTCGGCTCCGAGCTCCAGCCCCACCACCTTGTCGACCTCGTCATCCCTCGCCGTAAGCATGAGGATCGGCACTGCCGTTACCTTGCGCAAGGTACGGCAGACCTCGAATCCGTCCATCTTTGGCAGCATTATGTCCAATAGCACGACGTCCGGTTTCTCCCTGCGCGCGACTTCGAGAGCCTGAAGTCCGTCCAGAGCAACGCAGACTTCAAAGCCTTCGCGGCGCAGCCTGTACTTGATCGTCTCGACGAGTGTCGCCTCATCGTCTACCACTAGTATCTTTGCCATCCGACAGGTCTACCTCAAGCGCATTCTCCGGAAATTGTATGCCAAAGCCGGCTGGCGGCGCAAGCAATCAGCCGCACGTCTCACTGGGCAATCATGCCCTTGGCAGCGCGCCACCATTGATGAAAAGGCGGGGACGTTCATCGCAGGGAATCTGAACCGCAGATCAAGCAGATGGAGGGGATTTCACAGATACCGAGTCTCGATCATCTGGCAATCTGCGTAATCCCCTAATCTGCGTCAATCTGCGGTTCAGACTCTTTGCGGTTCACCCGTTTTCGTGTTAGGAACCGAGATGGGTGGGAAGGGTCGGGAAGGTGCGCCTGGCCGGTACCTTCCCGACCCGGAGATGGCGGATGGCCTACGCGCGTTGCGCGGCGAGCATCTTGATGACCAACCCGGCTGCGAGACCAAGGCCGCCCAGGATAACCAGGAGCCGAAGGAGGTTCTCCGGGGCATCGCCGGTTCTGGGCAAGGTTGTGGGCGCAGGCTGCGACGGCGCCACCGGAGCCTGTGGCTTGGTCTCGGCCGGCGGCTGTGGCTTGGGAGCGGCGGCTGGCGCCGGCATGCTGCGCAGCCACTCGTTGACCGTCGTAACGTCGGCATCGCTGATCTGCGCCGCCGTGAAAGAAGGCATGCGGGCGCGCGGCGTCCTGACCTGGGTTATCTCCTGCGCGGCGTCCAGCCTGGTGCCGGCGACGCTTGGAGGAATGCGGTGGCAGGCGGCGCAGCCGTTTTCCACGAAAATCACCTGTCCGGCCGGATCGCCCTCCTTGGTGGAAAACGCGTAGGTGCCTCGAGTGGCCGGTGCTGGCGTCGACTTGAGGAAATCCACGATGTCGGCTATCTCCGCGTCGGAGACCTGTGCTTCAGAGAAGCCGGGCATGTTGCCCACTTTGGCGCGTGCCTTGGCTGTGACCTGGGCTAGGGTCCTCTGGGTCCCAGCCAAGGTTGGACCGAACCCGCCCTCTGCGTTCTGCCCGTGGCAGTTCGCACAGAGCTTCGCGGCGAAAAGCTCCTTCCCTTTGGCGGCATCGGCTGACGGTTCGGCGGCGGCTAGGCCGACAGCAACGAACGTGAGCACCAACCCCCCAATCAGGGCAAGGACTAGCCAGTGGTTTCGGCCTAGACTCTTGTCCACGATTTCATCCTCCCTTTTGTACTACTAAGTATCTGCCAGGCGCAAATCTGGTGTACTGTGCCAACTGGGCGTGGTGGCGTCCCGTAATGCCCCGCGCAGGCTCAAGCCTGCGGCTACAAGGCCCCACCCGCATCGTGGGGCACATCGAAGAGCACTGAGGGTTATATCTACGCTCCCACACTACGCTTCCCAACAACACACGAGGCTATTCTGCCTGCTCAATCACTTGGTGGCGGCCTGCGATGGCGTCTTTTCGACTGGCAACGTCCGTGAGTTTTCCAAAAGTGGCTACAGGCACAAATACTGCAAGAACCGTGCCTAGGCACTGTCGCCATGTTGGTGCAGACGGCTTCGCGGTACCGAGGGTTACGTTTTCACATCCCTATTCGTTTTCGGCGGCAAAGTGCAATGGACATATGGTAAAATAATTTGGTCAACATGATTGGGGTGGATGATGGGAGGCGTGGGAAAGCACGCCTTGTTTTGTTGAAGCTATGGGAACGAAGAAGGCAAAAAATCGACAGGTGCAGGGCAAAGCCACCCGCCAAGGGCTAGACGCGGACACACTTGTTCGCAGAGCCGAATCGGCTTTGATGCGCGGAGAGGCCGATCTGGCGTGCGACTTGTTGTCGCAGGTCCGATGCTCGCCGACAGATCTGGCTGCTGCAGAGTTGCGTGCGAGGGCCTATATAACTCAGCTTTTCTCGCGCTGGGACAAGCCGGGGCGAGCGTTGAGCTCAATCGAACGGGCGATCGAGGCGGCGCCGGATAGGGCTGATCTGCGGCGCCTGCACGGCAATCTGCTCTGGCGGTTGGGACGCGTTCGGCCTGCGGCCGTCGAGTTAGCGGAGGCGCAGCGCCGGGCGGGCGGAGATGGGCAGATCGCTTTCGAGGCGCTTCTCGCCCGCATGCACAGTGGTGAGCGTGGTGGTGACATCGCAGGCTTGGCCGCCTCGCTCGAGGGGACGGCGGCGCGACGAGCCGCCGCGCTCCTTGCCGCCGTCGAGGGCGATCTGGCGGCCTCCGAAAGCGCTCTGGCAGGCTCGCAAGATCCCGTAGATTCGCTCATGAGAGGGGTAATTCTGCTTGCTCAGCGCCAGGCCGAACAAGGGATCGCGGCGCTGGAAGGCGTTGCCGCGACGGAGCAACTGCCGGGCGCCATTGCCGCGTATGCAAACCTCTACCTTGGCATCGCCAGGGCGCAAACCAGGCAGTTGGCGACGGCGGCCAACGCTCTGGAAAAGGCTCGATCGTGTGGCGCGCGCGACGACCAGGTGCGTCCCTGCTTGGCCTGGGTCTACCAGCAGCTTGCGATCGACGCCGTGCTGAACGGCGATCTATCCGGCGCGGCCGCGGCCTTCCAGCAACTGGCAGGCCTTGGCGGGCCCGAGGCGGTCGGGGCGCGCGAGAACGCGGCCTATGCCCTGAGCCTGCACGGGCAAGAGCAGGCGCGTGCCGGCAACTATGACGCGGCCGCAGGGGCCTGGTCGAGGGCGCTTGCCATCACGCCACGTGACGCGGCATTGCGCCAGAACCTGGCCGTCGCGCTCGAGCGAGCAGGACGAAAAGACGAGGCTATCCCGCACTGGCAGGATCTGGTACGGCAGTTGCCACGGGCAGGCGGCAAGGAGGCCCGGCGGGCTGCCGGCGGCCGTGCTGACGGTGACGAAGGTGCGATTCAAAGGCACGTACGTGCCGTGGCGCACCGGCATCTGGCCGACCTTTACCTGGACCAGCATGAAACCGAGCGCGCCATCGAGCAGATGGAGCGGGCACTCCAGGCAGTGCCTTCAGACGTCGAAACTCACCGGGCGCTGGCGCGACTGCTTATGGAGGAGGGACAGATGCGCAAGTCCCTCGCCCATTTCGAGCAAGTGGTGGCCATCGGGCCTGCCGGTGCCGACGATCATCTCGACCTCGGTCTGGCGCATACGGCCTGCCAGAACGAGCAGCTCGGGATAGAGCACATGGAGAAGGCGCTCGGCATGGCGCCGGATAACCCGAGCGTGCGCCACCTGCTGGGCCGAGCACTGGCCCAACGCGCCAGGACGTCTCCCAGCGCCAGCACGGCGCTTGACGACGCACAGCGTGCCCTCGATCTTCTCGGCCTGAACGACCCGTTCCGCGGACCCGCCACGCTGGCGCTCGGAGCGGTCCAGTGGGCTCAGGGGGAAACACGCCGCGCACAGAAGACGTTTAATGAGGCCCTCAAGCTTGCGGTAGACAGGACTGCCGCGAGCGTGCACGTGGGGCAAGTCTACTGGGATGCGGGCGAACGAGACCTGGCCATTGCGACCTGGAACAAAGCGATGAAAAAGGCGGCCAAATCAACGGTCACGTCCCTTGCTCTTGCCAGGACGTGGGGGTTGGCCGGCGACTTCCAAAAATGCGAGGAATGCTTGAGTAACCTGTTGATGCACGACGACGCCGAGTACGTCGTCGAGGTCGTCAAGGAAATAGCCAAAACACGGCAGTCCCAGCCGGCCCTGCGCCAAATGCTGCACCGGCTAGTCGCCGAGACAGAGGACCTTTCGGATCGGGTACGCCTGGCCGAGGCGCTCATTTGCGTGGGGGATTGGGAAGGTGCGAGCACGTTGCTACGCAGTGTCGCCCGAGAGGCCGTGAAGCAGGATGACGCCGATGCCATGTTGGATGCCACCGACCTTGATTACAAATACAACTACAAGCTCCTCGACAAGAAGACGGCGGGCATAGTCCTGGACTGGATGGAAGACAGGGGAGGCGCGGCTTGGGAGGACTGAAAGGAGGTGCGACGTGACCGAGCGTGAGCGAATGGGTATGGTTGACGCCTGTTCCATATTAGGCATAGAGCCAGCCGGCAGCTCCGCCGAGGTGCGTGCGGCTTACATGCAGAAGCTGCGGGAGCATCCGCCGGAGCGTGACCCCGAGGGCTTCAAGCGCGTGCGGGAGGCATACGAAACCCTGCGGTCGCCCCGCAAGCGGGCCGAGCTGACCTTGCTCGAGCTGCGACACGGGCCGGCGGAGTTCGACCTGGACCGGCTGCGCGACGCGCCCCCGCCGCCATTCCCAGAGCGATTTGTCGATCATCTCATCGCGGTGCTCCTGGCGGATGTGAACGCCGCCGTCGACGCCGAGGTAGCGCGAGCGCGGGAGGTAGCTCTTGCCGCGTCGGGCTCGCCCGGGGGTGCTGCGTGCTGATGCGTTCTCTCGGCATCTTTCGCCTGCTTCTGGGCAGACCGTCGCCCTTGCCGGCCTCCGGCAGCGTTGTAGGCTCAGCAAGAGAGCAGGAAGCGCCGCGTGGCAACGAGGATCGGCCTTCTGGCGGGCCAGGCGTGGCCGAGGCGACCGGGCACAAGTCGGCGGCCACGGGCGACGAGGACAAAGAGACCCGGCGAGCGCCGGAGCTCTCACGGCTGATGACGGCGTATCTCAACGCACGAGCCGAGGAAACCCTGGCACTGCTGATCGAGGAGTTGGCACGAGAGACGACTAAACAGGTGGGCCAGGCCGTCGAGCGTACCGGCCGCGTGATTTCGACCGACATCGCGGGGGTCCGCGAGGATTTCGTGGCTTCGCAACGCGAGCTGTCCCGCATCGGCCGCGAGCTGGTGCGCTCTGGAGCGATCCTTGAAGCCATCAAGGCGGCGACGGCGTCGACAGCGCCGACCCTGGAGCGTTTGGAGGAGGTGCTTCGCGCGGAGCTGGCCAGGGGAAGTGCCCGCGATCAGCAGCTTCGCGAGGAGCTGGAGCGGGCGGCGCTGGAAGACATCCTGGTTACCCTGGACGGGTTGGAAGCCGGCCTGGAGGAAGGTCGAGAGCTGGCGAAGACGCTGGGAGAAACGCAGCGGCGTCTGAAAGACGCCACCGTTCAGCGCTGGTGGCGGGCGCTGGGCGAGGCCACCGGCGCCAAGCGTCCCTTGCCGGATGTGCCACTGGCCGATGTCGAAAGCCTGGTCGGCGGTCTGGAGCTCACCTATCGCCGGCTGTTGGATGCCCTTGCGCGGCGCGGCGTGACGCCGATCGAGGCCGCGGGGCACCCCTTTGACCCGCATCTCCACGAGGCCGTGGCCGTCGAGCCCTGCCCGGAGGAGCAGGACGGGCTGGTGCTGCGTGAGCAGCGCCGTGGCTACCGCTCGCCGGAGCGCGTCATCAGGCTCGTCCAGGTAGTGGTGGGTCGTGGAGTGGCAACCGAACCGGATACCAAACAGGGCCGGCCACGCCGGAGTCGTGCCGGCGCGGTGGAGGATTTTGCCTCGCCAACGGCTGATGGTCCGAATAGCGAAGAATTGAATATTAGAGGTAATGAATGATGAATGAAGGAATGAGTGAGGAAATAGTAGGCATAGATTTGGGGACGACCTATTCGCTGGTCGCGGCTGTCCTCGACGGCAGGCCGACGGTGCTGAGCTACAGGGGCCAGAAGCTGCTGCCTTCCGTGGTTGGCCTCGGCAACTCCGGGGAGTTGCTGGTGGGCACACCCGCGCGCAACCAGTACGTGGTCGCCCCCGAGCGCACAGTAAAATCGATCAAGCGGAAGATGGGGTCAGCCAAGCTGGTGCAGCTTGGTGATCGCGAGTATTCGCCGCCGGAGATCTCGGCGTTCATACTCCGCGAGCTGAAGCGAAGGGCCGAATCGGTTCTAGGGCAGCCTGTTAGCCGCGCCGTTATCACCGTGCCGGCACGCTTCAGCGATGCCCAGCGTCAGGCGACCAAGGACGCCGGCGAGATCGCGGGGCTGGAAGTAGTGCGCATTATCAATGAGCCGACCGCGGCGGCTCTGGCCTATGGTCTGCAGCGTTCCGACGCCCAGCGGGCGCTGGTTTACGATCTGGGTGGTGGCACCTTCGACGTTTCGGCTATCGAGATGTCCGATGGCATCGTGGAGGTGCGCGCCTCGCACGGCGATCCCAACCTGGGTGGCGACGATTTCGACACGCTCCTGGCCGAGCGGCTTGCGGAATCCGTGGCTCGGCGCTACAAGGTCAAGCCGCTGGAGGACCGCCGTGCGGCGGCGCGCCTGGCCCAGGCTGCCGAGGGGGCCAAAATCACTCTGTCTGACGCGCCGTATGCTACCGTTCGCGAGGAGCATCTTCTGAAGCGGGTTCACGTCGAAGAGCAGGTCTCGCGCGAGGAGTTCGAGGAGCTTATTCGTCGCTTGCTCGGTCGGACGATCCACGCGGTCGATCGTGCGCTGGCAGACGCGGGATGGAAGCCCAAGGACCTGGAAGATGTCTTGCTGGTGGGCGGCTCAACCCGCATCCCGCTCGTGAGGCAGTTGGTTTCCCGCCATCTCGGCGTCGAGCCACGCTCCGAGATTCATCCGGACGAGGCTGTGGCCCTGGGAGCGGCCGTGCAGGCGGCGATCATCGCGGGGGAACCCATCGACGCCATCCTGGTCGACGTCTGTCCGTACTCGCTGGGTATCAAGACGCTGAGCTTTACCCTTGGCGTCACCGTCGGCAATCGCTTCAGCGTCGTCATACCGCGCAACACGGCTGTGCCGTGTTCTAAGACGGAGCGCTTCTACACCTTGCATCCGGACCAGGACAAGGCGCTGATAGAGGTCTATCAGGGGGAGGGCTATACGGTTGACCGAAACACCCACCTGGGCGAGTTCGAGTTCAGCGGCATCTCGCCCAACCCAAACGGCGGCGTTCGAGAGGTGCTCGTCGCCTTCGACTACGATATCGACGGCATCGTCCGCGTGTCGGCGCGCGACCGGCACACCGGGCGCCAGGCGAACATAAAGGTGACGGGATTGAAGGACCGCCTGTCTGTGGAAGAGAAGGCACAGGCTCGCGCGGCCCTCGAGCAGGCTCCTGAAGCGGTCTCCGACGCCACGGCAATTCTGCGACAGCGCGCGGAGAACGTGCTTGCCAGGCTACAAAAGGAGGGCAAGAGCGATGCTGCGGCGGAGCTTGCGGCCTTGCTGGCCGAGTTGGATGGTACGGGTGACGCCGGGGCGGACGGTGCCGTGGTGGATCGATTGGTGGACTGGATATACGAACACGAGGAGGTATAGGGCGTGACGCCCGCTACAGCGTGAAGCAGACGGTTGCTCCTTGCTCTACCGCTCCTTCAGCCCAAACTCGACCTCCGTGGCGGTGCACGATGCGCTGCACGGTTGCCAGACCGATACCGCTGCCTGGGAACTCGCTTTCGCCGTGCAGGCGCTGAAACGGGCGGAATAGCTTGTCGGCGTAGCGCGGGTCGAAGCCCGCGCCGTCGTCGCGGACGAAGTACGTTCTCTTGCCATCCTGCTCTACGCGCCCGAATTCTATCTTCGCCGCCTGGTGCTTCGAGGTAAACTTGAACGCGTTGCCCAGGAGATTCTCCAGAAGCACCCGCAGGAGCCGTGCGTCTCCACTTGCCGTCAACCCTGGTTCGATGACGAGTTCAACCGAGCGCTCCGGCTCCGTCCTTCTCAGCTCCTCGGCGACATCGTCGGCCAGTTCGCTCAGATCGACGGGTCCAACGTGCATCTGCGACCGGGTCACACGGGACAGGTCCAGGAGGTTGTCGATGAGCTGCGACATCCGCGTGCTCTCTTGCCGGAGGTACTGGAGGTAACGCGTACCGGAATCGTCCAGCTTGTCGGCATAGTCCTCGAGCAGCGCCCGGCTGAAACCGTCGATGCCCCGCAGCGGGGACCTTAGGTCGTGCGAGACGGAGTAGCTGAAGGCCTCCAACTCCTGGTTGGCGACGTCCAGCTCGGCGGCCCGGCGCTGCAATTCCACGAGCAGCCGCTCCCGTTCCTCCTCGACCCGCTTGCGTTCGGTGATGTCCGTGATCATGCCGAGTGTGCCAGCGTAGCCCCCCTGCTTGTCCTGAATGGGAGTCGTCGATACGATGGCCCACAAGTCGGTGCCGTCCTTACGCCGGAACTTGAAATCGTGCTGCCCTCTGCTGCTCTGGCGGCGGTGCTCCACGGTGATTCGCGCGACCCTCCGGCTTTCCTCGTCCATAAACGCGAACAAACTCTCACCCATCATCTCGTCAGCCGTGTAGCCGAGCATATCGGCCAGCGCCTGATTCACGAAGGTCGTCTTGTTGTCGGCGTCGACGATCCAGATGCCTTCCGAGGCGGTTTCGACGATGCGGCGGTGCACTTCCTCGCGCTCCCGCAAGGCATCCAGTGCCCGCTTTCGCTGCGCGCTTTCGATGATCTCCCATCTGCCGTGACGCTTGACGAGGGCAAACTGATGGTTGCTGATCACATCCGCGACCTCGGAGACGCCGCATTTGTCGACAGCGTAGGTGCAAATTGCCACCATCCGGTACTGGCCGATCACACTGTCGACGGCTCGTTCGTAATCGGCGAAGCTTCGCCAATCCCGTTTCTCGAGCCAGAATGTATTGCCGGTTAGCCTCAGGCCATCGTATCCCTCCCGCAAGGCATTGCTCAGCTTGTCGACCCAGCCGTTAAGAACTCTGTCTGAATCAAAAGCTCCGCCCTTGGTATACCAGTCGCGGTACGACAGAATCTCCAACTGTCCGGACGCCAGATACCGATCGACGTCAGGCACAGCCTTGCTCAACGCCCGCTTGGCGTCCGCCACGCCCACAGGTTCCGCGGTAACCCACATGCAAAACTCATTGTTTTCCAATCCGGCTTTGAAGTAGGGCACGAGGATGTCGAGCAAGTCGTCCCCGCTTTCAAAGAACTGGCAAAAGTGCGTGCCCCATGGCACGTTGCCTATGATGTCGATGCCGGAGTTTCTGAGGCCTGTCTCCATCGCCACCCCTCCTACAGGCGCGCTCCAATGATACTCCCAGCAAGCTTGGAAATCAAGCGCAAACGCGTCAGCGAATGCGGCAGCGGTTAAGCGGATACGGTAAGCCGGTAGATAACGGATGGCTGCACCGCCATCGGCTACGCCAAGCACAATCGTAGGGGCGTCCCGAAACGGGATCCCGATTCCATCGGAAGACGTCCGCTGTCCGCCCCGGGGCGGGGTGGGCCTGGGCTGTACTCCAGGTACACCACCTATTGAACGCCCGCCAAGCCATCGGATATACTAAGCGTATGGAGAGAGGTGGGCGTTCGAGGGGACGCAGACGGACACATCGTGAGCGCACTGCGCAGATGGCGCAGCGGTTCTGGCAGCAGGCTGAGCGAGATATCGAAACCGCGCGTTTCAATCTGCAGCCCCGCTGCTACTACGCCGCGGCCGACTTCGCCCATCAGGCTGCCGAGAAGGCGCTCAAGGCCGCCCACTGGTACGTGCGGGGCGAGGAGCCGCCGTGGATACACGAGCTGGGTCGATGCCTTGAGCGAGTCGCGCCCACTTTGGGCGAGACACCGGCGCAGGTGAATGCGGCAATCGGGCAGCTAGAGCCGATCTTTGATCGCAGCCGGTACCCTTCAGCGATCTTGAGCCAACCGATACCAGCGGAACTGGTACAGGAAGCAGACGCTCGGGCGGCAATAGCGGCTGCCGAGGACATTGTGGCATGGGTGCAAACATTACTCCTTCAGCCAATAAGCGGAAGCCAGCCGAAGAAGAATTGATAGTCAGGTTCGCGCGTGTGATGCGGAAGCGCTATGGTGCGCGCCTGTACCTTTTTGGCTCGCGCGCTCGAGGGACAGCTCACGGCGAAAGTGACTACGATTTGGTGGCCGTTGCTCCGGCCTTTGGGGAGCAACCGCTGCTGGGCCGAGCTCCCGATCGGCGCATACTGTGGCGTGAAGCCGGTGGCTGGGGAATTGGATTAGACCTGCACTGCTACACGCCGGAAGAATTCCGCGAGGAGTTGGCCGGCCTTGGCTATTTGGGAATGGCCAAGCGGCGCGGCGAGCTGATCCACGTGAAGGTCGGGCGAGCGGCCTAGCGTAACTTCTGCAGTTCAGGCAAATGGTTAAGCAGAATCATATGAGCTGGATCGGCAGCGTGAAATAGAAACTACTCCCCTTCCCGAGCTCGCTCTCCACCCAGACGCGGCCGCTATGGGCCTCCACCAGCATCCTGGTGATGTACAGACCCAGCCCCAATCCCTCGGGCTTGCGCTCGCCTTTGACGCGGTAGAAACGCTGGAAGATATTGGGCAGGTCCTCGGGGGCTATGCCGATGCCACGGTCGGTAACCGAGACGGTCACTTCGCCGTTGGCCCTCTCCGCCCTGACGGTTACCTCTGTCTCCGAGGAAGAGTATTTCAGGGCGTTGGTGAGCAGGTTCATAAGGATGCGCTCGATCCGGTCCGGGTCGGCCGCGACCGGGGGCAGATCCGGGGGCATCTCCACTTTGACCCGCCCAACTTCCATCATCGTTCTGGCCCGGTCCAGTAGATCGGAGACGAATCTTCGCAAGTCAATCGAGGTTTTCGCGAGCTTGAGCAGTCCGGCTTCCAGTCGCACCGAATCGACCAGGTCCTGGATCATCGCGTTCATCTTGCGGGCGCTGGTGTGGACGGCCTC
This sequence comes from Chloroflexota bacterium, assembly GCA_016210495.1. The sequence continues at coordinate 39,175 of JACQUC010000040.1, forward strand.
GGCGCTGTGCTGCTCGACGCCTCTTAGGCCGGCTTTCTCGCCGACGCGGAGAAGAAACTGCGATTGGCCCAGGATGATCGTGAGGGGTGCACGAAGGTCGTGAGAAACGGTGCGGAGCAGATCCTCACGCCGCGTGCGCTCCTCCGCTAGCTCCACTACGTGTCGCCGGGCTTCTTCAAACAGACGCGCGTTTTCGATAGCTACCGCGAACATATTGGCGACACGTCGGGCTATGTCCAGGTCACCTTCCGTGAAGCGGCGAGGCGTGTGTGCACCGTAGGTAATGGTGCCGATGGGCCTGCCGCCTGCGCGCAGGGGTAGCGCGACCAGGAAACGAGCGCCCTCGATGGCGACGAGGCGGCGCGTCATGGGTAGATCCGCGGGTATCTGGGAGACATCTTCCATCATCTGGACCTCGCCCGCGGCGAACGCACGTGCCGAGAGAACCGGGGCGTCGAACGGCAGGCGGCGGAGTAGACCCTCGGTCTCGGGCCGGATGTTGCGGTGGGCCGTGAGCACCAGCTCCCGACGCTCCGCGTCGGCCAGGAACACCCCCACTAGATCGGCACCCAGCAACTGAAGCGTCTGGTCCAGCGTCGTCTGCAATATGGCTTCCAGGTTCAGCCCCTGACTGAGCGCCTCGCCCACCTGGGAGAGCACCCGCCGCTGCCATTCCCCGCGCCGCTGCTGGGTCACGTCCCGCACCACCGCCACCGCGAGCACGACCTCGCCCCGCTCGTCTCGCACCGGCGCGGCGTTGATCTGGACCAGGCGTTCCTCTCCATCCGGCAAGCAGACGCGTATCTCCCTCATCATGACGGTCTCCCCATGGAGAGCGCGCAAGGCGCTCCATTCTTCGGGTGGAACAGGCCGGCCGTCGGGGTAGAAGAAACGGAAACTGGGCTGGTAGTCAGTCAACGGCCTGAGCAAATGACTTCGGTCGGCGACCTTCCCCATCTCCATGACGGCACGATTGATAGCTACGACGTTCTGGTTCTGATCGACGATGATGACGGCGTCGGGTACGGCCTCGATCAATCTCTCCAGTTGCCTGATCCTGGCCTCGGCCTCGGCTCGTGCGGCCTGCTCCTGAACGAGCCGGTGCCGATCCCGCTCCGCCTGTACGCGCTCGGTGACCTCGCGCGTCAGCATCAGGTAGCCAATGAGCACATTCCCGTCCCGGTAGACTGGAGAGAGGCTGAAATCCCAGTAGGTGGTACCCCGCTGCGGCTGGTTCTTGAACACAAAAGGGAACGCCTGCGCCTGAAACGACTGGCCGGTTGCACGCACCTTATGGACGATGTCTCCCATTTGCTCTGTCCAGCCGGGTGTCAGCTCATCCGCCGATCGCCCCGCGATGCGATCGAGAGGGACGCGAATCTGGCGCGCCAGGCTCTGGTTGGCGGCACGGACTACCAGGTCGGTGTCGCCGAAGGCCATCCCCTCGGGGGAGTAACGGAAGATGGCAGAAAGGAGAGCGGCCTGTTCCTCGATCCTCAGGCATTGCCGCAGCGCCTCTTCGGTGATGCGATCTTGCTTTTCTTCTTTCCCTATTCGCGGCCTGTTTCTCTGAGAACCGGGCATTTTGCAGCACACCTTTCGGTTGTCGCCTCCGGCGGCGTGCGCTTGTCACGGCGTGAATGCCGGACTCGTCCGAGACGAGAAATCCAACGGCGCGGGGACCGCTCCCCTACGCGGTACAAGGGCCCCCACTTGCGCGTGGCGGCGCCGAAATGCCAGGAGGTGCCTGTGATCGAGGCACCTCCCTACGGCCAACCGCCCGGTATTCGTTTAATCTCCCCTCGACAGGGGACTGGTGCACGATCAGACAACATGTGCGGCGACGTCTCGTAGGGGTCCGCCTATGGCGGACGTGGTTGCCCTGTCGCTTCCAGGCCAACGAAGTCATTCCGACGATGATGTCTGCGAGCGCACTAGTGATAACCTCCTCCATCTATCGTACCACCTCGCCTGTAAGACTGCAATTGGTTATCGTTTGGTTTTGGTTGATTTTTTGCAGTGGCGAGCGCTCTTGAATGGCTGGCGCGGAATGGGCTATACTGGCTTTGAAGGTAGATGCAAGAAACACCAGAAGCCAGGCATTTCGAAAGACCTCAGATCATCAGGCCGCCGAGCGAGTGGCGAAGCTACTACATGCCTGTAACCAGCGGTTGTTCCAACCACTCCTGTACCTTTTGCAACTACTTCCAGGGGGCGAAGCTGCGGATCAGGGACGTCGAAGACGTCAAAAAAGAGATCGACGCGCTGGCCCTGTACGCGCGATACGGCGTGGGGGTGCCGGCAATGCCCGGCATCGTCTACGCTATGGCACGGGAGTGGGATGGAAAAAGGGTCTTTCTCCAGGACGGCGATGCGCTGGTCTATCCGTTCCCCAGGCTGGTGGAGGTTCTGCGCTACCTTGGCGAGAAGCTCCCGTTCGTCGAGCGGGTTGCCGCTTACGCGACGCCGCGGGATGTGCTGCGCCGCAGCGTGGACGAGCTGAGGCAATTGCGGGAGCTGAAGCTGGGCATCGTCTATATGGGCGTCGAGAGCGGCGACGAGGAGGTGCTCAAGAAGGTTCGCAAGGGCGTCGGCTACGGTGAGATCGTTGCGGCGGGACGACGCGCCCGGGAGGCCGGCATCGCCCTCTCCGTGACGGTTATCCTGGGCCTGGCCGGCGTCGAAGGCAGCGAGAAGCACGCGCGCGAGACGGCCAGGATACTGAGCGCCATCGATCCGAATTACGCCGGAGCGCTAACGCTGATGCCCGTGCCCGGCACGCCAATCTACGACCAGGTGCGACGCGGCGAGCTGCACCTTCTCTCCCCTCTGCAGTCCCTCGAGGAGCTGAAGATCATCATCGAAAACGCCAGCTTCTCGCGCTGCCTCTTCAGCTCGATGCACGCCTCGAACTACTTCGCCATCCGGGGACCTTTGCCCAAGGGCAAAGAGCTGATGCTGCGAAACCTGCAAGCCGTCCTCAACAGTGGCGACCCCGCGCTGCTGCGGCCGGAGTCCATGCGGGGGTTATAATAGAGGAGGAACTTCGATGACCGGCACCACAAAGACCGGTGATATTGCGCCGGCTCGGCTGGATGAGCTGGCCGGGTATTTCGACCGTACCGACGCGGGCGACACGGTTTGGGAGGAAGCCACAGACCTGGCGATCCAGCGCCAGGAGCTCGAGCAAATCTCCATCCGCCTGCCGAAACAGGATCTGGCAGAGCTCAAGCGGCGCGCTGCGCGCGTGGGGGTGGGCTACACCACGCTCATGCGTATGATTCTGCGACAGTATTTGCGAACTCCCGCAGCACGCCCAGGATGAGCAAGTAAGGCTACGCCGACGGCGAAGGTGGCGTTCACGCTGGCCGCAGGCTGGCGCCGATGAGGCGCGGGTACCTGATGCCGGTCGAGGTGTTGATGACCACCACACGCTCGTCGCGGCGGAGCCTCCCATCCTGCCGCATCTTCGCAGCAACGGCTATGGCGGCCGCGCCTTCGGGGCCTATGAGAAGCCCTTCGGTTTTCGCCACCAGCGCCATCGAGCGCAGTATCTCGGCATCGCTTACCGCCACGGCGGCGCCCTGAGTGTGGCGTATGGCTCGCAAGACGAGGCGTGCGCCAATGGGCTTGGGCACCAGAAGGCCGACGGCGATAGTCTCGGGGTCCCGCCACAACGCACAGTCGTCCTCACCTCGCTCGAGCGCTTCCACCAGCGGCGCGCACCCGCTGGACTGAGCGGCTACCAGACGGGGTCTGCGGCCATCGATCCAGCCGGCGGCCTCAAGCTCGTCGAAGGCCTTTGCCGTGGCGATTAGCCCGACCCCGCCACCGGTCGGGTGTATGATCACGTCCGGAATCTCCCACCCCAATTGCTCGGCCAGCTCGAATCCAATCGTCTTCTTGCCCTCGACCCTGTAGGGCTCGAAAAGCGCCGTCACGGGAAACCAGCCGTGTTCCCTCACCCCGTCCTGGACGACCTGATACAGATCGATAAATGGCCCTTTCCGAATGACGACGTGCGCCCCGGCGGCGCGGCACTCGTTGCGCACCGTCGTGGGCGCCTCGACCGACATGACGACGAACACCTCCAGGCCCGCCCGCGCACCGTAGACCGACCAGGCTGATGCCGCGCTGCCCCAGCTCAGAAGGGCCAGCTTGCCGATGCCAAGCTCTTTGGCCCGCGTGACGCCGGCCGAGGCGCCCCTCGCCTTGAACGTGCCCGTAGGGTTCGCTCCCTCGTCTTTAATCAGCAACTCGTCGATGCCGATTTCGTGGCCAAGCCGTTCGACCCTCAGCAGCGGCGTGAACCCCTCGCCCAAGGTAACGACGTTCGCAGGATTCACGACCGGCAGGAACTCGCGATACCTCCACATCGACGCCGCTCGGGCGCGAAGACCTTCCTTGGAGGCTGCCCGTGCGATCCCGGCCAGATCGTAGCGGCAAACCAGTGGCGAGCCACAGGCGCACACGGTTGCCGGCCTATCCGGCGCATACCTACTTGCGCACTCGGGACACTCGATGTGGCTCAGAAAGGTCATTGTCCTTATCCTTCGCCTATGCGACGTTGCAGCAACGTCCCGTAGGCATCAACCTAAGCAACCCGCATGCTCGACAGGCGTAATGTAGGGGCGAACGGCGTTCGCCCGCAACGTTGGTATGAAGATGTGAGAAAAAGGCGAGCACAACGAAGAGGGGGCATCGATCCGAAGTCTTGCACAGTGGACAGGCGTCTAGGTAGGATAGAGA
>JACQUC010000273.1 GCA_016210495.1 Chloroflexota bacterium
GGGCTACATCTCGACGATGCGCAAGCAGGGAGTGCCGATCTTCGCCGCGCTCCGCCAAGCCATTGCCGGTGCCCCATTCGCGCCAGCTATGGCGTAGATGCACGGTGCTGAGTAGTTACAGATCGAGGGTGTATTTCTGCTCTCCAAATCCACAATGCCCAGCTATGGCTCTGCAGCAAGTCTGGAGTTATGCACGGATCTCAGTAGTTTTTGGATTCTCACCCTGATAGCGTGTAGATCGCGCGATATACGCCGTCGTCGGTTTTGATGATTCCTATCTGGAGCATCGGCTTGCCTCCGCTTACGCGCAGGCGCACGCCGGGATCAAGCTGCCAGCGGCGACCATCGCGTGAGTTCCAGCTCGTGACCGCTGGTCCAGGAACGAACAGGTGCAGAGCCTCGTCGTAGGCGGTGATCTTTGTCGCGCCCGAGGGCACGAGCACGTCCTCGTCCAAGGCGAATTCCAGGCCATCCCTGGAGAAAGCGCTCAACCTGCTCACCGTGCCCTGGCGATCCAGTTGCGAGGCGATGAGCGTCCAGCCGCCTCCCACGCGGGCGACTGACGGATAGACGAGGCCGGCGGCTACCAGCCTCTCTCCCGGCTCGTCACGGAAGACGACGCCATCGGGCGAGGTGGCGCTGCGGAGCGGGCGTTCCTCGGTGACGCGTGCCACCTCGGCCGCCGGGACGTAGTAAAGGCGGTAGGAGCCGTCTGCCAGCCTGATGACGTCCGCGAACACCGTCGAGATGCTTGTTTGCAGCGGCTGCTCGACCCAGTTGCGATAGTCTGTCGTGGACCACAGCCGCAGCTTGCCACCGTGCCTGCTCGACGTGTATATTCGCATCCCGCCACCGGGGCTGCCAAAGGCGGCAACGTACATCCCCTGTGGACCGGCCAGTTGGTAGTCGGCACCGAAGTTCACGCCGTCCCGAGAAATCGCCATAAATACCGCGTGTTCGCTCTGCTGCGTCTGGCCCGCACTCGCGGTCGGAGTCTGAAGTGAGGGGGCCAGGGTGGCGGCTGGAGACACGCTCACCGCTGGCTCGGGCGATTGCACGCTCTGCGAAACGGCGCGTGGTGTATCCGTGGCTGCCAACTCAGAAACAGGTTGAACAGCCGTCGGAGCCCTTTGCGCGTTCTGCGCCTGGGCAAGCGCATCCGATGGCGGAACACTTATCGCCGCTGTGGGCGAGGCGTCGACCGGTGCTCGTGACGGCAGGGCCCACAGTCCCAGGGCGATTGCTGCAACCGCGAGGGCCACGGCCAGAAGCGCAAGCGTCAGGGTGGGACGGCTTCTTTTGGCCGCGTCGGCCGGGGACACTACGGGCAAGGAGGGCGTAGGGACCACGGCCTCCGGCGTGCTGGCGCGGGTCTCGCGAGTGGGCTCGGAAGCAGGGCCGAGCGCATGGCGTAGCTCGGCCGCCAGTTGGGCCGCGGTGTGATACCTTTCGCCAGGCTCCTTCGCCATGGCGTGCTCGAGTACCACGTCGACTTCCGGCGGCAGCGACCGGTTCACCTCGCTCGCTCGCGGCACCGGATCCTGCACGTGCGCCCGCATCACCGCTAGCGTCGTATCGCCCCGAAACGGCAACTGCCCGGTGAGCATCTCGAAGGCCATCACCCCGAGGGCATACATATCCGCCGCCGGTCCCACCGCGTGCCCTGCCACCTGTTCAGGGCTCAGATAGTCCGGTGCGACCTGCTCTCCCGTTTGCTCGGCGCTCGCTTCCAACAGCCGAGCTATGCCAAAATCCGTCAGCAGCACGCGGCCTTGGGCATCGAGAAGCACATTGTTTGGCTTTACGTTTCGATGGACGATGCCATTGGCGTGGGCGAGGTCAAGCGCGGCTCCCACTTGCGCTATGATGGCAAGCGCCTGCTGAGGATCGAGCGGCCCGCCCAGGCGATCCCGCAGGCTCTTGCCCTCGACAAGCTCCATGACCAGGTAGAGCTGCTCTCCCTGCTCGATGAGATCGTAGACCTGCACGATGTTGGGATGGCGCAGGCGAGCGATCATGTGGGCTTCCTGGCGGAACCGCTCCTGGGTCTCAGGGTCGGCGTTATCGGCCGAGCGCAGCGCCTTCAGGGCAACGTAGCGATCCAGGCTGGGCTGGTAGGCACGGTACACCGTGGTCATCCCGTCCCGGAGCATCTCCTGAACTATCTCGTAGCCGCCGATCGTTTCTCGTCCCATCAGGGTATCACCCAGGAAATCTGGCACAAAATGTGTCTGTGGTAGGGGGGCGGTTCGCGAACCGCCCCCCCCTACCAGACGATCAGGCTACAACTGCTACGCTGCTTTGTCTGGACACTAGCCCGGTCGTGTCGGCAGCGTCTGCCAACTGTAGAAGAGCCGATAGAGCCCGTCGCTGCCCCGAACGACCAACACCGCGGCAGGGCCGGTACCATCTTGAAAGGAGACGTCGAGCGCCTCGCCGGCCGCCCAGGTTACCCCGTCCGACGAGCTGTGCGCTTGGAGACGTGGCGGTGGCCAGGTGAAGCGAAGAAAACGGAGCAGGCCGTCGTACTCGGTCACGTTAATCCAAGGCGCCGGGATGGCGACGTTGGCATCTCGTTTGAAGTCGAGGCCGTCGGTGGATCGCGCGCCCTGCAGAATCGACTCGCCACTTATCCTGTAGAACAGCATCCACTGGTCGCGCACCTGAGCGGCGCTCAACACCGAGACGCCGGGGGCAACGAAGCGCACCCCAGCCTCCTGGTCGAACGTGACGCCATCCCTGGATCGGGCGCTGAGAATCAGACCGTCGAGCACGATATCGCGCCCCTGCGCGGCGGATCGATTCGCCGGACCGTTCTGGGCCAGGTAATAGAGACGAAACGTCCCGTCGGCTAACGGGATCACGTTGCCGTATACCATCCCGGCGGGCGCACCACGCACGGTCGTCGCCTCGGCGGTCCACCCACCGGCGGCGTCTACCAGCCAGGATCGCAGGCGAAGTGTCGCCAGATCGGAGACGTACAGGCGGATCTGCCTTGGGCCTACTGAGATAGCCGAAAGCAGCAGACCTTGCACATCTGGTGGCTCCGCCCGGTCGGCGAAGCTGATCCCATCGCGACTCGCCAGCATATGGATCGGCGGGTTGAGGCTAACGGCGATCGCGGTTGGCGCCACCGACGGCAGCGGCGTTGGCGCGCGCGTCGCGGTTGGGGCCGGCTTGGACAATGGCGTGGGAACCGGCGTAGCGGAGGCTGCGGGAGATGGCCGCGGCGCAGTGGCAGTGCCCTCGGCCGGCCTATCGGACACGGCTTGAGCGCCAACCTGTGATGTTGCCATCGCCGCCGACTTTGGCGGTGTGGCGGTCGGCGGCGCTCCAGCTTCCCTTCCTTGGGGTCCAATGCCACCGTTCGCGAGGCTACCCAGCACAACGAACAGAATCGCTCCGGCCAGGACAACCCCGAGGATGCCGAAGGTGGCGACGGTCTGGGTGCGCGACCGCTTTCTGTCGGTGCCGCTCGGCAGGGACACCGCGGGCAGCGACGGCCTCGCGGCTACGACCCCAGGTGTGCTGGCGCGAGTCTCGCGAGTAAGCTCTGCCGTGGGGGTGAGCGCCTGGCGCAGCTCTGTCGCGAGCTCCGCCCCGGTGGCATACCGCTCCCCGGGCTCCTTCGCCATCGCCCGATCGAGTACCACGTCGACTGCCTGTGGCAGCGAATGGTTCGCCTCGCTCGCTCGCGGCACCGGATCCTGCACGTGCGCCCGCATCACCGCCAGCGTCGTATCGCCCCGAAACGGCAACTGCCCGGTGACCATCTCGAAGGCCATCACCCCGAGGGCATAGATGTCCGCCGCTGCCCCTACCGTATGGCCTGCCGCTTGCTCCGGGCTCATATAGTCCGGCGTGCCCAGAACGATCTGAGCTCCCGTGAGCCCCGTCTTCGCTCCCATCAGCCGAGCTATGCCGAAGTCGGTCAAAAGGGCACGCCCGTGGGCATCCAGAAGGACGTTGCTCGGTTTCACATCCCGATGGACGATGCCATTGGCGTGAGCGAGGTCAAGCGCTGCTCCCACTTGCGCGATGATGGCAAGCGCCTGCTGAGGATCGAGCGCCCCGCCCAGGCGATCCCGCAGGCTCGTGCCCTCGACAAGCTCCATGACCAGGTAGAGTTGGTCTCCCTGCTCGATCAGATCGTAGACCTGCACAATGTTGGGATGGCATAGGCGAGCGATCAGGCGGGCTTCCTGCCGGAAGCGCTCACGGAACTGAAGGTCGGCATTCTCGGCCGAGCGCAGCGCCTTCATGGCGACGTAGCGATCCAGGCTAGGCTGATGGGCACGGTACACCGTGGCCATCCCTCCCCGGCCTATCTCCCCTACTATCTCGTATCCGCCGATTCGCGCGCCGGGCTCAAGACTTGCCATAACTGGCATTATAGCACTATAATGGGCCGGCGGCATAGGGGTAATGACGCTCTTTACGGGCGTGTGCGTAAGAGGGGTGGGCTTTGCAGAACTGTGGTCAGTGCGGGTCGGCGCGTGTTGCGGCGGAACCGAATTGCGCGGTCTGTGGCGCACCATTTCCCGGGTGGAAGGGGACTAGCTACCTGAACTTATTGCTCAGGGCGACCGGCGAGCCTCTGGGCGAAGCCGAGTGGTTGATCTCGCGGCAGGAGGTCGTGGTCGGGCGGGGGCACGCGGCGGATCTGGATCTAGCTCACGACTCGGTTTCGCGCCGGCACGCGCGACTGAGCAGGGTGGCCGCGGGATTTCAAATCGAAGACCTCGACAGTCGCAACGGCACGCAAGTGAACGGCGAGCGGATCGTCGGCGTGACGCCGCTCTCCGACGGAGATCGGGTCGCGATTGGGGACGTTCATCTTGCTGTGCTTCTCATACCCGCGGAGCCGCCCGCGCAGATTGCCGCTCGCTCACCATTTGCCACCCTCCTCGTGGATGTCTCCGCCGATGCCCTGTCCCAGATCGCAGGAACGGGGCCAGGTCAGGGCGACGCCGAAGAGGGCGACACGACCAAGACGACTCCAATGCCCGTGGGCGAGCAGCTCTTATGGGAGGGGCAGGAAGCGGAGACAGATGCTTCCTTGCCTTCAGACCAGCCGGCGGAGGACGAGCATCTGCCAGGCGAGGTGCCGGCGAACGAAGAGATGCCGCACGAGGGCTCGAGCCGCATCGCCTTTGGCAACCTGGCTGACCAGGCCGTGGCGGTTGCCATACGGCTCCGCCAATTACAAGAAGAATTGTCGGTCGCGGCAGAGTTGCTCGATAGGGCCGGCGGTCGCTCGTCACTCGACTCGGTGATCAGCCGGGTGCAGAGAGTCAAGGAGCACCCGCTCGACGTGGGTGTGCTGCTGTCCATGGCCGAGGTTGCCGAGTCGGCAGAGCTCCTGCTCCAGTGCCAATCGATTCTGGTCGACGTGCTCTTCTCGGCTGATGCGGGGGACCAGCTAGTCCTGTCAGGCGACGGCGAAGTGCAAAGCGATTGAGCCCACGACGATCCAGTCGTCCGTCACTATCGGCAGGGTCGTGCCGGGTGCGATGCCGATGGTCTCATCGCCCCGTCGAATGAGCACAGGGTTGGTCCCCAGATGGGAAAGATGCCACACGCCGTCGACATATTCAATCGAGGCGTGCCGCCGGTGCACGGTCGTGCTAGCGGGGAACCGCTGCAGGTCGACCTCGGGCGCCGACGAGCCCGGCTCACGACGGCCTATCACATTTGGACCTTCTCGCCGCAAGAGGAACACGATTGCTCGATCTTCGTCGTGCGCCACGAGCCGTGCATCAAGGGAGTCGACCGGCGCTAGGTCTGCGCTCGCGCATTCGTCGCAAGTCTCGGCGCCACCAGGGACGACCGTGCCGCACTCGTTGCATCGAAGCTCCCCGGGCCCCAGCGCGGTTTTCCGTGGATGACCATCCTGACCGGACGTCATACTATGTACCTCGATGTGACTTTGCATCTTCCGTGCTTGTTCAGCAAGTGCTATTATATCGCAAACTTGTTCGGATGTCGCAAGTTTGAGGCTTTGGAGGTGTCGTGATGCAGACCGATGACAGGCGTGGGGGCGACCTTGTTCCGCTCGATGCCAAACAGGTGAAGGAGATCACCTCCGCGCTGCAACAGCTCACGCCCGAAGAGCTGGGCACCATGAGGGCGGCCTCGGCGGTGCCTTTGCGTCGCCAGCTCATCGAATCTAAGGACGAGCGCGTCATCGTCTCGCCTTATCCATTGCGCCAGACGTTCAAGGCAGTCGCCTCCGCGCTTCGCGCCCGTTTGTACCACGGCACCGGGCCGGCAAGTCCCCCGATGGAGGACTTTCCCTCGGGCACCATCCGTGGCCGACGTGCCTACCTCGAAGGCACGCCCAGTGCGGCACGCTTGCTGCTCGGGCTGCCGTATCTTGGGCAGGCGCTTTCCAGTTGGATCGTCGACATCGAGGTGCGCGTGTTGAAGCGCGACGGCAAGGTGCTCGTCGGCTTCAAGGTTCAGACGACGCTGCCACAGCGGCTGGGACAGCGCTTCACCGAGGCGGAGTTCCAGGGCCTGGTCGCCGACTTCCAGCGTCTCCTACCGACGGTGGCCTTAGCGTCGCAGACCGTGCACGATCCGCTGGTGGGGCCGAATCAGCCGATCCCCGAGTCGTTCACTGGTACGCTGCGGGACTACAGCCGGTGTGCCGTCCTGAGCGAGCTCGGGGCGCTGCGGCAGGGGGATTTCCCTATCGGGCGCTATCTCTGGCCGGCGGAGGGCGCGCGCGGCACGACGCCTCTCTATCTGGGCGCGCCGCGCGACGCAGCCGGCAAGCCGTCCGAGCACCTCATCTTCCGCAATGTGTGCGTAACGGCGCCTGTGGGCATGGGCAAGACCTTCTCGATCTTCCGACCCTGGGCGATGGCCGCGGCACGCGCCGGCTTCTCCTCTCTGATCTTCGACGCAAAGGGCGACCTGGCCCAACTCCTGCGCCGGCCGGTCTACGATGCGGGGAGTCGCGTGGTCATCTTCAGCACAAGTCCGGAGCAGCCTTCGGCTAGCTGGAACTTCATGGACGAGGTGGAGATCGATCGGGACGGGGGGCTGAAGAGCCGCCGTGCCGTCGAAGCGATCGTCGACGCGCTGTTGCCGGAGGAGGGCAAGGGTTCCGACAAGGATGCCTTCGCGAGCAAGCTGTTCCGCGGCTGGCTCGGCGGCTTCATCCAGATTGCCAAGTACGCGCTGGGCGAGCAGGCCGAGCCGGTGACGCTCTACGAGATGGCGCGCGACGAGAGCCGGTTGACCGCGCTGCTCAACGCCGTGCACGAGCGCTGGCCAGAGGAGGTGTACGCTCGGCTCTATTACGAGGTGAACGACCTGTACGATAAGTTCGAGTGGGGCTACACCGCACAGTTGCGCGGCGTGGCCAACGCGCTCACGCCATTCATCCACGAGCCGCTACGCAGTCGAACGCGGCCGCAGCCAGGCGGACGCAAGTTCCGGATCACCGAGCTGGACCGGCGGCCGACGACGCTGATTCTGTGCTGTCCGTTGCAGGACCTGGAGGCGGCCAAACGGATCGGCTCGGTGGCGACCTCTCTGCTCCTCTCCCACATCTACGAGAGGCGGCCGCCCGCCCAGGGCGAGCGCGATAGCCGCATTCCGATGGTGCTACTCCTCGACGAGTCGCGGCTGCTCAGCGCCAACCTGGCGGAGTTTCTGGCGGTGGGTCGTGGCTTCAAGGCCGGAGTCGTCACCTGCTATCAGGAGCTCGACCAGATCAAGGACGAGGGGACGCGTCGCGAGATGCTGACCAACAGCAACACGCTCATCGCGCTACGAGGTGTCGGGCCTGGATCGCGCAAAGCCATTGGCGAGCGGCTGGCGCGCGCTACCGTCCAGGTCACCGGCGTGGGCGCCTCGATGGGTGAGGAGGCCCGCCAGCAGGCAAACGTCAACGTTACCCGCCAGGAGGTCGCGCTCCTCGGCGATCACGAGATCCGCGCCCTACCCGGACCCAAGTTCGTCGCCGTCGTGCACATTCAAGATGGCACCGTGCCAGGCACCAAGCCCTTCCTCGTCGACCTTACCGACAACGGTGACAATCTACCCGCGCCGACTGCCTAGTCAACATAACTTCCGAGTGCTGCCAGGCCTGCTATCCCCACAATCATTCTGGTCCTTCGACAACGGTCGGCGCATCAGGATCGGCGTGTGCTGGCCCTCTCTGGGCTGGCGGTGATTCTGGTGCTGGGCTTTTGGGGCTCTCAGTCGCGCCAGGCTTCATTTTCTGCGTTGGTGCGTCCTGAAAGCCTGGCGCCGCCGGATCGGCCCCGAATTCGCCTGGTTTTGGCGGAGAAGACGGTGGCTTGGGTGCAGGCAAAGTCTCCGCGCGCTTGCGCAGTGCCTCCCCAAGCTTTCGCCACTCTCCCGACGTTGGAGGACTGACATCCTCCGGACTGATTCTCTGGGTGGGTGTTTCACGGAAGCCTGGTGGCGCGGGATCGGCGCCGTACTCGCCTGGCTTGGGTGCCTGTGGATCGGTCGGTGCCTTTGCGGGCGATTTTGGAGGCGGCTCTACCACGGTCGGTGCCTGGGCGTCGCCGCCCTTCGGGCCTGGCGTTTGCGGGCTGGGCGCTGCTCCCTGTCCTGGGCTCTTGCCTTCAGTCACCCCAGGCTTCATTTTCTCGGTAGGTGCGTCTCGGAGGCCTGGGGGTGCCGGATCGGCGCCGTATTCACCCGGTTTCGGCGCCGACGATGGTGGCTTGGATGGAGGCAAGGTCTCGGCACGTTTGCGCAGTGTCTCCCCCAGCCTTCGCCACTCTCCCGACGTTGGTGGGGTGACATCCTCCCCTGGGCCGAATCTCTGTGTGGGTGCTTCACGCAGGCCTGGGGGTGCCGGCTCGGCGCCGAACTCGCCCGGCTTGGCAGCCTGCAGATCGGTCGTCGGCTTTGCCGGCGATTTGGGAGCCGACTCGATCACGGTTGGTGCCTGGGCATCGCCGCCCTTCGAGCCTGGCGCTTGCGGGCTGGGCGGTGATGTAGGTGCCGGGCTCTTGGCGTCCGTGGCCCCGGGCTTCATTCTCTCGGTTGGTGCTTCGCGGAGGCCCGGGGGTGCCGGGTCGGCCCCGTACTCGCCTGGTTTCGGTGCTGAGGCCGGTGGCTCGGGTCTAGGCAAAGTCTCGGCGCGTTTGCGCAGTGTCTCCCCCAGCTTTCGCCACTCTCCCGACGTTGGTGGGGTGACATCCTCCCCTGGGCCGAATCTCTGGGTGGGTGCTTCACGGAAGCCAGGTGGCGCCGCATCGGCGCCGAACTCGCCCGGCTTGGGCGCCTGCGGACCATCCGCCGGCTTTGCGGGCGGTTTGCCAATGACGGTTGGCGCCTCGGTATCGATGCCTTTTGAGCCTGGCGATTGTGGGCTACTCACCTTAGCAGGAGGTTTCCCGATGACGGTCGGTGTCTCGGTATCGATGCCGTGCGAGCCTGGCGCAGATGGTACGGAGGTTTCCCCGGCAGGCGGGGTGCCGCCGGCCCTGCCGGGTCTCGTTCCCGTCCCACCCGTGGGTGGCCTCAGGCCAGATGTCCTCGGCGGCCTCTTGCCGTCCCCCAGGCTCGCCAGCAAAAGCAGGGCCTGAGCCACAAGGTTCGCCTCCTGCTCCGGCCCAATTTCACCCTCCAGATCGCCTTGTTTCTTCATCTCGACTATCACGTTTGTCACGGCCTGCGTTGCCATTCTGAGCGCCTCTTTGGCCGTGGAGGGGGGCGACAGCGCCAGGCCCATCGCCTCGATGTGCGCCTGCATAGCGTAATTGAAAGTCTCCAGCGAAGCGCGATTGCGCTCGTTGATCTCGCGCTCCGCCGCCTCGATGCCCCTCTCCTTCTGGATCTTCTCGATGTCGGCCAGCTCTTCGGCGAACTTGTCGCGCACGCTCTTCATGTACTCGAGATCCCGGTCGAATCCCTTCTCCTGCAGGTACTCTGGCCACCAGCCCTCTTTCTTCTGCTCGGCGATCATCCTGTCGAGCTTCTCGACTTCCTTCCTCAGGTCCTGTTTACTGTAAGGCCTGCGCTTGGAGCTCGTCGGCCCGTCGTCCTTCTTGGTCTGGGTACCCGGCTTCGTGGGCTGCTTCTTTTGCCCGCCATCCGCTGGCTCGGGGGAAAATTCAGACACCGGCGGATTATACCAACCCGGATCTTCCGATGCGCGGCGTCGCTCCTTGAGGTGCTCTTTCTGCTTGCGGTCGAATTCATCATCCGTAGGCGGCTCATCGGAACGGGGCTCGGCAGCGCGCCGTTTCAGTTCCTCCTCATACTCCGCGGCCCGCCTGCGTTCTTCCTCTTCGAGCTTGGGGTCCACCGGCGTGCGGCTGACGGTACGAGGCCGGTGCTGCTGCTTGGCCCGCTCGTCTGCCGCCGCATCCTCTTGCTCGAAGACACGCGCTATTTGCTCATCGGTCATACCAGCCCGCTTCATCGCCTCCCGCCGTTCCCACCGGCCCGCTGCTTCGTCTATTTCCTGGCGATCTTTCTCTTCCTGGGTCGGCTGGGAGGGCTTGCTCTCGGCAGGTTTTGTTCCCGTCTCGGCGGTTTCGGATTTCTTTTCCTGAGTGACAGCGATGGCGGGGCCCTTGGGGGCATCGGGCTGAGTGACGGCGATGGCCGGGCCCTTTGGAGCGTCGGACTTCTTTTCCTGAGTGACGGCGATGGCGGGGCCCTTGGGGGCATCAGACTTGTTGGGCTCCTGCGACTGCGCCGGTGCACCCGTCCCCTTGACGTCACCTGGCTTGTCCTCGCCGCGCTTATCGACATCCTTGAACGTCAGGCCCGGGAAGCCGCCGGCAGGTTTCTGTTCCTCCTCCGCGCGCCTCTGTGCCTGGGCCTGTAGACTCTCCAGCTTCTGCGCGGTCTGGATAGGCTTACCGATGTCTTTGTTGAAGGTAGTGGCACCGCCATACTGGCCACTTTTCCCCTCGGCGCTGGTGGGCCGCACGCCGTCCAAATAGGTCACCCCACCGACCTGGCCCGTCTTTCCTTCGGGCGAGTAAGGAGGCTGCTCGCCAAACACCGTCACCCCGCCGCGCTGCCAGGCCGTCTTGCCGCCAATCTTCACCTGTTTCCACTCGGTCTGCGCCCCCGGCTGAGCCGGTTTCGCCGGCTCGGCAGGCTTCGCCTGCTTGGCCTGTTGGGCAGGCACACCCCCCTGCCCCATCGCCGCGGCGGCCCTGTCAGGCGCAACCCCTTTGCTGGGCGCCGAACTGGCTGGCTGCGGGCTGTCCTTTGCCAGCCGCGCCCAGTCGTCGCGAATATTCTGCGCCGCCGTCCTGGAGTCGATATCGAATTCCTTCGCGCTATCTGGTAATCGAATGACTAGCGGCGGGTCCGCCTGGTTCGGCGCGGGTGGTGTCGGCTGCGGGGGCTGGCTCGACTTGGAGCCCTTCAATGTTCCCGCCGGGTTGCCGAGGATGTCCGGCGGGGCCTGATGCTGTGGCGGCTGGCCCGGCTTGGGAGGCGGCGGAGCAGCCTTCTTGGCGGGCTCTGGCGGCTTGGCGGGCTGAGGCGCAACAGGTGCGGGATCCTTGCCTTTCTTGTTCGCGCTGCTGGACGGTTTCGCGGGGTCAGGCATAAGACACCTCCCTATCTTCCACCCTAAAGGTACGTGACCCAAAACAGGCGGAACAGCCGCTTCTACGCGCGCCTGTACGAAGTCGCCGCGTGGGTGGGCCGCCGTAGACGCCCGCCGCCTAACAGTACGTGTCCTATTCTATCTAACCCGTTGCCTTCTGTCAACGCGCTTTGGCGCGCATTTTGCCATTGACACAGGCATCATTGTCCGGCTCATTCGCGGGCGGCCTGATGGAATCCCTTCGAGCGTGCGGTGCGGCGCTGATGCAGACCGGCAGGGGTTGCCAGTCCGGGCTCCTGGCGGCGTTGCTGGCGAGACGGGGGAGCTATCGGAAGCCCTTTTATCCTGGAAGGAAGCTCGTTTGGAGCGCCGGGCGTGACAGACAGGATTGTGGATATCGTGGCTGGCCTAGAGCGCGTCACAGACGTGTCGGAGCTAACGTCCTGCTCGTGAGATATGCTTGATACCGGTTTATGGTGCAGACTGGTTGCCCCGAAAGTCCCTAAGCAGGAGGTCTGCGTCAACCTGCTCGGGGTTGAGATGCGGGAACTTCTCCGCTTCGGCAGCAGCCACCAGGTCGCAATCGCTTGTCACGTAGATCGTGGCTGCGCTCGATGACTGCCTCAACGTCACACCAGCGGCGAAGTGCACCGCTTCGGCCGCTCTTAAGCCATACTGCCGCGCGCATTGCGATGCCTTGTGTAGCCGCTTCCATTTCGACAGTAGTCAAGTGTGAGGTAACGAACAGTTCATTACCTCGTCTTCCGCTGAGAAGTTCTGCCATCAGTTCATAGCCCCGCTCGGTGCGATATCGCTTGAAGAGTGCCGAGGTCTCCACGTAGTAGATTGGCATCCGTCACCAGGGCTTGCTACTTCGCATTTCATTCAGCACTTCGGTAAGCGTGACGTCACGCATGGCCTCATCTACGATGCGCCGTGTCTCTTCTGGGGAGCGGGCATACTTGGCGAATTGTCTTCGCATTTTCGCAACGTATTGCTCCATCTCCGGGTCTCTCATACTGTCCAGCAAGCCCGCCAACGGGGATGTTCCACCTTCCGTTGTTCTCTGGTCATAGTGCTTCATACCATCACCTACCGTTCATCGTCCACAGTAGTATACCACACCCAGCCTTTTCACTTCCTGCCAAGTCACAACCACAGCCCTATGGGCGCGCTGCATCGAGGTCCGTCGTGGTATCATGGTCTTAGAGGGGCAAGAGTAGCGCCCTCGTACGACGCGGAGGATTGACACGTGAAACTGGATTTGCAGCCTGAGGAAGCGGACCTGTTGAAGCGTATCCTTGTCAACTATGTTTCAGATCTGCGGATGGAGATCTCACAGACCGACAGCTTTGATCTGCGCCAGGAGCTGAAACGGGACGAGGTCATTATTAAGGCCATCATCGAGCGGTTGGCTTAGCCAGCGCGTCCAGGGCAGCAAGGGCGGCGTGTGGCACCTCGACGGCCGGCTCCACGTCCTCGAGCGCGGCCAAGACCGGCGCCAAAGGATTTGGTAGGTTGTGCTTGGAGAGAACCTGGAGCACGTGATGAGCACCCTGCCGCAGCCAGATCGAACTGGAGCGCTCCAGCAGGGCCTCTAGGAGAGGAGGCATTCCCGCGCGCCCCAGACCAATCAGCCCCTCGGCCGCTAACCATCGAACCCCGAAGCTACGGTCCTCCAGAGCTCGTACCATGTCGTGTGCAGCCGCTGGGTCACCGATTTCATCGAGGGCTTTGGCCGCCTCCCAGCGCGCGTCGTCGTTGGGGTTCTTGGACAGCACGCTGGTCAAAGGCTCTACGGCTGGCCTTCCGATCTCCACCAGTGTTTCAGATGCACTCCGGCGTACTGCGCCGTCGCTGCTGTCCAGGTCCCCAATCAGGCTTTGGAGCGTCTTTGCGTCCACTGCTGGGCCGGAGCCACTTGTTTTCTGAGAGCCGCTCAATGCTTTTGGCATCGCTACCACCTCACGCCGCGACAGGGTTTGTCTCGGCACAAAGGGTGCCGGATGAACCTGTCACGTATTCCTGCTAATTCCAGCGTATACCTTGTTGGCCGGACTGTCAAATCCGGGCAATTCTACAAGGCGGGCGCCTTCGTATGCCCCGCCGGGGAGGGCCGCAGGTTGATGCACAGCAATGCCGACACCAGTGGCATAAGGGAGGTCACCGCCAGCGCTTGATAGAGCCCGACGCTGTCGGCTGCCAGGCCGGTTATAGAAACCCCAATGCCACCTGTTACGAAGGCAAGGCCCAGCACCAGCCCCGAGGCAACACCCATGTTCTTCGGCAGCATCTCCTGGGCCATCACGAGCGTTATGCCGTAGGTAGCACCCATGAAAAGGCCGACGGGAATCGCCGCCACAAGCGACCATGGCGGCAGTGCCCCGACGAACAAGTAGGTTGCCGGTGCCAGCAAGAGCAGCGAGACGAAGGTCACGCTTTTTCGGCCCAGGATATCGGAGAGCCAGCCGCCAAGAAGACCACCAATGGCTACGCTAAGCAGCATTATGAACATCGTCTGGCTGGCCTCTTCCACAGAATGGCCCAGGCCCTTATAAAGGAGGGGCAAGAAGGCGGTCACGCCTGCCAGCGTCCACGAGCGCATCATTATGATCAAAATGAGCGACACCAACCCGACCGCCGCCATTTTCACGGGCGCTTTCTGCTCGCGCGTTGCCTCGACCACCTGCCTGTGTTGGTCCAGGGCAACCATTGCCCTGTGGAGCCAGTAGGCGATGGTGAGCGTCGGAATGGCCATAAGGACCGTCCCGCGCAGCCCCATCCAGCCTAGCAGCGTGGCGGCGACGACCGGGCCCGAAGCGAAACCCATGTTGCCGCCTAGCATAAAGATCGACACTGCCGTTGCCCTGGAGCGCTCGCCACCAACCCACGAAGCGTTCATGGCGCCCTGCGGATGGAAGCATCCGGAGCCGAAGCCGCCCAGGAAGACGATGACGAGCAGGGTGGAGTAATCCGGTGCAAAGCCTATGAGCGCCATCAGCACGGCTGCCCAGGCGATGCCCAGGGGTGCCAGCAGCCGCGATCCGAACCGGTCGGCGATGTACCCAAACAACGGCTGCGATAGTGAGGATGTGAGTTGGTATAGCGTTATGATCAGGCCCGCCGCCGCGAAAGAGAGGTTCAGCGACTCCATCAGGAAGGGCAGCGCGATGGGTAAGATATTAGTGTATAGGTCTATCGTGAAGTGGCCGATGGACACCGGCCACAGCAGCCTGTTCCTGAGCAGCGAGATCATCTTTCCCCTTTCTACTTGTTGTCGGCCGGCCTCGCCATTTCATCAAGTCGGGCGAGCACCCGTTCGTTGCTCGGTATGTGCCACTGTTGGGAGCCCACATGGGCGAATCTCAGCGCCCCGTCAGTGTCGATTATGTAAAGTCCGGGCCGCTGTCCAAGCGATAGCAGGCGACTGCGGACGTCATAGAGCTTGAACACAGTCCGTTCCTGGTCGGCCAAGCAAGGAAACAGTAGGGAATGACTAGTCCAGTACTTCCGGGTGCGCTCCAGGCTATGCGGCGCTATGGCCAGGATTTCGGCGTTCTGCGTCTTGAACTTGTCATAATCATCTCGCAACTGCGAGAGGTGCCTTCGGCAGAACGGTCAGCCAAATCCCCTCAGGAACACCAGGACGACATTCCTCACGCCACGGTAGTCGCTCAAGCTAACGCTGCCCCCGCCGGCGGCGTCTAGGGTGAAGTCTGGCGCTGCCGACCCCAACGAAACGGCGAACTCGGATTCAGGCCCAGATTCCTCCCGGCCCTCTTGCCCCCGTCTCGCCCCAGTGTAGGAGGCTACGGCGCGACCGATAGCGCAGCTTATGCCGAGCCCATAGCCTGTACAGTAAGACATCTGCAGGAGCAACCATCGCGCTGCGGCGCAGCCGCCCGCAAAACTGTAGCCACCGCAGTAGGATATTCGCGCAAAAACACGGTCCAGCATCGTCCTACCCGCCAGTTTGCCCGCGTCTAGAAGCCCCTCAAGCGCACCATGTCCTCGACGGGACGCCGCAAACTCCGCGGTTTGTTCACCAGATCGTCCGGATCGCCGTAGCCCAGCGCGACGCCAAACAGAACCATCAGGTTCTCCGGGATCTGCAGCTCTTGCCGGATGAGGTCCGGATAGGCCACCAGGTTCACGGCCGGCACGGAGTCCACGCCAAACTCCTGGGCCGCCATCATCAAGCTCTGGGCGAACATCCCGAGGTCGAAGATCGACCACGGAGAGAGCGTGCGATCCATGCACAGGTAGGCCAGGGCCGGCGCGCCGAAGAACTCATAGTTGCGCCGCGTGGTGGCCCGCCTGACCTCCTGGTCATTGTAGTCCACGCCCATCGAGGTGTAGCGGTGGATCGAGTTCTCCGACATACGCTGCTGGAACGCTGGGGGCCAGCTTTGCGGCCTCGGCAGGTCCGGCTTGCTTGGCTCTCCCTGATCGTACCGCGCCACAAACGCCCTGCGCAGCCTGTCCAAGACCTCGCCACCGGCCACGAACACCTCCCACGGTTGGGTGTCACCCCACGAAGGCGCCCGATTGGCCGCCGCCACGATCTTCAAGAGCGTTTCCTTGTCCACCCGGTCCGCCTTGAAAGCGCGAGCGGAGTACCGGGAATTCAGAGCATCGACGACATTCATTCGCTTCCCTCCTTAACACATGATCAGGCAACATGTGCGGCGACGTCTCGTGGGGGTCCTTCCGCAGAAGGACGTGGTTGCCCTGCACGCTGCCAGGCCGACGAAGTCATTTCCAACGATGCTCTCCGCGAGCGCATTAGCAAAGGCCATCCCGACAGCAGTTGATATAATATCATCTGCTCACGTGCCTGGCAATGTCTTAATCTTCCCGGCAGGCCCTTGACGGAGGCGCATGCTAGCCATAATAATAGGGCTTGTTCATCCGAGGCGACCGCCCTCCGTCTTTGTAGCCTCGGCAGGCTGAAGGGGAAGATATGCCGTGGCCTTTTCGAAAGACTGGTAGATTTGCCGTGGCCCTCGCCGTGGCGGCGGCCTTGACTTTGACGTATCTGAGTTCGTTTGGAGAGAAAGGCGGCGTTCTCGATGCTCTAGACGCCCATGGCCCTGCCTCGGAGGCCGTGTCGTCAAACGACCTTTTCTTCCCCGTGATCACAAAATCGTGGGCTTTCGCCACGCCGTCTCCCACGCCGGCAACCATGCCCTCCTGCGGCGCAGCCCGCGAACTCTCCACTTTTTCACCGCTGGCCCTGGCAGACTTCACCTCGATCACTCCCTTGGGTAACCTCAACCCCTCGGGCCATACGTTTCCGACGGATCACGTGTACTTCATCCTCAGGCAATCTGACCCTGCCTTCGCCCCAGGCATTCCCGCTGAGGTCCCCCTGCACTCTCCTGCCGGCGGCTGGATCAGCAGCCTGAGCCGATCGGAGAACCTGACAGCCGGCTATGCCGACTACTCCATTGCCGTCTCTCCTTGCAGGGAGTTCGAGATCCAGCTCGGGCACGTTACCACGCTATCACAGAGACTGAGCGACAGGCTTGTGGCGCCTTTTGACACTTGCAACGAATATGCGACCGGTGGGCAGAGCTACAGGTATTGCTACAAGAGCTTCCGTGAAACGGAGATCGGCGTAGCTGCTGGGGAGAGACTCGGCACGGCTGGTGGTCGTGCCGGGCAAAACGCCCTGGACGTGTGGGCACGTGACTCACGAGCCAGCCCGCTCGTTTACGCGAACCCCTCCCGTTGGAGCGGGCCGGCCCTGCAAGTTGTGTGTCCCCTGGACTACTTCGTCGGCGGCGTCAAAAACGCGTTGTACGGGAAGGTTCCCAGAACCTTGCCGCCCATCTGTGGAGAGGTCGAGCAGGACGAGCCGAGCACGGCTCAGGGGGTCTGGTTTGTCCTTGGGACCACACAAACGTATCCCGAAGACCCTCACCTCGCGCTGGTGCACGACAACTTCGACCCTAGCCAAGGGGCGTTCTCAGTTGGAACCTCGATGTCGCGAAGCGGCTTGTCCTCGGGCGTCTACCGCTTCACGCCGGCCAATGTCGGGCGCGTGAATCGCGATTTCAGCGACGTCACCGACGGCAACATCTACTGCTACGAGCCACAGTACATGACGACCATTATCCTTCAATTGACCGGCCCGAATACGCTGCGCATCGAAAGGCAAACCGAGGCGTCCTGCGGCAACGGCCCCTGGGTGTTCGGCACGAGCCACACCGATTTCGAGCGGTAGAGCATAAGTATTGCTGATGGCAAGTCCGCTGGCCGGTCTAATCGTCGTTGATTATTAGATTCAGTACCAAATCCGCGCAGGTTGCGAAGCAACGACGATAAGACACGGCCGCCACGTAGAAACGCGTCGGCTCGATCTCCGTAGCGTCGGTGTCTTTAGACCCGACCTCTTGCCCGTTCGTGGTCACGAATACCCGTCCACCAGCGCAGTTGTGGGGCATTCATAGCCAAGGGAGAGCGGAGTACGTAGTACTACGTAGAGCGACCCCGTACTCCATTTTACGTATTTGTACGTAGAAAAATGAGGGCAAACCCGGATGACATAGTACGTACTCGTGTGATAACCTATTGAGCGTAACTCTTTCTGGCTGGCTTATTGGGGGGCAGTTGGTGCGGATGGGGTTAATGGGGCTTTTGGTATGAAGACTGGGTGCTCTCTGCGGGAGATGGCGGACCTTGCGCCCGGCGACCATCTCTGCTGCCTATACGACACCGACGAGGAGCGCCACGCCCTGCTCAAATCCTTCATTCGGGAGGGGCTAGAGCGACGCGAGCGGGTGCTCTGCATACTTGATCCCAACACCGCCCACGATGTCCTCGGCCACTTGCAAGCTGACGGGGTTGACGTCGTCGGCCGCCTGGAAAATGAGCAACTGAGCCTTCTGGGAGCCGACGACGTTCGCGGAGCTTCTGGCCCCGAGCAACTGATCGCCATACTCCGCGCCGAAGTGCAGCGATCTCTTCTGCACGGTCAGTCGGCGCTACGCGTGGCCGTCGAGATGCACGGGGTGCTGCGCGGGTCTCAAGACGTCATCGCGTACGAGTGCAGGCTGAACGAATTCCTCCACGAGTCCGGGTGTCTGGCTCTTTGCCAGTACGACCGCCGAGTCGCCGAGCCATCGGTGCTGTTCCACGCACTCGTGACCCATCCCACCGCCGTGGTGGGGGCGGATGTCTGCGAAAACCTTTACTACCTTCCAACGACGGACCTGCCGGGGCAAAATCTGTCACCGTCTGGCTTGCACGTCTGGCTAGATAACCTGGTGGCACGGAACCGCACCGAGGAAGCGCTGCTCCTGGCAAAATACTTCTCGGATAACGTCATCGAAACGGCAAACGTCATGATCGTAAGCCTCGATCCCTTGGGCAATATCTTGGCGCTCAACGAGGCCGCGGAAAGGGTCACGGGCTACGCCAAAGAAGAGCTCGCGGGCCAAAACTGGTTCGACGTGATGGCGCCCCGAGCAAGGTACCCCGGGCTCTGGGAGTCGTTCAGCGCGGCCATGGCCGAAGGCCTGGTGCCTAAGACCTGCGAGGGCCGCATTGTCACGAAAACGGGTGAAGAGCGCTGCATCTCCTGGCGGCATTGCGAGCTAAGAGAGCAAGACAGAATAAGCCGTGTCGTTAGCTTTGGCGTAGACGTGACACAGCGCAAGCAGGCCGAGGATCTGTTCGAGACCCTGTCCGGCAGCTCGCCTACAAGCATCTACATCATCCAGGCAGGGAAGTTTCAGTTCGTCAACCCCCAACTGCAGAAGCACTCCGGCTACAGCGAAGAGGAGCTGCTGAACACCATCGCCCGTGATCTCGTGTTGGCCGAGGATAGGGCGGCTGTCAGGCGCAATGCTCGGAGCATGCTGATGGGCGAGCGCTCCTCACCCTATGAGTGCAGGGTGGTGACCAAGGCGGGTGAGGTCAGGTGGATAATGGAGACGGTTGCCCCCATCAGTTACAGGGGGCGACCAGCCGTGCTGGCGAACTCTCTTGACATTACCGAGCACAAGCGCGCTCAGGAGCAGCTCAAGGAAAGCTACGAAAGGTTACAGCAAACTATAGAGAAGACCATTCACGCCATGGCCCTGACGGCAGAGTTGAGAGACCCCTACACAGCGGGACACCAGCGGCGGGTGGCGGAGTTGGCCTGCGCCATTGCCAGGGAGCTCGGCCTTCCGGAGGAGCGGCTTCGCGTGATTCGCCTGGCGGGGATCATCCACGACCTCGGCAAGATAAACGTCCCCGCCGAGATCCTGAGTAAGCCCGGCCGGATAAGCGATATCGAGTTCAGCCTGATCAAGGCGCACCCGCAGGTTGGTCACGACATCTTGAAGACGATCGAGCTTCCCTGGCCCATCGCAAAGATCGTGCTGCAACATCACGAAGCCTTCGACGGCTCAGGCTATCCTGCCGGCCTTGCGGGCGAGGATATCCTACTGGAAGCACGCATATTGGGGGTGGCCGACGTCATCGAGGCCATGAGCTCTCACCGGCCCTACCGCCCGGCTCTGGGCGTGGAAAGAGCCCTGGAGGAGGTCTCACAGAACAGGAACGTCCTTTTCGATCGCGCCGTAGTAGACGCCTGTATGGAGCTTTTCACCCGCAAAGGTTTTAGACTAGAGTAGGGGCGCGGTCTCCGCGCCCTGGCGTTCTTGGGCAGCTCCTGGAACGGCGAGGTGCCTCCGAGTGGCGTAGGGGCGCGGTCTCCGCGCCCTGGCGTTCTTGGGCAGCTCCTGGAA
>JACQUC010000277.1 GCA_016210495.1 Chloroflexota bacterium
AAGATGTCTTGGATTACTTTGATCGCGGAGCGCAGACCGATGCCACCGGTGGATTTCGCCAAAGCTCCTAGCAGATGCAGGAGAATGTCAAAATGAGATGGCAAGAAGGGATAAAGGTTGGTGAAGGCGGCCTTATCGAAGTCCGCATCGTAGAACTTTGCGTCTTGTAACCTCGTGTTGTAGCGCAGCTCCTGACCGTGTTTATCAAATAGGTCGCCCAGCGTCTTTTCACCGTCGGGCGATTTGCCCAGCAAACGCCGGTAACAGATTTCCCTGATATCACTGGATTCAATATCGACCTCAATCGGGAAGCGATCTTTAAGCTTATACAGTTGAGGCGAATTCAGAGATGCCCTCGGATCATCTTCTGTGAGAGTCTGCTGGGCCGTTCCAATAATCCAGACCTTGCCGCTGCCAATGCTTTTCAGGTTCTTCGCTAGACCGTCCAGATTCAGAATCAGGTTCTGGCGCGAGCTTACATATTGGCCAACTTCATCGACGATGAGAACGATATACTCTTTTCCCGTCGCCTCGCGGACTATGTCGATCATCTCCTTGACCCGCTCGTTTTCGAAGAGAACAAAGTCGGCGGTCTCGGTATTGAAAGCGCCGACCGTCCTGAAAAGCTGCGGGTACATGTCGTGCGCAATTTCTGGAATGAGACTATCGATCACCAGCGGATCGTTCTGAACCTCTTTCCAGGAAACTCCCAAGTCGTGCTGAATTCGGCTCGTGAACTCTTCGTAGCGGCCGTCTTTCTTAAGCCGTCTCTCCAAAGCTGCTACCTTCAAGTTGCGTGAATAGCCAGCGAACTGGAGAACCTTGTAGTATAGAACAGTCGACACTTCTTCCATCGTCGCTCCGGCCAGCATTTCGCTCGCCAGATCTAGAAGCACCACGGCCGCCGGGAACCGGTTGGCGACCGTGGCTAGCAACGCCCGTGTCTGTGGCTTGTTCATCCGGTCCTGCAAGTACTTCAGGAATCGCGTCCCCTCGATCTGGGCGCTCTCGTCTAGCGCCAGACCGAGATACTTCGTAAAGGAGGACTTGCCGGAGCCATAAAACCCGGAGACCCACACGCCTACTTCGTTCTCGCTACCCGTATCCATCGCCAGTTGCATTTTGGTAAGCAGCTCTTCAAACTGCTCCTCGATGCTCTCGGTGACGATGTATTCGGTGATCTCTGCCTTCAAGCGTGCTTCCTGAGAGGCGTCGTAGGTGATAACCTTTTCGATGGTGCGGTAGATGTCTTTTGAAGAGTCAAATAACGTCTTTATCGGCATGGCTCCACTCCTCATCTGCTAACCGCCAACATGAACCGAGCGGTAATTACCATCTTCCGGATAGAAACCCAAAAACTTCAAGCGTGTCTTTCCCGTACCTTCGCCAGGATAGAGAAAAACAGTAGGG
This sequence comes from Chloroflexota bacterium, assembly GCA_016210495.1. Next base: position 1,411 of record JACQUC010000277.1, read on the forward strand.
ACGTAAAACTTGCCGTAAAGCTGGCTCTCGATTGCGCCGATGCGAGTGTAAGGGTGAAGAGCCTCCAGATCTGTGACAAGCAGAATGGCGTTCTTCTTCTCTTTCAGTTGCTCCAACTTGGCCGCTAGTCGGCCTCTCAGCGAGCCATTCGTGATGGCGTTCGCCAGTGACTGATTGGCTCTCTCCCAGGCCAGAGGAGCCTTGCTATCGGCCGCCACCCAGATTTTCATCATCGGGGCATGGCTCAGGATATCTTCTATTTCTTGGGCAATCGAAAAGACGTGGACATCCCACCCTTCGTTGCGCAGTTTGGCAATCCACGCGGGCAAGCTTCGCTTCACGTCCAGAATTGCTTTGGGAGAAAAGATCAAGTAGTAGATCGGCTCGTAGCTTGCGTGACCTAGCTCTCGCCCAACTCGCACGCGCTCCATCAGCTCATCGAAGTTATCCCTTAACGAAGGCATCGGTCAGTTCCTCCATGGTCCGATATTGCCAGCCAATGCGAGTGGCATCACCCGCTGACTGGACAATAAGCCAGCCTCTCAAAGCTTGTCGCTTAAGCTCATCCAAGACATCACTGCGATCCATGCCGAACAGAGCCCAGTCCGTGTGGCTGAGAACAGCGTTATCACCATTACCAGCGAAGTGAAGATCGTAGGCAAGAAAAATAGCGACCCGGGATTCCATCCGATAGGGCAGGATCTTTCGAGCCCTCTTACTTCCATCTTCCAACAGACTGAGATCAGCAAGAGTACCAGTGAGGTAGCCCGCTACTCGTTCAATCATGTTTTTTGACCACGGGGAGGTGGTTTTCCCCTCCTGATTGGCGCGAACCACGAATTCGGTTGATTCTTCATTGGACAAAGTTGCCCTGCCAGAGGAATAGGCATTCCAATAGACTTCTTGAACGAAATCATAGAGGATTCTGTTTGCTCGACAGGTGTAGAGAAACAGAAGCTGCACAAACTCCTTCCCATTAAGGGTTTGTTTCAGCGCCTTTAGATAAACCGCTGGCGTTCCATCACCCAGAAAGCGTGAAGCAAACCCTTCGGCCACCAGATTCCTGAGCCGTCGCGCGGTCAGCCTCTGGAACCTGCCTGACTGCAAAGCAAATTGGTAGAGTGAGGCTACGTTCATTCCCCTATTCCAGAGGTCGAGCAATATGAAAGTTTCCTGAACTATTCCCTGGCCCGAGCCTAATCTTGTTGTGTATTTCCCTGCTGTCATAAGATGTCGGTAAAGTAGGGAAAGATTTCTAGCCCATTTTCGAAGGCATAAAGATAATGGCCTGACGCTATCTGCCAAGCCTTTGGCTCCTTCATGGATTTCTTGTCTCCCACAAGAGTAGGTCCGATGCCGAGATTTTCAGCGCTAACAGACCCCTTTCGCAAATAATCCAGTGCATCCTCCTTGCTGTCGACAATTCCTCCAAATTCAATGTCATGCAATACCTTGTGGATACTTTGCTCCGCATCCTCGGGTAGGCGAAACAGGTGATAAACCCTGCCGACGCCAATTCGCTCGTCATGGACCATCGCCGCGGCTTGAGAGATGCCATTACATCGAGCTAAGGTCATGGTTCGGCCAAACAATGGAGAAAGAAAAGCAGTGCTCCCCTGAGTGAAAAATGAGCTTTGCCACCATCCGAACTGCTCACGTTCACCGAGGAACCCGATGACCAATCTGAGCTTTGCGAGAGTCTCGGCTAATTCAACTTCCACAAACAGCCTCGTTGTTAGATCGGGGTTTGCTCTCCTGGATGTTTGACACGCGTACCGTCACCTAGTTGCTTCCCACTTCGCAACTTCCTGGGTGAGCCGGTCCGGGTGCCAGATTCGCTCGGCGATCTGCCGGTACAAGTCTTGGCGTGCGTCAAGGTCGAGCCTCTTGAACTCCGGATAAGCTTTGAACGGTAGCTTAGACTCGTTGATGAAGCGCAAGAAGCTTGGGTTATGGTTATAGCAATATACGTTCAGGGAGCGAGCAAGTTCTGGGTATTGTACTGCTCAAGCTTGTCGCGGTACGGGAGGTCGCCGTAGCTCGCGTTGAAGCTCTTGGGCAGGAGCAACAATCCGCCGATGTGATTACGATACTCAGAGAAGTCCTGGGGATGTGGAAAGTCATCGACGTGGCGCTCCGGCTTGTCGGCCCAGATGTGCTCGACCTCGAAGGTGTCTTTCAAGCTTCGGTCCACGAAGTGACAATAGCGCTGGGCTTGTTGTGACTCGTCCTCGGCTCCGGCTTCGATATAAGCGGTCATTCGGGCGAGGATATTGTGGACAAACCACCGATTTTGCTGGTGAACGCCGAACCGTGGTTGCGTCTTGAAATCCTCGGGCTCGCCCTTAAGCTTCTGCCAAAGGGCCGTGGCGAGACTATCAGGCTCCATACGCCGGATTTCGCGCATTACCAGAAATATGGCGTATTGCATCGTGGAGTAGGCGATGCTACGGTAGTTCCAGATCCGGCGCGTCAATACAATGTCCAAGTAGATCGCCACGAGCCGGACCTTAAGGTCTACGACTGCCGGTGGCTCACCGGGCAGTAGCGGAGCCAACAGGACCTGATACTGAGAGGTGAAGCCCTGCTTGGCATTGTATAGGACGTGCTCCAGCCCGGGCGTGATCTGCTCTGAGGCCTTCATCAACTGAATGTACTGTCGTGAGTAAAAGTCGAAGTCCCGCTCGATGAACTGTGTATAGCTAGCAGGATTGTTGAGCCCAATGGTAACATGGTAGTCCCGAACCCAACGGTGGAATTCTGTGCCCAGTCGGTCGAAGTCCTCGGCGGTGGCTCCTCTCTTGCGCTCGCGGATAGTTTGCGCGTATTGGCTGCGGAGCCAAGCCTTCAGACAGTCGGCGTCGTAGTCTTTGCCCAGATCGTTAAGCTCTGTGACCCGCCTTTTCCAGAAGTCGTTGGCGGCGACCCGCCGCTGAGGGTCGTCTATGTTGGCAAGGAGATACCCCTTGAGCATCTCGGTGGGAGTCAGAGATAGTCCACGGTCGTTCATTGTTTCGAATATCGTGTAGGCATCGTCGTCGGAATAGGCGGTGATCTCCACGAGGTGGACGTTGTTCTTGAGCCAGTCGGTGAAGTGCAGGAGGGCCGGTCCGGTGATGTCCGAAGGCAGGCTATTCTCCAGCAAGTCGTACCGAGCGGCAATATTCCGGACCGACTCGGATTTGCCTGTGGTGTCATAAGGTTGATCGGCGAATAGCGCCTCCAAACAGGGCTTGCGCTCGTCGAAGCCACCGTTCGACGGATCTGACTCTCTTATGTTGAAGGACTTTTCACCAAAACTGTCCGAGAATATCATGTGGTCCACTGGCGACGGATCCGGGAGGGTACGCTGGAGATTGCGCAGATAGATCAGTAGGAGTGTCAGGGTGGTCAGCCGTTGTTGACCGTCGACGATGAAGAGATCTTCGCCTTTGCGGCTAAGGATCACCGACCCGAGGAAGTAGTGTCCATACCCGGCCACCACCTTGCGGGAATCACCTGGTTTCCAGTCGTCGAGGAAACCCGAGGTCAGATCCTCGATGAGTTCACGGACCTGCTTCTCGCCCCACCGGTACTCGCGCTGATAGTAGTCGATATAGTACTTAACGTTGCCGAGCAGGCCTTGTACAGTTTTGGCCAGAGACGTAATCTCCCTCAACGCCTTCCCTCCACTACGCCTGAATGACGGCCAATCTTGCACGATTATACCCTATACTCACGTAGCAGACAAGCGCGAAACACAAGCAACCGCTTTAGCGATCGAGGTTTCTTCAACAATTGCATCCTCGCTCCTGCGCTTCGCGGGCATCTACTCGGTGAAGTCGACCTGTTGTTGGATGCGCAAAGCGTCCTCGGCGGTGAGTGTGGACAGGTAACGCATAGTCATAAACGGTGAGGCGTGGCCCAGGTGTATCTGAAGCGCCTTTGGGTTGCCTTTCTGTCCTAGCCTCTCAATCGCGTCGCTGTGCCTTAGGAGGTGCGGTTAGACCCGCTTGGTCAGCCCGGGCTTCTTTCCTGCCTCGGTGATGATCTGATGCGCCCGCTTGCGGTTGATGGGGAAGACTCGGTCGCCAATTTCGAGCTTATGCCGAAAAGCGTAGGCTTGAAGGCTCTCCACGAGGGGCTTTGGGCAAGCGACCAAGCTCGGTTTACTGCCCTTCCCAACGATTCGCATGACCGGACGCCCCTCAAACGTTTGGATGTGGGCCAAGGTGATCTGCAGAGACTCGGACACCCTGAGCCCAGTTTGAAAAAGTAGGTGGATTAGCAGTTCGTCGCGCTCGCCGTGGCGAGTGCGGGCAGCGGCGGCAGCCATCAAGTCCACTTCCTGGGGCGTGAGGTAAGGGACGGTGGTCTGAGAATGGGTGAGGGCCGATTGTCTGTGGATTAGGCTTTGGTCAGCGGGCATAGATTGGTGAGTGTAGCTGGCAAGCTGGACACTTGTGATTATTGTCCAGGATACTAACCGTTAGGTAGCCTGTCAAGTGGCAGAAATGGGCCTATAAGATGGCTGGGACGGGGCTTTATTGAATTGTGCGTGGATACACCCTGAATTGCGTGGCGGGTAGGCATCTCGGCAGCACTTATGTCGCGGCGCTAAAGCAACCGCTTCAGGCCGCTGGGCAAGAGATGTCGCCAGATTGCGGCCTGAAGGGGTCCCTTCAGGGCCGCGATGCCGACACTCGGTAGCTTCGTTATCTAGTAACGACCGTACTTTTTCGCGGAGTCAATGGCTGCCTTAACGTTCTCCGGCTTAGCGTCATGCAAGCCGCCATCACCAAAAGAGAGGATGAAGCCGCCACCCTTGCCGCAGACCTTGATGAGGTTCTTGCAGTAGTCTTCCACCTCGCTGGCCGACCCTGTTACGAGTAAGGAAGAGGGTACACTGCCACCGATACAACAATGATTACCCAACAAAGCTTTCGCCCGAGCCATATCCGCCAGGGTAAGATGTAGAAAGACAGTCGCCTTGGGGAGCTCAAGAAAGTATTCGAGGCGGTCGTCGGTTTTGCCTTCACCGAATGGGCAGGGAACATAGCCCAGGCTGATTGAGGCGAGCAGCGCCCTCTTCCATGACGGCCAGGAGAAGGTCTCAAACTGCTTTTTCGACATAAAACGGTCGGAACTAAAATGTAAGGCACCACTCTGGATTCGGTGCTGGTGTCCTCTCTTGTTGGGAGGAGCTGGGAGAGCCCTCGCAAGCCGCCAGTCCACAACCCTGTCGCAGGCGGCAAGAAGCTTTTCCGGGCGTCGGAACATATCGATCGCTATGCCACGTAACCCCCTCAAGAAACTTGCAAAGAGGTCGAAGGGTTCGAGGGAGACCCCTCCGGGATAATACACCAGCGGGAACCCGAGCTCTGCCATATCTTCTTCAAGTCCGGTCCATTCCAGACTGAACTTCTCCTGTTCCTCTCCTGCTCTCAGCAGCGCCTGAGCCATCGTTTGGAATTCTTGCTTGCCAAGAAGGTGCGTCATAGGCAGAAAGGCGGTGGTCAGTTTTTCTCCCATTGCCGGCATCTTCGAAAGCGGCGCCAATGCTCCGAATACTCTCGGCAGGTAATAACGCAACATGAAATCGGTTGGGTCGGTGATGAAGAGGTCATACTCGTCCTCTTTCATATATTCCGCCCCGATGAATTGGTAGGTTGCATCGGCAGGAAGATTCCCCCCGGGCCATCGCACCTGTCTTGCATCGAGAGCCTCCAGCGCAAGTCCGGAGTTGCCAGTGTTCGCGGGCGGCCAGCAGAAATCAGCGTCAAAATCGACCAGGGTTCTTATGACGGCCTGGCGGTGAATAGCTGGCTCATAGAATGACACAGATGGCGAATACCCAGCATACTTGATGACAAAATCATCCATTCTCAGCAAAACAGGAACCCTATCCGGTTCCCGGAGTTGGATGGCGTCCTTGATTCTTTTTTCTCTCTCCTGATAAAGCTCTTCGGTAGCTTTGCCGGTCTTTGATTCGATTTCCTCCCTGGCTCTCTTTATGAGTTCCTGCTTTGTCGTCACGCGCATCGTCATCTCATACCGCCTTTGGTGTTGCCTGCATACTTCTCTCTGAATCCTGGCTATAGTTTATCATGCGTCAGTGATTGGTGAACACTTTCAGGAGAGAATGCGCTACAGGCCGGTTGCCTGGCAATGCGCTTATGGAAGAGTAGCGACTGGGACGCTTGCTCGGTCGAAACTGTGGTGGAAATGTGACTGGAGTCCGTGGATAGGTTGATCGCAACCGCAGGAACTGAATGATGCAGGGGTACGAGAACCTGTGGGTATCGAGAACCCCATGCGGTTGCTCCTATGTTTCAAGGTCGTCTATAATCATCCTTGCTATTCTCTGTACAGACAGAGAGCAGATGGCGTAGCGTTTGTCTTGCGTACTTTCCGGCCTCTCTAGTGTAGAAGGAGCCGCGATAGGATGACCAGTATCGCTGCAGTCCCGACACCGGATCGCATCGTTGGTGAGCCCCGTTGGCTTAAGAATTCGCTCCATTTGACTCCTGGCCGTGATCCACTGGGTTTCCAGACGATCACCATCGATCAGATTATGCCAAGTCTTCTTCCGGGCGTACTAGCGCTCTCACGGCGTGCCCGATACTTTAGTTTCTATCCCTTTCTCCTTCACGAGTACCAGGAACGCCGAATGGCTTCAAACAACAACGCTCTCTCGGAGTTTGTACGATCTCGCGAGTTCGAGTACGCGGCCGCCGTCCAGTTATGCCCGCATGGCTGCGGAAGGTTGCCGACCGCACTGATCGGCAAAGAGAAGGCGGGGCCGGCTGTCCGACGCAGCCAGGATTCACTGGATCGGGACTTTTCGGTCGATTCCTTCCTCGGCGGCTACGGTCTTTACTACCGGTCTCCTCTGTCGGATCTACGCTTGATCGCTAGAGCCGGGACGCCATTGGGCGACCGGCCAACCTCGGTTGATGTCCTGCTTGGTGACAGGGCAGTGAAGCTTGCCTTGGCCTTTAAGGCTGCTATCTCCGATAGCGACTACTACCGAAATCATATGTATGACCCTGAACCGATCCCCGTGGCAGTGCTTCAAGAGCTTGGGGAGCGAGCATGCCTCTGCCGACTCACCGAAACCTACGAGGAGCGCAATCTGATCCGTGACGCACTCCTCAGGCCAGCCGATGGCGTTCCACCGGTCGAGGTCAACCGGCGTCATCAAGCGTTTTCCCTGTTTCTGCGCCTGCTTGAGCGCGATCCGCGAGTTGCCATCAATGACATGGTCTTCCGCAGTGCGATCTGGGAGGAATTCGAGAGAACTCACCAGGAGCGAACCGCCCGGGCGTCAGGAGTTGCCCGATGGGCGGCTCTCGTGGCCAAGGAATATCTGCAAGAAGGTTTCTCGTCAATATGGTCACACATTTGTCGACTAGGTTATCAAATGCAGGGGCCAAAGGGCTTAGATCGCGAGGATCTCGCGCGGCTCGTACGGTCCCAACTCATACAACCCACACCACTTGAATTCCAGGGCGAAGCCATTCACGTCGATCTCAGAATGCCTACCTCGGCCTTCGAGGCGGCAGCTCTGGAAGCTGCTCGAAGCTACTCTCTTGAGGAACTGCGAGCGTGGGCATCTCAGACGGATACGGCCCTAGCTGGTATGACATTGCTGTTTGTCCTCTACCGAAGGCTGTTACACATGGGAGATTTGCCGAATGGTTGGGGGGAAGTAGCACTTCAGCATTCCGATCACCAGCCTGGCTTAGCCGTTCTTGGTCGACTGCTGCGTCAGCACATTGATGAAAGCCCTACTTTAGCAGATACCTTCTCATGGCTTGTCCATCGTTATGTTCTCGACACACACGAGACCATCGCCTACTCGCGGCTGCCAAACAACGTGTTTCGTTTTCGCTGGGAGCAGGGCAGGCTGCGGTTCTTTGATAACGGCCTTGAAAGGTTTGTGATCCCCGATAACCGGCGGGATGCCCTAGCGCGGATCAGCGAAGACCTCGGATTCTGGAAACGCACACAGAATGGAGATATCACCCTAACCGAGGATGGGGCCAGGTTAGTCGCGGAGGCGGTCGCGTGAATATCGAAGCAGCGACCAACTTTCAAGGCCGGCGCACGGTCTTCTGGGCGACCAGTTACACCTTCGATATGAGGATGTTCGACGACTTCTGGTTGCCACGCCTCGGCGACCCTCCACTCAACGCGACCCTACTCATCGATGCGAGACGGTTGGCGGACGTATGGGCTGAGATTCCTCCCGAAGACGAATGGAGGGTTCGGCGGGCTAACCTGGACTACCTGTTAAGAGGTGTGGATGTTCCCGGTTGGTCGTTTCACCCAAAGACGTACCTATTCGGTGACAAACGCGATGGCGTGCTCCTCGTAGGGTCTGGCAATCTCGGACTCAACGGCCTGGAAGAGGGCAACGAGTGTTTTTCAGTATTCGAGTCAGGACGTGCCGAAGAATTGGGGACCATTCGCACCTGGCGTGAATGGATGCGGAGAATAGTCCGGTGGCTTGATGATACGCGCGTTACCCAGCGGTGGCTAGATGCTTTGTCCCGTCTACCGTGGTTGGGGGGTGATGCCGGCGATTCGGTGTTCGTGTCCAACTGGGACAGAAGTCTACTAGAGCAGTTGGCCGCACGAGTCACCAAACCGGTGGATGAGATCCATGTGCTGGCGCCTTACTTTGATCAGCAGGCCACAGCGTTAGCTGAACTCATCAGGGTGACGGACCCGCCCGTTGTCCATCTCTATGTCGGGCGCGACGTAAGCGTCGATGGAGAGAAGCTGGCAGGTGTAGCTCTCGAAGGCGGTCGCCGAGTGATCGCACACGGTTTCCGTCCGAACGAGTTCGTACACGCAAAGCTCATCGGAATCGTCCAGGGTGATCGCGGGGTGGTACTCTCAGGATCGGCCAACATTTCCCGCGCTGCGTTGCTTGGATCAGTGGCTCACGGAACTGGCAACGTTGAGGCCGGGGTACTCATTGAACTGCCAACCGAACGCATGCGCGCGCTCTTTGTCCCTGGAAGGCTCGAGGTCCAAGATCTCGACCTTGCACACCTGAGTACGCTTACGTACACTGCGGATACGGGAGATCCCGCACCCCATCTTCTACTGAAAAGCGCAATGCGCCTCGATGATGAGCGCGTAAAGGTCGATGTCGAAGGGGCGGAGGGCAGACACCTGTGCCTCGCTGCCTTCGGTGATCTCTCCGCGCTCAAGAATGGAGTGACGACGCGCGCTATGGGTAGTGCTGAGAAAGGCAATCTAGCCTACGTGGCAGATGCAGATGGAAAGCGACTGTCGAATAGCGTCGCCGTCGACGATCCACAACGACTTCAGGCTGCGCTACAGGAACGGGCGATGCAACCTTCGGACGTGCCAGGGGGACTTGACCCCGGAGAACTCGACACGCCGGTTGGCAGTCTTCTTAGACGCCTCAACCAGGAGTGTATTTTCGACATTGACGAGACGCCTGCCGCCATGAGAACACGAAATGCTGGCCAGGAGGACGAAGATGATCCGGACTTTTGGGAGAGGCTCGAACGAGAGGAGTTGAGAAGCGACCCTCGAGCCAGCAACTATGGAAGGAACCGTGACGGAGAGGCAGAATCAGTCCTCGATGGCGAAATCTTCGAACTCCTGCGCGCTATGCTAGGCAAGGTGGCCATATCGCGAGGACTGCGCGCCCTTGGAGGCGAGGCGGAATCTGCCGATAGGGGTTCAACCGGCCGGCCCTGGTCACCAGATCGTCGATTGCAGGTGAGACTCTACAACGTCCTCGAGCGGTGGTGTTCCCGCCTGGTAGATCCGCGCTTGAGATGGCTAGCTCTAACCGCACCGGTGCACAACTACAGCCGCTTGCTTGCGGCACTTTCCCAGTGCTGGGCGGAGGAGTTCTTGTCGAAGGATAGACTCGTTCCGCTGTGCCGCACGCTCTTCACAAGCTTCCTCCGCTCAGAGCGATCGCTGGGGTATCTGTGTTCCCTCTCGAATGAGGAGCGAGACGAGGCGCTCGCTACCTTGTCAGAAGGCGACCGAGCATTGGCTGCAGTCCTCGCTTTTTCAGCACTCAAGTTCTCGTGGGCGCAGCGATCCTCAGGCAGAGAAGAGGTCTTCCGATGGCAACCATTCTTGGATCCAGCTATCAGCTTGGGGGTGATGAGAGTCGACCAGCGGACTATAGCCCCTGTCGGCCGTGTGGCGGACGAATTGCTCCAGTCCACGGAGGCTGAGGACTTCCTGCTGTGGGCCGCCACATACATTGATGATCGGCACTGGGCACAACGGCTACAGCAAGACCTTGGTCTCAATGGCCTCCTGTTTACCGACGATAAGGTCCATCCAGAGTACGGGGTCACGCTACAGGTCGAAGGAACGCAAAATCCTCTGGACGATCCACGCTTAGTCACCTTGGTGGACCAAGCGCTACGTTACAAGAAGGTTGCTGGGGTAATCCTGTCCTTACCTTCCGCAAAAGGGAAGATCAGCGTACACCTCAACGATTTCGTCTACGGGAAGATTGGCGACGTCGTGTACGAGTCCAGCAGCCTGCTCACTCCACAGCTCTTGGGCTCGCTGCAAGCTAGCGCTGCCGGCTGGGGAGCTATCCTTCGTCGTGAAATCCGTAAGGGCCGAGAGGAACCGGGCGCGACTGGAGCCCAGACTGCCTAACCCATCTCCAACCACGGTTGCCAAGAATATGTTGTGTCAGTGATTGTCGACTATAGGAGAGGGCGAATTGGATAGTTCCCTGACCCGCGTTCAGCCAGTCTTCAATGAGCTGTACGACAAAGAAAAGACAGGAGAGACATGGCTTGCACGTCTTCTCCAGTTGCCACAGCATACACGGACTTCAATCATTCCCGAAAACCTGGGTTACCTGGATCAACCACCAGTATTCGAACTGCCCGCAGACCCACCGAGACGTTTTCTGAGATGGCTGCTGGAGCATCGAGAGGGGTTGTGCTGCCCTAACCAAGGAATTCAGAAGAAGTGGAGCAAGAGGACCCAGCAAAAGAGGCAAGCGCTTCTGAGAGGAGATGAATTAGTTTGCGAGGAGGCAATCGCCGAGCTGGAAGGAAGTGATCGGCTTCCAGGGCGAGCCTGGTGGCGGCTCGAAGGCGTAACGCGCGTTGACTGTGCCATAACTACCCCGACGACGGCAATATTCGTGGAAGGTAAGCGAACGGAAATGGGCGCTTCCAAAGCAGTGGAATGGTATCCTTGCCGAAACCAGGTGCTCCGTAACCTCGATTGCGCCAGCGTCTTTGCCGAGCAAACAAAACGCCAGCAGTTCTTCGTCTTACTGGTAGTGGAGGGGAAGATCGTGGATCAAGACCCGGTTCGCCAAGCCGAGATCAAGAGCATTACTTCTCCGGACACCATTCGAACAAGTTTGCCCCATTTGAACGACGACGAGCGAAGAGACCTACTGGCCCATTACCTTGGCGTGACCACCTGGGAGCACATTGCCGACACCTTCGCCCTATCGAGTTTGCGCCTGTGAAACGGATGGGGCTGGCCCTAATCTTCAACCTTCAGCCGCATCCGTAGGTTTGACAATGCGATGCACTCGACATATCATTCGTATCGTGGCAAGAGCGATTAGTCCGCTTCACATGCGTTCATAACGACATCGTGGATCAGGTAGGAGGTAAGGTCAGATGGTAAGGGCTGCGAATACGTATCCTGAGCTTTCGCTGGCGGAAAGGGACAGGCGCTGGGGCCTGTTAAGGAGGTTTCTAGAGGAGCAGGGACTGGATTGTCTTGTAGTCGCTGGTCCCCTGGAAACCAGGCATCCCGACCGCTATATAACAAATTTTCTTACCGGATGGGTGGTTTTCCCAAAAGCAGGTGCTCCCGTTCTCATTACCCCCCGAGGCTATGCGATAACCCAGGCTTTGGAGATCGCCAGGATGGGGGAGGCACCCATGTGGGTCACAGATTTGAGGCATGCTCGCACCGGACGTGAGCTTGGGAAACACCTCAAAAGTCTGGCCTATGAACGGTCCAAGATTGGTGTTGTCGGACTATCCATGGGCGAGCTGTCAGTGGAAGGATGGATACCTTATCGGACGTGGGCTGATGTGCTGGAAGAGTTGCCGAATGCGAGTTTTATCGATGTTACCCGTCCCTATGTGGAATTGGTGTCGGTAAAGAGTGAAGAGGAACTTCAGATGGTCCGGAAAGCGGCGGATGTTGCTGAACTTGCCTGTGAGGAGATGCTGCGCGTGGTCAAGCCCGGCATCCGAGAAAGCGATGTCGTGGCAGCAGTGATGAACGTTGTATATGGTCACGGTTGCGTGGGGAGTCTCTTGCCGCACCTGGGTCCACTTATCTTGCAGTCAGGCCCCAGTACCTTTGGTGGGGGACCACCTCGATGGGTGACAAGAGGTGGTGAGCCTCGAATGCTAAAGAAGGGTGATTTTCTACGTGCCGAAATCTTCTCAATCTACGGAGGATACGAGGCGCAGGCACATATGTATATTTCTCTTGGTACACCGGATGACAATACTCTTCGAGCAGCAGAGGTTGCTCGTGCCTCCTATGATGAAGGGGTGAAAGCCCTTATGCCGGGTGCCCTGTTCTCAGGCGTAAAAGCGGCTATGGAAAAGCCGTTTGCAGGGGACGCTAAGGTTGGTACAGGAACGCTTATTCATAGTTTGAATATCTGTTACTTTTCGAGCGAGTCAAACATAGCCATAAGCGACGTGGCGGGAGGGGACAAGCTCAAGTGGGCACAAAGCGACAGAGGCAGAGGAGGAGACATTGTCATTCAGGCAGGCATGGTATTTGAGGTAGAGCCCAAATGCTCGGTAAACGGGCGTGTTGCCTACCTTGGCGGAACTGTGGTGGTCACAGAAAAAGGAGCCGTCGAACTCAACGAGATAAGCACGCGCATACATACCGTTAAGGGTTGAGCCTGGCAAGTGCTGGCTTGCCGTAGAGCAAATTCCTATGTCCCGGCTTTCGCCGTTTGACACTCCTCCAGATTCAGCTCTACGAGCTTTTGCTCCGATGGGACCCCCTCTTCCGACCAGCCCCTGCTCGAATAATACTCGCTAAGCATCGCCCCAAGATGAGGAAGCGAGTCAGGAGCATCGATCTCTCTTCGCGGTAACGTTAGCATCCTGCCGGGTAAGACGTCATTCTTTCTGCTTAATCCTTTTCGAACATTAATGAGCCGCTTCAGGTTAGAGATGCGCTCACCCATCCTCATGAATTCGTCCAGGTCTATTCCCCAGCCAGTGACGGAATTCGTCAGATCCATAAGCTGCCGAACAGTTACTCTATCTGGCAAGACCGCAAACATGCATACTACTAAGGAGTTTAGTATGCTGCCCAGGTCTTGAGTCTTTGCGACCAATAAGCCTTTGTTCAATCGGTGCCGATTTTCGTCCGAAGCACTGGCAACGGGATAGCCTAAGTCTTGCAGCATTTCTACTACGTAGCTGTGTTCACTGGCTCCTAGCGGAGTGCCATATTTTTCCAGGCGGGATGCCATTACTGCTTCTACATGAAATGCTCCCCCGCTTCCTGTAGCATATTGAAGTGCGAGGGTTGTAGACGTCCTCGGGTCGTGGAGCGGAAACTCTAATCCCTTAACATGCATGGCGTACTCCCGGGATATTCCGCCAATACGTTCAGCGGCTCGCCTCGTGCCTTCGCCAAGCAGACTGCCAAAGCCTTCTTTCTCGCCAATTCTCCGCACCATCTCGAGCATTGCTGCCTCGTTGCCCCAGTTAAGATCTACCCCGTCTGTATCCTTTCTAGTTATGAGTCCTTTCTCGTAACACTCCATAGCAAATGCCAGAACGCCGCCGACCGATATGCTATCCATTCCGTATTTCTGGCAGAGAATGTAGGCTTCCTGCAAAGCCCGGCTATCCCCTATCAGGCAATTTGTGCCCACGGGAGCCCAGTGCTCTATTACCATATGTCTCTCGGTGCCATCAGGAGTCAGCCTGGAATCAATGCAACCGTAGCTACAATGCCTGCAGAAATAGGGCTTGCTATGGCGGGTTCCAAGGATCAACTGACGGGTTGGCTCAAAGGTCCCTTGTTGAAAGTTCTTGACCGGAATACGCCCACTTTCCATGAATCCATTCCATCGTGCCACAGAACCTTCGACGCTCATTGACCCCTGCTGGACCTTCTTAGGAGGATTCAGGGCGTAGATTCTAGCTACGATTCGCTTGAATTCCTTTTCGTCAGAGAAATCGAGCTTACGTGTTCCCCTAACCACAATTGCCTTGAGGTTCTTGGACCCCATGACAGCCCCAAAACCACACCTTGCTGCGGCTCTTCCCATTCTGCCATCATTCATGATGCAGGCGATTCTCACCATCTTCTCACCGGCTGGACCGATGGTTGCCACGCTTGCATCTCGGTCCGTCTCACTTTTGAGCACGTCATCCACTTCGTATGTATCCATACCCCAGAGATGGGTGGCGTCACGAATGTCCACTATGCCGTCATGAAGCCATAGATATACCGGTTTCTCTGCTCTTCCTTTCACCACGATACCATCAAATCCAGCATGTGTTAATTCATCAGCCCAGCTGCCCCCGGAGTGAGCTTCGCCCCAGATTCCCGTGAGCGGGGATATCCCGGCAACTATGTAACGACTGCTTGATGGCATGGCAGTGCCCGTCAATGGTCCAACCATGAATATCAAGGGGGCTTCCGGAGAAAGAGGGTCAGTATCTGCTGCTGTGTCATCCCATAGTATCTTAGCCGCTAGACCAATGCCGCCCAAATACTTTCTTGCCGTTCCATCAGCTAGTTCCCGAAAGTGGAATTCTTTCTTTGTAAGGTCAACATTTAGAATTCTCCCGGCATAGCCTCCAACAACCATCGTTTGTCTCCTCAATAGCAGTAATCTAATCTCCGCGAATTTCAGCCTCATTGTAAACTGCCCATCAGAAGAGGTCAAGAATTTGCCACTGGCAAGGGCGCCAAATCCCCTTCAACGCGACGTAGAGCGGTTTGGCGCTGGATCAAAGTCTTGGTTGGTATCCACAACGGTCTCTTGTCGTCCTTGCGAAACTGGACGATTGCTAGTTCTGTCCAGTTGTGATGGAGGTCAGGCCGCTTGTCAAGAGCGAGGACGAGGCGAAAGGGTTTTGTCATCAGGCGACAGAACAAGCGGAGGTGGATAAAAGTGCTTATTCTTCTGTCCAGTATCTTGTAAAGCTTGGAAATCGAGGTTGCCGACAGGGCATACCTGCTGACGACTGGCCAAGGCGCCGATGCTTCGATAATCCGTTGTGATGCCATAGTACGAGGCGGGCCCCGGCCAAAGGCCAAACGCAACTCGCGCTAGCTATCCTTGCGGTCTCTCAAGCGAATCACGAGCTTCAGGCCTGACCAGGTGTCGTCGACGGCGCACACCTTGGTGTCCACTAAGCCTGCTTCCAGGGCGAGCTGTCTCACGATGTTCTCGGTCAAGTCGGTCTGCACGCCGGAAGATCCCTTGGGCCAGGACACCCAGAGCGCGCCGTTCTGCGCCAACCCCTCCTTCAAAGGGGCTATGTGTTCAACCAACCAGGCTTTGTCTTGCGCAAATACGTGGATTAGATCGAAAGGCCCTTCCCCGTCGTGGTACAACGAAAAGCCCGCGGTGGCGGGACCGAGCAGAGCCAAATAGTTGCCGGGCTCGTTCACGAGCAGAACTTTGCGTCCCGGCTTGATGCCGAGCTTCTCGGCCAAGGGCTTTCCTGAATAACCCGCCGCCATACAAGAGTCCTCTTGGCTACCGCGCGGAGCGTCTGCCGGCTTGCACGAGCCTCCGTGCTCCCTGCAGGTCGGCAAGCGCCTGGCGAAAGACGACTTCCTTGATGTACGTCTGGTAGGGGACGCCGATGAGGGCTGCTGCGCTCTTGACGAGGTCGACCTGGGTCTTGCCCCAGCGGAAGTTCACCCGCGCCTCCTCAATCTCTTCCTCGGCCTGCGCAATCATAGAACGCGCCTTCGCATCCAGCTCAGGCAATAGCTCTTCGTCTGGCAACTCTACGTATCTGCGTCGCTTGGTGTTCATCGGATACCCTCACAGTCGAAAGCATACGACTTGCCGGGGCAAATGTCAATACAAATGCTCCCTAACCTAGTTTTTGGCGCATGATAGAACAGCGTAGGGGCGAGGTTTCCTCGCCCTGGGCCGGTGGGGTGGGCATCACCGCTATTTGGCACCGAAAACTAACCTAAGGTTGACGCACTACCTTCTCCTGTAGTATCGTGGGTGTCATCGACGTCAAAGTCGGCGGGTCGCGCGAGGGCGGCCCGGACGCTTCGCCACAAAGGAGGAGGGAGGCGGAATGGATGCTATCGTCAGCGGCTGCCCTTACGATTGCGGGGGCAGTTGCCCGCTCACCGTCTACGTAGAAGAGGGAGTAATCCGGCGCGTCGGGCCTTACGAGGAGCCGGATTCCCCGGAAAAGCCGCAGTTGCGGCCCTGCGCGCGGGGTTTGGCGCAGGCGCAGTACACGCACCATCCCGACAGGCTGCGCTACCCTTTGAAGCGCGTGGGCGAGCGTGGCGAGGGCCTGTTCGAGCGTATCTCGTGGGAGGAGGCGCTCGACACGGTGGCGCGGGAGATCGAGCGCATCAAGCAGGAGTATGGACCGCAGGCCATTCTGCAGCTACGGGGCGCTGGCAACACCGACGGCCTGCTCCACGGCACGCGGGCGATCCCCAACCGCTTCTTCAACGCCTTAGGCGAGCACACCGCTCCCCGTGGTGTCATCTCGTACGAAGGCGCCGCCTTTGCGATGCTGCACAGCTTCGGCTTCAACCTGGCTCCGCCGGGGCCGGAAAGCCTGCTGCGCTCGAAACTGGTGATTATGTGGGGGCTGAACCCAAGCGAGACGATTTTCGGCACGAACACCAACTACTATCTGGCGCTGGACAAGGAGCGGGGGACGAGGTTCGTCTTCGTCGACCCGCGCTACACCGATTCCGCCGCCGCACTGGCCGATCAGTGGATTCCCATTCTGCCCGGCACAGATACGGCCATGCTCGTCGCGATGGCTTACGTCATCATCCAGGAGCGCCTTTACGATGAGGCTTTTCTCAAGCGCTACACGGTTGGCTTCGAGGCGTTTCGGGACCACTGCCTCGGGGTAGAGGACGGCATTCCCAAGACCCCGGCGTGGGCGGAGGGTATCTGCGGCGTGCGTGCCGAGGTCATCGCGGCGTTGGCCAGGGAATACGCCACGACGAAGCCGGCTGATCTGAGGGCAGGCTGGGCACCGGGCAGAACCGCTTATGGTGAACAGTTCCACCGCGCGAGCATCGCCCTCGCGGCGATGACGGGCAATACCGGCGTGCCCGGCGGTGGCGCCGGCTGCTTCCTGTCACAGACCTTTCGCGAGCTGGTGGATGTGGCCACGCCGCCCCTGATGGGCGGCGCCACGGCCCTTACCGTGTCGTGCTGGCGCTGGGCCGAAGCCGTGATCGAGGGCACGGCCGGCGGCTATCCCAGCGACATCAAGATGATCTACTCCGTCGGCGGCAATCGCTTGAATCAGTGTGGCGACGCCAACAAGAGCGCGGCCGCTCTCAGGAAGGTCGAATTCGTGGTGGCGCAGGACCAGTTCCTGACGCCGACGGCGCGCTTTGCCGACATCGTGCTGGCGGCCAGCACGCACCTCGAAAGAGAGGACGTCCAGACACCCCACTGCTCGGGCTGTTACCTGATCTACAACAATAGGGCCGTCGCGCCGCTTGACGAAAGCATGGCGGACCTGGACATCTTCACCGCGCTGGCGCGTCGCCTGGGCATCGAGGGCTTCAACGACAAGACCGAGAGAGAGTGGCTGGAAGCTGCGCTGGCCAAGGCGCCCGTCGGCGTCGAGAGCCTGCGCCGGCAGGGCGTCTGGCGTCCCGCGAGCGAGCCGGACCCCGTGCCGCTGTCCAAGTTCGTTGCCGACCCGGCGGCGCATCCCCTGCCCACGCGCTCCGGCAAAATCGAGCTTTACTCCCAGGCGCTGGCCGAGCGGAAACGCGCCGACCTGCCGGCGGTGCCCGCGTACGTGGCGGACTGGGAGGGCCCGCAGCACCCGCTGGCGCGGCAGTATCCTCTCCTCCTCGTGACGGACCATTCGCGCAAGAGGGTCAACTCCACGCTGGAGACGGTTCCCTGGCTGCGTGAGCTGGCGCCGCACACGGTGGCGATGAGCGCCGCCGACGCCCGGGCGCGCGGCATCCGGAGCGGAGAGCGCGTGAAGGTCTACAACGACGTCGGGACGGTCGAGATCACGGCCCAGGTGACCGAGCGCATCATGCCCGGTGTGATCAGCGTCGCGCAGGGGACGTGGTACGCCCCTGACGAGAGGGGCGTCGACGTGGGTGGCTGCGTGAACACCCTGTGCAAGGACACGATTTCCCCTGGCGAGGCGGCGGCGTGCAACGCCGTGCTGGTCCAGGTGAGCCGAGTGGAGGGGTAGATGCAACTGGGGTTTTACTTCGACCAGCAACGCTGCACTGGCTGCTACACGTGCGTGGTGGCCTGCAAGGAATGGCACGGCGTGCCGCCGGGCGCCGCCGCGTGGTGTCGTTTGAACACTGTGGAAAAAGGCGCGTTCCCCAGGCCGTGGCTGGGGCACCTGTTCCTGGCGTGCTACCATTGCGCGCAGCCGGCGTGCGTCACGGCCTGCCCCACCGAGGCGCTTACCAAGAGGGCCCAGGACGGCATCGTCGTGGTGGATAGGGAGCTTTGCCTATCCGGCTGTCGCGCCTGCCTTGCCGCCTGCCCCTTCCAGTCGCCGCAGTACCGTGGCGCCGATGACAAGATGGAGAAGTGCGACCTCTGCCTGGAGCGATTGCACGAGGGCAAAGAGCCGCTGTGCGTGGCAACCTGTCCTCTGCGTGCGCTGAAGGTGGGGCCGCTGGACGACCTGCGGGAGAGCACCGGTGGGGAGCAATGGGCACCGGGCCTGCCGGATACGCGGGCGACGGGGCCGTCGATTCTGTTTCGGGCGCGGGTGGGGTATCCGGGGGAGAGCTAGCCGCCGGAGCCGTGGGTGCCATAATTCCATTGGGCGGAGACGGGAACCACGGAAAGCACAGAAAGCACGGAAAAGTGGGAACCGCGTGTGTAGTAAGTCGCTTGCGCCAGAGCGACTCGGTTTTGGAAACCGAGTCGCTCTTGTGCGCTTGGGGCAGCATACTTCGCAATTAACGGCGGATCGTTTAGCCGTCGGAACCTTGTGTGCGATAATTCACTTGGGCGGACAGCACGAGCCGTCGTGTTCGAAGAAGGTATATCCTATGTCGCGAAGAGTGAGCGTTGCGTACCGGGACGCCGCCGAGGAGTTCGCGCGCCGAGTGATCGCAGCGCTTGGCGAGCGGATTGACGCGATCGTGCTTTATGGGTCGGTGGCCAGAGGCGAGGCAAAGCGGTACAGTGACATCGACGTCCTTGTCATCGGTCCGAGCCGCGAAGCAGAAAAAGAAGTCGACAACATTGCCGGCAACATCTGGGAACGCTCGGACTACAATGCGCTTATCACAGTAGTGTACCTTACCCGAGAACAGTTTCGCGAGCGGGCACGCTCCGGCAGCCCCTTCATAGCCAATGTCCTGGAAGACGGGGTGGTGCTGTTTGACAATGGAATCTTTGTAGAATTACCTGAGAGATTATGATGAGGTCGGGCCACGACGCACACGCACGCTGTGCAGGTTTCTTCGGCAGGTTGTTGGCCACCACAATAGATGCCGCAATAGTCTGCGCTATCTTCGCGACGAGCTTCCTTGTTTTCTATGCGCTCTTGGAAGTTACCTATTTGGCGCCGGCCAGGCGTTGGATGGCAGAAACTGGGGATTATTCGCCTGGACTAGCCATTCTTGGCGGGATCGTCTTCTTTGCCTTCTGGGCTTTCGTCACGGGCTTACTGATTTCGTCAGCTTACTACATAATCCGGACAGTAAGAAAGGGTGCGACCTACGGAAAACTGATGCTGAAATACCAGGTGGTAGATTCAGCACGTCGGCGCATCGGGTATAAGAGAGCATGCCTCCGCTATTTAGTAGGGTATTTCGTGTCGGGTGTCCCCTTTGGCTTGGGCTTCTTATGGATAGTTAGGGACGCTAGGAAGCGAGCGTGGCACGATATTATTGCAGGGACCTATGTGATGACCAAAGAGTAACCTTGCAACACGACAATGATGGAGGCTACACGGAGTTACGCACCTAACGGGACGCGTGCGGTCGTTGTCCCAGCAGCTACGATTCCCCCTGCCGGACCTTCCGTAGCCACACTATTGCATCCGCCCCCGTTGGATCAAGCACAGCTAGGCCCGCTGCCGTAGAGGCGCGCACAAGCTCTCCATCGCTCGTGACCGTGACCACCGGGGCGCTCGGAGCAGCAGCGGCGATGGCAAAGGACGTAGCAAGATGGATCGCATCGGCAGAGCGTAGCTTGTGCCGCTCGACGACAGACACGGCCGCCACCACGACATCGTCCGTCAACGACCACAGACGAAACAATCGATCAGCCTGGTCCCGCCGAAAGCTCGCCAGGATCTCAAGGCCGAGGGCCTCATCCATTTGCCGTGACGCCACAAGGCGGTGAGTAGCCGAAGTGATTTCAAGTAGAGCGAGGAACGAAGAGTAGAACTGATCACCGGTCGCAGGCTGCCCTAGGAGGGCATCGATGACCTCGCTGCCGTGCTCCGGTCGGTAGCGGTTAAGGATGGCGGAGCTATCGAGATAGAAAACAGGCATTCAAAATCCTGCTTCGCGATCCTTTAGTAGCTGTTCGCTTAGCGAGACATCACCCATTTGCTTGTTGAGGGCGTCACGGAGCTCTGCCAAAGAGAGTTTGGGCTCACCGTACTTTCGAAGCGCCTCGTCGACCTTTTGACGGGTTTCCTTGAACATCGTCAAATACGGCTCATCGTCAAGCCTTTGAACCCCTGATGATTGTGTTGCACGCTTGCTGCGCACAGTAACCGCCACAAAACTCAAATAAAATACTACCCTGAAACGGCGAGATCGGTGAGAAGGCTTCGAATTACGACCTCGCGGATGCAACCTCACGGTTCGGCGATCCTAGCAGTGCTCACCTGTCTAACCCCTCTAATGTTAGCATATCGGCAACACGGTTTTCAATTCTTCACGCTCACGGACTGTAGCGCTGGTACATCTCCTCGAGATGCGCCGTGATCTTCGGCGTCTGAAGGGCACGAAGGCGTTCTCTGGTTCCTGTCATTTCGTTCGGCTTTTTCGACGACGAGGACACCGCAATGACTGCAATAGTCATAATGCCTCCGGATGTTCAGGGTCGAGTACAGCGAGCCCGTAACGGGAGCACGCGTCACCGATTTCCTTGTCTGTGCATACCACATAATAACTGTCGGCTGCCGCTGTACCGCTCGCTCTAACGGCGGTGGCAAAGTGCAAGGCGTCAGGTGCGCGAAGCGGATAGTCCGACAGCAGGGCATTCGCCTCTCTCACGACTACATCATCCAGCGAGAGTATCTCGAAGCCATAATCTCGCAGGTCGTGCAGAAAGCGTGCCGTGAACTGTGCAAACTGGCGGCGCAGACCGCGACCTCTGAGCCATCTGGCGACTACGGCGCTCACCTCAAGAACGGTGAAGTGCGACGTGACGAACGCTTCGTCGTCTTGCTTGTTATCGAGAAACTCGCGCACTAGGTGAGACCCAACCTCGCGGCGATACCGCTTGAGGAGTGCCGAGGTCTCCACGTAATATGCAGGCAAGCCTAGCTCTCCTTTTTGCGCGCCAGCTCTTCCACGCAACCGCGCATACGGAACAATTCATCGGTGATCGACTCTTCGCCGAGAACCTTGTCCATCATATCCTGTATGTCCTCAATGGGCACCAGGTGTTTGTGGTAGAGGCGGCGCAGCCTCTCCAAGTACGCGTCGATTTCGGGATTCCGGAGGTCCTGAAAGCGTGGCGACACCTGGGCAACGCTGGTTTTCCTACCACTCGACCGATGATGCTTTTCCATGTCGTCACACTCCACAAAGGGTTTGTCTGCCAGCATTATATCACTTGGCACGCGATTCTTGAAACACGTGGTCGCACGCTCGCATTGACCCATAATGCGGTATTATTGTTACAACCAGATGAGAGTAGTAGGAGGTGGGGATGACACGCGTTGTTATGAAGCAAATCCTTATGGCTGTGAGGTGAGAGATGTCTAACAAAGATCGGCACACTTTGTCGTCCTCAGGACTGGCCGTTCTTCTGGCGACTTCGGTGCTCTTGCTGGGCTCGTCGGGCGTCGTGTCCGTGCGGAATGTCATCGGACAGGCAGCCGGTCAGGTATGGACGGGGCTTGCGCCGACTACGGTGGCGGCCGAGGAGCTGACTACTTACGTCGACGAACAGGCGGAATGGTCGATCAGCTATCCGGCGGACACTCTGCAGATGGAGCGGCTGAGCGAGGACGTCACGATCTTCATTTCTGCCGACCGGACCACTTTCTTCGCGGTGGATACGTATCTGGAGGTGGCGAGTCGCTACGGCAACACCGGCGAGAACCTGCGCAACCGCGCGAGGGATACTCTGGACCTGATCTACGGTAATTATGCCCTGATGGTGGATGTCATGGAAGGGGGCGCAGGTCCGTGGACTACCAGGGTGGCCTTCACCACCGAGCGTGGGTCGAAGGGCCAGGCGTTATACAAGCAGCCGCCCGTGGTTCAACCATCCTTCAGGGTGTTCGGGGTGATCTTCGGCTACAAGGCCTACACGGAGGCCTCCGTGCTGCCGATGCTCGCAGCCATCAGGGATTCGTTCGCGGAAGGCACGAGCCCGCCTGATGCCGTCTCGAGCGCGACGCAGGCGGTCGAGTTCGTCCCCGAGGGCGTGCGCGGCCAGCAGGCCCGCGGGGAATGCTGGACGAACTCTAACGTGGTCAACCGGCCCAACGCCTGGCGCTGTATGGTGCTCAACGAGATCTACGATCCGTGCTTCAGCTTGAACACGAGCGAAGGCTGGGTTGTCTGCGGCGCCAGCCCCATGGGCGATGGTCTGGGATTCAGAATGAACCTGACGAGGCCGCTGGTTGTCGACAATCCGGGACCCTACTCGCGTTACCCCTGGGTGATCGAGTT
Source organism: Chloroflexota bacterium (assembly GCA_016210495.1). Next base: position 24,484 of record JACQUC010000277.1, read on the forward strand.
GAGCGACGGGAACCGCTGCGAGGGATTGGGACCGCCGGCCAGCTACGTCGGCGACGAGGCGGTGAGCTTCGCCTGCGGCAACGGGTGGTACGTGCTGGGCGACATGGAGGAGGGCGAGGTCTGGTACGCCAAGAGGGCACGGCTGTCGTCTGATGGCTCACGCGTTGTCGAGTCGACGCGCGAGGCGGTGAGAACGGTCTGGTACTAGCCGTTCGCCAGGCTTCATTGCCCGTCCCTATGAGGAGGGTGTATAATAGGCCACGCCGAGGCTGCCTTGCGGTGTCGCGAGGTATGGTACGAGGGCGTCGTCGCCCCTGGAGCGATGTTGTCAAAGAGTACAACGACAAAGACAGCAGGGGATGCGGCCCCATGGAAACCCAGGCGACCAACCTGTCTCTTCATATGGCCCGCACCAAGTTCCAGGTCCCTGTGCTGCCGCCGGACGTCCTGGCGCGGCAGCGCCTGTTCGACGCCGTCAGGCTGGCGCTGAGCTCCCGGCGATTGGTGCTGCTCTCGGCGCCCGCCGGTTACGGCAAGACCACGCTGCTGGCGGCGCTGCCTCAGGCCTGTCCCGACTTGCCGATGGCCTGGCTCTCCCTGGACGAAGAGGACAACGACCCTATCCACTTCCTGGCCGCACTCGTCGCGTCACTCCAGTGCCTGGAGCCGACTTGTGGAATCACCGCCCAGGCGGTACTTGGGGAGTCCCTATCATCGTCGAGCCGGCCTGACTCGGGCGACCAGGTGCGACGTGCCGTTGGGGCGCTCATCAACGACATTCTGGCGACCATGCCCGGCCCTTTTGCTTTGTTGCTGGATGACTTGCACCACATCACACAGCCCGCCGTGCACGTCGCCCTGGACTATCTGCTGGAGCGCCTGCCGCCCCAGATGCGCGTCGTAATGTCGACACGCCACGATCCCCCGCTGGGCCTGGCTCGCCTCAGGGCCCGGGGCCAGTTGGCCGAGTTCCGTCTCGGCGACCTTCGCTTCACGCCGGACGAGGTGGCGTGGTGGCTACAGGAGCGGCTGCGTTTGCGTCTCTCACCCGAGGAACTGGCTGCCCTGGAGTCCCTGGCCGAGGGGTGGGCGGCCGGACTGCGCCTGCTGGCGCTGTCGCTGGAGCACTTCCCCACTTCTGCTGCCCGCGCAGGGTTTCTGGCCCAGATGGCAAGTAGGGACCGTTCCGTGTTCGATTTCCTGGCCGAGGAGGTGCTGGGCCACCAATCCGATGCAGTCAAGGCGTTCTTGCTGGAAACGTCGATCTTGCCCGAGCCAACACCTGCACTCTGTCGAGCGGTAACCGGTCGGCCCGATGCCGAGGCCCTACTTGAGGAAGTGGGTCGCCGCAACCTGTTGATACAGTCCCCGGCGGAGAGAGGCGATCGTTATCGCTACCACCCCCTTTTCGCCGAGTTCCTCCGGCGCCGGCTGGCGCAGGCGACGCCCGAGCGAGTCGCCGAGCTGCACCGCCGGGCGGCGGAAGCCGAGACCGTGGCGGCGCGTGCAATCCACCATTACTTAGCGGCGGGGCTTTGGGAGCAGGCGGCGGTGGCGGTGGAACACGTGGGCGAGGAGCTTGCAAGGGATGGCTTGTTTCATATGCTGCGCGGATGGATCGAAGCTTTGCCGGCCTCTATTCGCGACGCGCGTCCGCGGCTCAGCTACTTCCTCGGAGTCTGTGCCCTCCAGCGCGGCGCCCTGGCCGAGGCATCTTCGTACCTCGAGTGCGCTCGGAGTGGCTTCGAGGCCGCCGGCGACGAGGCTGGACGAGGCGAGGCGCTTCAAGAGCTCGTCGGGGTGGCAAGCCAGCAGCACGATTACCAGGGCCAGGCCGAGCTTATCCGGCTTGCTCTCGCGTGCCCTCTCTCGACCCACGGCAGGGTGCAATTGCTCATGGCTCGCGCCTGGCAGGCGGTGTACGAGCGCAACTTGGACGAGGCGGACGCCTATCTCAACGAGGCCATCGATCTCACCCTCGACAGCAGGGAGCTACGAGCGTTTGCTATCGTGGCACCCATTCTTCGGGCACATCTCACGCTTTTGCCAGGCGGCACTGAGCGGCTCGTGCGCTACTGCCGCCAGGCGCTGGCTCGCTTCGGCGAGGGCGTGGGGGTGGTACAGGCGGGGGCTCATTGCTTGCTGGGTTACATCTACGCATTGCGCGGGCACATCGACGAGGCTGTTCGGGAGGCGGAACGGGCGCGCGTCATCAGCCGGAGGCTGGGAGGCTTCCACTTCCTCGACTGGGAAGTGGATATCGTGCTGACGACCGCTCACTTGATGCGCGGCGACTACGCGAGCTCGGAACGACTCTGGGCAGCACGCTTGCCCTGGTACGAGCAAACGCCTGCCATCAGGCCCTGGACCGCCACTTTCCTTTACTGCCTCGGACGGGCGCAGTGGATGCAAGGCAATCTCGAGCAGGCGCGCAAGACTCAGGCCCGGATGTCTTCGCTTGTGGATGCGCAGTATTTCCCCGAGCTGGCGATCTCACGAGCGCTGATGCGCGTGCTGCTCGAAATCGCCGAGCGGCGCTACGCCGAGGCCGAGCGAATCCTGCGCCCGGCGGTCGAGCTTGAGCAGGCGAACCCACATTGCCTCGTCTTTGGCAACGCGCGCCTGCTGCTGGCGTACCTTTACCTCTCCTGGAACCGCCCGCAGCAAGCCATGTCTGAGCTTGCCCCGATGCTGGCTCGCTGCCAGGGAGATGGTATGCCAGGCTTGATACTTCGGGAGGGCGCGGCCATCGTAGCGCCGCTGCTCAGGCTGGCGGCAGAGCGCGGCGTCCACGCGGCCTACGCCGCCCACTTGCTTAGTCTCCTCGGCGTGAAGGCCGAGGCGCGCCGAGTCGACGTGCCTGAAACCGGCGAGACTTTGACCCCGCGCGAAATCGAGGTCTTGCGCCTGGTGGCCGCCGGCGCCAGCAACAAGGCCATTACCGAGCAACTGGTTATCACGGAAAGCACTGCGAAAACCCACGTGACCAGCATACTGCGCAAGCTGAACGTCACTTCCCGCACGCAGGCAGCCGCGCGCGCCCGCGAGCTGCAGATCGTCTGAGTGGGCGCTTTCTCCCATCGTACCTGAGCCTCCTGGAAGCCGTACCCAATTGTCTGCCATCTCGTACCTTCGTAGGATGATAGCCATGTTAGAGGTGCGCCATAATGCCTTTTGAAGGTTGATCGATTGGCGTCACAGGACGAGGACTGAAAGGGGGAGACGCTTCTTGTTGAACCCTGCTCGTGATCGGATGATGGCCTACCTCACGGCGCATGGCATTGGAGTGCTGAGCGTCTCCGGCGGCCAGGAGGCTTGGGCCACGCCCGTGCGGTATCGTGCTGAGGGACTCGATGTAAATTGCCTGGTGCCTCGTTGGGCCGACGTGGCCTACCACCTGGAGCAGAACTCCGGGGTGCTGCTGGTGATCCTGCACGCGGCGCTTGCCGGCCCGCAAAGGCCACTCTGCTGGCTGGAGTATCGAGGCACGGCCCGGCCGATTGCCAGGCCGAACTGGGCGGGCCTGCTGCCCGATGGGACGTCCGAAGCCCTGGCGGAAGACCTGTACCTGGTCGTGAACGTGAGCCCGAAGCGCATCGACCTGCTGGACGAAAGCCGGGGATGGGGTGTACGTGAGACACTGGAAGTCTAAAAAAGGGAGGGAAATGTGATGGACTCTCAAATGGTGCTTTTGCGGGCGCTGCACATCGTTTTTGGTACCTTCTGGGTTGGCACGGATCTGTTCCTTACCTTCGTGCTGCTGCCGCGGCTCCGCTCTTTGGGCCGCGGGATAGAACAACCTGTGATGGTGGCGCTGATGCGGGTTGTGCCGCCGGTGCTCATGATCAGCTCCATCGTCGTCGTGGTCTCCGGCGTCTGGATAACGGGCAGCATGCGCGGCTGGAACCTCAACTGGGTTTTGGCGGGCGGATGGGGTTCGGCTATGTTCATTGGGCTGGTGGGGACGGTTCTAGCGCTCATCGTCGGCTTCGGCGTCATTCCGCCGCTCACGATGCGCATGGACAAGGTGGCGCGCGGCTTCGAAGGGCGAGCCCCCACGGGCGACGCGGATCGCCAGCTCCAGAGCCTGACCACGCGTATCACCAATCTCGCGCGTGCCAACTCGGTGTTGCTTATCGTCGTCGTGGCCTCTATGGCCGTCGCGCGATTCGTGTAGTGAGTGCGCAGGAAGGAGGTGAGCACGTCCAAAACCGGCAATAGGTCCGGTGGCCTCGTCTCTAACCAGGTTCGTTGAAGTCGAACAAGGCGTAGTTTGTGGACGTGAAAAGTAAGCTCTCAAAGAAGCAAGGAGGATGATATGAGGTTTCTGGTCATCGCGAATCCAAAGCACCCGGTCCCGCTCGAGCTGGCGGTCGGCCTGTCTGATGCGATGGTAGGGTGGCTGACCGGTCTGCAAGAGCGTGGCAAGATCGAGACTAAGTTCGGCTATACGGGAGTGCCCGGCGGGGGTTGCATCCTGAACGTGGATTCCGCCGAGGAAGCGAACAGTATCATCATGCAGTTTCCCTTCGGGCCTTTTTCCGAGGTACAGGTCCACGCGGTGGTAGACCCCATCGAGTCGGTGAAGCAGTACAAGCAGTTGGCCCAGGCGATGATGCCGCCGGGAGGCGGGCGCTAGGTCAGTCGGTACAGCTACTGTTGTGAGTCCCCTCGCTGCAGCGAACGGCGGTACAGACGCGGGCTCCCTGCGTCTGTACCACTGCGTCAGAACGATTCCCGGCACGGTATGCGGAGCACGGAGCTGGTTTGAGAATGGCGTTTCGGCTAGTTGCGCGTGATCACCGGCAAGAATAGACGGCGTGGCGGGGAAGACCACGCCGTGTAGCTCACCGGCTCTCCCAACGTCTGGCCGTTCCGGCGTCCGCCAAAGACGAGGAGGCGGGTGAAGGCGAGTTGGCCGCCGCTTTGCGGCAAAGCCACGGCCGCGGCTTGCGTGCGAGGCGCCGCCAGAGGGTCCAGCGCGCTCACGGTGACAGTGGTCGTGTTCGTGAACACGAACTCCCAGACGTTGTCCACCGCCGGCGAAGCCTGCGTCTGACCACCGAAGACCCACATCCGGTTTCCCTGTGACGCGGTGGCCTGATTGGCGGTCCCAACGGGCAGCGCCGCCGCTGGCTGCATCCTTGGGATCGGGTAGGAGGAGCCAACCTGCTGGGGAGTGGTAATCGGGAGTTGCGACCACTGGTTGGCCGTCGGGTCGTACCGCCACAGGTCGCTCAGATAATTGCCCCAGTAGTTGCGGCCGCCCCAGACGACCATCTGGCCGTCGACGTTGGCGGCGCTGAAGTCGTAGCGGGAGCCGGACGGACTGTAGGTTCCCTGGCTCCAGGTGCCGTTGGCCAGGTCGTAGCTCCAGATCCAGTCACTTGCGACCCCCGTGCCTGTCCTGCCTCCGAAGACGTACATCCTGTCGCCGATGCCGACGGCCTGGTGGCCGTGACGGGGCTCCGGCTTCCACGTCCCCTGCGAGGGAAGTGGGGTCCAGTTGTTGACCGCGGGATTATAGGACCAGACGTCATCGAACACGTCCCCTGCGCCCTGCCCGCCGAACAGGACAATTCCTCCAGTTCCAGACACTTCCACAATAGTGTGCCCGAAACGCGCCGGTGGCTCGTTTGCGGGGTTTATCTCCTCCCAGGCATCCAGCGGCTGAGCCTGCCCCCGTGGCCCGTTCGACGTGGCGCTGACTGTGCCAAACCGCCAGAGGTCATTCAAGAGCGTCCCGCCTTCGCCCACCCCGCCGAAGAGATAGACGAAACCGTTGGATTCGACCATAGCGTGCCCGTAGCGGGCCGGCGGCGCGGATTGGGCCGGGCCAAGCCGCGTGGGCCCTTCCGCCTGGCCAACCGCGCTGGCCCAGATCAGAACGACGAGCACCAGGATGACTGGGCAAATCAACGGCGCTATTCCTCTCACAACCAGCCTATGATGCCGTCTCACTGTCCTACCCTCCGCTCAACTACAGGTGCCAGTCTGAACCGACAGCCCATTCTAGTGCGCCGAGGACCCGCCTGGCATCAGAAAAAAGTATTATTCTACCGTCACCTGGGTCTTATCCATAAACAGGGCCCGCTCTCACGCAGAATAACACGTTCTTCTGATGACGGCCCTGGCTTTCCTGGAGCATACCTTACGCGCCAGCGAGGAGGGGCCGTTCATCGGCATGGTATAATACGGGTCGCGAAGGGCACCGTTCGACTACCATGTGGACCTGGCTTCGCTATGTGTTGAGAGAGGAGGATCATCAGGGTGGTGGAAGGGCAGCGAGAGAGCGGGGCAGCCTGGCTGACTCAGACCAAGCTGCACCCGCCGCATCTGCGTGAGGATACGCTGCCGCGTGAGCCGCTGCTGGCCGCGCTCCACCAGGCCATTGCGTCACATCCCCTGACCCTCATCTCAGCCCCCGCCGGCTATGGCAAGACAACCTTGCTGGCCGCGCTTGCCCACGCCTATCCGGAGCTCTCCGTAGCGTGGCTCTCGCTGGACCAGGAAGACAACGAGCCTGCCAGGTTCATGGCCGCTCTTGTCGCCGCACTACGGAGGGCGAACCCCGCCTGCGGGGCCACGACTCAGACCCTCCTGACCAGTCTCCCCGACCCGGGCGCCGAAGGGCGGCGCTTTGTCGGCGTGCTGGTCAACGACATCTTGGAGACCCTGCCTGGGCCCGTGGCCTTGATCCTCGAGGACCTGCACCTGATCGCCGAGCCAACTGTCTACGCTTCGTTAGACTATCTGCTGGAACGACTACCGCCGCAACTCCACCTGGTAGTGTCGGCACGCCACGACCCGCCCCTGGCGCTGGCTCGCCTGCGAGCCCGGGGACAACTGGCCGAGCTGCGTCTCGGTGACCTGCGCTTTACGGCGAATGAAGCAGCGGTCTTCCTTAACGATCGATTTCGCCTGGGGCTTTCGCTCGAAGATCTGGCCAGCCTCTACGCTCGCACCGAAGGGTGGGCGGCGGGTATGCGCCTCATAGCCGATTCGCTGGACCGCATCCCTACACCAGCGGGCCGGACCGCTTTCGTCGCCAACTTTGCCCAAACTGACAGGTACGTCTTCGACTTCCTGGCCGACGAGGTGTTGGCCCATCAGAGCGCGGCTGTGCGGGCCTTCCTGCTGGACACGTCGATCTTGCCAGAACTGGCCCCGGCGCTGTGCAAGGCGGTCACGGGTCGTGACGATGCTCCAGCGATTCTCGAGGAGATCTACCGCCGCAACCTCTTTCTCGTCGCGGCAGACGAGGCGGGCACGGCATATCGCTACCATCACCTGTTTGCCGAGTTCCTGCGCGGACGGCTGGCGCAGGTGATGCCCGAGCGTGTCGCGGAGCTGCATCGCCGAGCTGCCGAGGCGGAGAACGTGCCCGCTCGCGCCATCGCCCACTACCTGGCGGCGCAGTTGTGGGAAGAGGCGGCCGACATAATGGAACAGGTGGGCGAGGATATCGCGCGTGACGGCTTGCTGGGCATGCTGCGCGGTTGGATCGAGGCCCTGCCCGCTTCCGTCCGTGAGAGGCGTCCCTGGCTCCTCTACTTCCTGGGCGTTTCCGCGCTGGTCCGCGGTGCTCTGGACGAGGCGTCGTCTTTGCTGGAGCGCGCCCTGGACGGTTTTGCGTCGGCCGGCGATGAAGCCGGACAGGGGCTTTGCCTGTTGGAGATGGTGAGCGTCGCCAACAGCCAGTTCGACTATGAGCGCCAGGCGGCGTTTACACGGCAGGCGCTGGCATATCCCCTTCCCCCGCACGGACAGGTCCAGTTGCTGATGGCGCGCGCCTTCCAGTCGGAGTACCAGGGCAGGTGGAGCGAGGTAGATGCGGACGTGGACCAGGCGATGAGAATCACTCTGGAGTCAGGAGATTCCCGCGCCTTTATTATCATGGCCACCATCCTGCGCCTGGATTTTACGCTTTTGCCCAACGGTCCTGAGCGCCTCGAGCGTTATTGCCGGCAAGTCCTGGCTCGCTTTGGAGACGGAGGGGGACCAGTGCAGGCGGGCGCTTATTCCCTGCTGGGTTTCATCCACTTCTTGCGCGGCAGGCTCGACGCGGCGATTCAGGAGGCGGAGCGCGCCTACGCCATTACCCGGCAGTTGGGCGGATCCGTCTATCTGGAGGGCGAGGTAGGGTTCGTGCTGAGCTTCGGCGCCACCATCCGTGGTGACTATGCGGCCGCGGCAAGCTACTGGGAGACACGATTGCCCCAGTTGGAACAGACACCAGCCGTGGTTCCCCTCATCGTGCCGATTCTCTACCTCATAGGACGAGCCTACTGGCTGCAGGGCCTGCTGGAGCGGGCAGGGCAGTGCCACGATCGGATCTGCGCCGTCGCAGGTGGTCAGGAGCTGCCTGAGGCCACGACGACGCGGGCGTTGATGCGAGCGCTGCTGGAAATAAGCGAGGGCCGCTACGTCGATGCCGAGCGCACCCTGCGACCGGCTGTTGCCGTTGAAGAACGCGTGCCCCACTGCATTATCTTTGGCAGCGCGAGGCTGTTGCTGGCGTATCTTTACCTGCGGTGGAACCGCTCACGGGACGCGCTGTCCGAGTTGGCCCCGCTGCTGGCCGAGTGTGAGCGCAATAGAACGCCCGGCTGGATTCTCAAAGAAGGCGCGGTCGTCGTCGTGCCGCTGCTGCGATTGGCGATAGAGCGGGGTGTCCATGCCACCTTTGCGGCTTCGCTGCTTCATCTTCTGGGCGAAGGAGACGAACCAGGGCCAGTGCGCGTACCCGACACGGGTGAAACGCTCACAGCGCGGGAGATTCAGGTACTACGTCTCATCGTCGCAGGCTCGAGCAATCGGGAAATAGCCCGGCAATTGGTGATCAGCGAGCACACGGTCAAAGTCCATATCACTAACATCCTCGGCAAGCTACGCGCGTCCTCGCGCACCCAGGCTGCCGCCCGCGCGCGAGACTTGCGCCTCGTATGATTAGTTGCGCGTGATCACCGGCAAGAATAGACGGCGTGGCGAAGACCAGGCCGTGTAGCTTACCGGCTCTGCCAACGCCTGCCCGCTCCGGCGTCCTCCGAAGACGAGGAGTCGGGTGAAGGCGGACTGGCCGCCGCTTTGAGGCAAGGCCACGGCCGCGGCTTGCGTGCGAGAAGCCGCCAGAGGCTCCAGCGCGTTGGCGGTGACGGCGGCCGAGTTATCGAACACAAACTCCCAGACGTTATCCACCGCCGACGAGGCTTGCGTCTGACCGCCCAAGACCCACATTCGGTTTCCCTGCGACGCGGTAGCCTGATTGGCGGTTCGAGCGGGCAACGTCGCCGCCATAGGTTGCAACCCCGGGATCGGGTAGGAGGAGCCAGCCTGTTGGGTAGTGGTTATCAATAGTTGCGTCCACCAGTTGGTCGTCGGGTTGTATCGCCATGTCATGCTCAGATAGGTGCCTTCGGAGCCGCGGCCACCCCAGATCACCATCTGGCCGCCGATGTTGGCGGCGCTGAAGTCGTAGGGGGAGCCGACAGGACTGAAACTCTCCTGGCTCCACGTGCCAGTGCCTGGATTGTAGCCCCAAAGCCAGCCTTGCGTGAGGCCTGAGCTTCCTAAGCCTCCCAGGACGTACATCTTGTCGTTGATGCTCACGGCCTGGTGGCTGTAGCGCGGCGTCGGCTTCGGCGTCCCTTGCGAGAGCAGTGGCGTCCAGTTGTTCGCAGAGGGATTGTAGGACGAAATGTCGTCCAGCGCGTTTCCCCCTTCCCCCTGCCCGCCAAAGAGGATGACGTAGTTTCCTCCCATTTCAACTAGGGTGTGCCCGAAACGGGCCGTAGGCTTGTTTGCAGGAGTAATCTCTGCCCACTCGTCCAGCGGCCGAACGTATCCCTGTGCCTGATTCGACGTGGCGCTGACCGGGCCAAACCGCCAGAGGTCGTTGAGGAGCACGCCGCCTTCGCCGACGCCTCCGAAGAGGTAGACGAAGTCGCCGAGCTGGACCACAGCGTGCCCGTAGCGGGCCGGCGGCGCGGCTTGGGCTGGGCTGGGCCGTGTGGGGCCCTCCGCCTGGCCAACCTCCGTCGCCCAGACCAGCGCGACGAACACGAGGATGGCGGCACAAGTCAACGCCGCCATCTCCGTCATAACCGGCCTAAGATGCCGTCTCATTATCGTGCCCTCCACTCGACTACAGGTGTCATTCTGAATCGACACGCCATTCTACTGCAACGAGGCCTTGCCTACCATCAGAAGAAAGTATTATTCGACCGTCGCGGGGGTCTTAACCTTTGGATAGTACCCGATCTTACGCAGAATAATACTTTTTTCTGATGACGGCCCTACCTTTCTTAGAGCATACTATTCGTAAGTCACTCGTGCATAGGAGCATGCCATTGCTGGACGACCTGCGCGACAGGATCGCAACCTACCTTCTGGAACACCGGGTCTGCGTCATCAGCACGGGCGGGTCGGTCGGCGCCTGGGCAATGCCTGTCCGGTATCGTCTTCCGAAGGGTAGCCGGAGCGGTCGAACGCTGGAAGTGGAATGTCTGTTGCCACGCTGGGCCGACGCTATCTATCACCTGGAAGAGAATCCCCAGGTGCTGCTGATCATCGTCGACGCCGACGCCGATGGCCTCCGGTGGCTGCAATACCGTGGCACAGCGCGGCCCATCGCTTCGCCGGATTGGAACAGACTGGTGCCCGAGCGGACTGCCGGGCCTCGCCCAGAGGAGCGCTACGTCGCGGTGCACGTAACGCCCGAGCGGATAGACGTTCTCGACGAGAGCGCCGGCTGGGGAGCCCGAGAGACGCTGGAATAGTGGGGTGAGGCTCACGCAATACCAAAGGTCTTCGGATGCACCCTATATTGCCAGCGGTGAGGTGGGGTGGGCATCGCGGCCCTGAAGGGACCGCTTCAGGCCGCTGGGCAGGGGACGTCGTCAGTTTGTGGCCTGAAGCGGTTGCTTTAGCGCCGCGACGCCAGAGTTGCCAAGATGCTTCCCAACGGGTAATTCAGGGCGTACAGGTGCACAACTGGTATAACGTTTACGAAAGGAGAGGGGGCAACACAATGGAAGAGGAGAACAAGGCGGTCTACCGGCGGTTCATCGACGAGGTTATGATCAAGAGCAATCTGGCAGCTATCGATGAGGTTCTCGCGCCCGATTTTGTCGATCACAGCAGCTTCAATCCTCAGGGGAACCGCGAGGGGCTCAGGCAGGGCCTCAGCATGATGGGCGAGGCTTTCGGCGACGCCGAGTGCGTCGTAGAGGATCTGATTGCCCATGGGGATAAGGTGGTGTCTCGCTATACGATGCGCGCCACCCACAAAGGCCCATTTATGGGCGTGGCCCCAACGGGCAAGCAGATAAAGTTCACGGGGATGGAAATCCTTCGCTTCGCCGACGGCAAAATGGTGGAACACTGGGAAGAGTGGGACGTCCTGGGGCTGCTGCAGCAACTGGGCATCGTGCCGCCGATGGACCAAGCATGATAATCAGTGGGCAATGTAGGAGTCGAACCTACGACCTCACGGATGTAAGCCGTGTGCTCTAACCAACTGAGCTAATTGCCCTTGCTTGCAGAAAAGTATAGCACCGGGGTTGGACGGGTGTCAAGGTGGATTTTGCCGATGGTCAGCGGCTCCAGGCC